>NZ_JMLC01000003.1 GCF_000686605.1 Streptococcus sobrinus DSM 20742 = ATCC 33478 | reverse complement strand
GCAAAGATATCAGCTACTAAAGTAGCAAATATCTAACGCCAATCTCTACGAAAATTGACTAGCCCCCTGATTAACTCGGTTAGGCCAGTAAAATCGGCTAGCCTAACCTCGTGTCGTAATGAAACTACGTGAGTTCCAAGAAATCATCCACTGGATAATTTCTTCTTGCGTCCGCACTTTTAAACGACATTCCCTTTTCAAAATCGATATTATTTTGAAAAGGGAATTAGTAAGGTAGCTAGGTAAGTCGCCATAGCGATTACCGTAGTTCATCAGTGATTTTTAATCGCTGATGAACTTGCTACGTTAGAAAGTATCAAAGATGCAAACTTTGATTTTAATTGGGTATAAGTTTACATCTCCTTTATTGGCTGATGGTTTGGCTTATCCTTCTTTTGATTTTCAAAGACTATCAAAAAAGCCAGGCTGAGCCTAGCTTTTATTCTTATCATTTATTTTTGACTTGTTTGGTAGCCACGTCTTCACCAAACCATTTCTTGGAAATCTTCTGGAATTGGCCAGCCTGATAGAGTTCCTTGAAGGCTTGGTTGATTTTTTTAACCAGGGTCTTATCAGACTTGCGAGCCCCGACGGCGAAGCTTTCTGCCTCATAACCAGCCGGCATAATGTTATACTGGTCTAATTTTCCTTCCTGCTCCAGGTAGTAATTGGCATAAACTCGGTCAATTAAGAGGCCATCAATCCGACCCGCCTGTAGGTCAATCAAAGCCTGGGTAAAGGTGGAATACTGAACCGCCTTCTTATCCTTGACCTTGTTTTTAAGGAGGTCAGGCTGACTTTCAAAGGCATCATAGCCGGAGGAACCTGCCTGTGCTCCCAAGGACTTGCCAGCCATCATGGCGATGCTAGAAATCCCCGAAGACTTCTTGGTCACAACAACCTGTTGGTTGACCATGTAGGGCTCAGTGAAGGCCAGCTCCTTCTTACGTTCATCGGTCACGGAATAGCCATTCCAAATCAGGTCGATAGTTCCGTTCTTAAGCTCGGTTTCCTTCATATCCCAGTCAATAGCCTGCCATTCAACCTTAATCCCATATTTCTTAAAGACAGCATTGGCCAAATCAACATCGAAACCAGTATATTTCCCGTCTTTTTCTTCGAAGCCCATGGGAACAAAGGTGGCATCAAAGCCAATCTTAATGGTCTTTTCCTTGCTATAAGTCTGCCACTGATCGGTCTCGGTTGCGAAATTGGACCGCGAACTACAGGAAGCAAGAACTAGAGCCGCAAATAAGAGCAAGACCCCAAGGGCAAGACTTTTGGATAATTTTCTCATGCTTTATCCCTTCATCTATTTAGGGTTAATGGTCACAATATGGTCGGCTATCTCTTGAGCAAAATCCATATCATGGGTGATAACAATCTGAGTAATCCCGAGATCACGGTTCTGGACAATCAATTTAGCCACTTCTTGGCGAAGGGCGGGGTCCAGAGCCGAGGTAGGCTCATCATAGCCAACGATTTTCGGGTCAATCATCATGGCTCTGGCAAAGGCCACCCGTTGCTTCTGACCTCCTGAAAGGGAGAAAGGGTAGGTCTTGCCCTGCTCTTCTAGGCCCAACTTACCCAGCAATTCCTGGGCCTTTTTGGAAGCCTCCTCCTTAGTCACGCTCATGGTCTTGATGGGAGACAGGGTCAGATTTTCCAGAACCGTCAAATGAGGAAAGAGTTGAAAATCTTGGAAGACGAAGCCCAGAATATTTTCGGACTCAAGGTGATTGAGGGGGACTTCCTGCCCCTGATAGATAACCTGACCAGAATCGATGGTCTCAAGGCCAGCTAACATCCGCAGGAGGGTGGTTTTACCACCACCAGAAGGGCCTACAATAGCCAGGATTTTTCCCTCTTCTACATGAAGGTTGAAATCCTTGAAAATTTGCTTGTGGCCAAACTGTTTGGAAATATTTTTTAGCTCTAATAACATTGGCCCCTCCTACTTATAAAAGTTAAATTTCTTTTCAATGCGTTTAGAAGCCAGCGTCACTACTCCCACTAAGAAGAGGTAGATGGCACCAGCTACAAACATTGGTGCCAGACTGGCATCGCGGTTGGAAGCTGTCCGACTTTCCAGCAAGAGGTCGCCGACACCCAAGACATAAACAAGAGATGAATCCTTGACCAGATTGATGACTTCATTGAAGACGCTGGGCAGAACGATTTTAACCACCTGAGGCAGAATGATATAACGGATGGTTTGAATTTGATTAAACTTGAGAACCTTGGCTGCCTCGTATTGCCCCTTGGGAATAGCGTCAATTCCCCCGCGGAAGATTTCTGCGAAATAGGCAGCATAGTTGAGAGTAAAGGCCAGAATGGCTGCCGGCAGACGGTCAAAGACGATGCCAACACTAGGCAGGACATAGTAGAAAAAGATTAACTGCAAGAGAAGCGGGGTCCCACGCATAATCCAAACATAGATGGTCAAGAGCCAGTTGAGGGGCTTGAATTTGATTTGCATCAAAAAAGCCAGAACAATCCCTAGGGGAATGGATAAGATGATGACAATGCAGAAAACCTCCAGAGTCACCAAGACCCCATTTAAAAGGGCTGGCAGGATTTCCAAAACATAGGACATAAAGCTTCCTCACTTCTTCAGTAATATCCTTTATTATATCAAATTGTCAGACAATTGGGAAGAGTCGTTTTTTATATTTATACAGTCTAAGATGGAAAATATTCAATTATCTTATCATTTGCCGCCATCAGCTGAATAATTGGATATCCCCTCTTGCAAGAAAAACTGACTCGAAATCAGATAAAAAAAGCCCGAAGTTTTGAGCTTTAGTTTATGCCTTCTTAACAAATTCTGACTTGAGTTTCATGGCACCAAAGCCATCAATTTTACAGTCAATGTTGTGGTCACCCTCAACCAGACGGATATTCTTGACCCGAGTCCCTTGCTTGAGGTCCTTAGGGGCACCCTTGACCTTGAGGTTCTTGACAATGGTAACACTGTCGCCGTCAGCTAGACGGGTACCGTTACTATCAAGGACCACCAATCCTTCTTCAGCTTCAGCAGCCTGATTAGGGTCCCATTCATAAGCACACTCTGGGCAAACCAAGAGGATACCATCCTCGTAAACATACTCTGAGTTACATTTTGGACAATTAGGTAATGACATAGATTTTCCTTTTCTAAATAAGATACCACGGAACAAAGCCAGCTTCTTGTTCATACAAGAGCTGGCTAACGGCAATCACTAGTCTGATTGCCTAGCTCCCTGACTAACTCCAATCAGCCAGTATTTTCGACTGGCTGATTTTCGTGTCGCTAAGCCGTTCAACAACTCAAAGGATTAAAAAGGTCTGGGAGACCTTTTTAACCCGAACCTAGAAACAAAAAAGTGAGGAGGGAAATCATTGATGGTGTTCACACCTAAATGATTTTATCTAAATTCACGGAGTTGTAGGCGCGTTCCATTAATTTCACTTACTAGCCTATTTTACCCTAATTCCAGCCAGGGGGCAAGCTCGTCGAGCGGTCGCAACAGATTGCTATAAGTGCGTCGCTATAAGGGCAACAAGAGCAATCAAAACTGTAATGATGACGACTTCGATAAAAGCCAGCAAAAGTCTCTTTCTAAAACCCTTGGCATCTAGCTTTTGGAGTCCCTTAGGGGACCCAGGTGATTTAGGGGAACGCCCTGAAAAAATCGGAGACTCGCTTTCCTGGTCCGTCGAAAAGGCTGATTCAAATTCATTATCTTCTGCCATCTCTTATCCTTTCATTTCTTGGAAAACACCCACAAACTAAGCTAGTTCGCGCCTAATCATCAAAATGGACTGATTTTTCATTCAAATGCCAGTTACCATCCTGGGTCTTTTTAAAATTGAGTTTTGCTTTATATTGCTTAGGTTCATTAGAGGGGTTCTCATAAGTGATAGAAAGATCTGGAGATGAGCCTGCACTTTCAATAAGACTGTTTTCTTGAGGATTACCAAATTTTCCCACAATTTCCTGGTAGCTCATACCTCCTTGACCGGTTTTGCTATCACCAACTTTTAAGTTGTTATAGTCGGCCTTGTTAAAGGGTTTAGCAGGCTTTTCAGATATTTTAAGACCGTCTATCTCCATATTATCAATAGATTTATAATCTAAATAATAGCTCCCATTTATCTTTTCAAAGCTGAGATAGACCCAATTGTAGGTCTTAGATTTTGTCGAGTAAGTAATTGTTGCTATGTTCTTATAGGCTGAAACATCTCCCTTGCCATATTTTTTAATGATTTCTTTTAAGGTCATCCCATTACTTTGGCCGTATTCACTCGAAAGGGTGAGGCTCTTAAATTCTTGATAGGTCCATTGATGAGCCTGCTCTCCTTCTGAGAGACTGTACTTGTATTGAACCAGGGAATCAAGACTATCGGTCTGGTAGGCAAAGGTCCCTACAGCCAGCAAAGTACAGAGGATTAGGCCGGCAACAAGAACAATTACCTTCCTGGATCCGCCACCGTTTTTACCGGGATTGTCTTTTGGAACTGGCATCTCGTTACCGTTTTCAAAAATCGGTGAACCTGTATCTCTTCCCTTGCTGAAGGCTGATTCGAATTCTTTTTCTTCTGTCATCATCTATCCTCTTTCTTCTTGAAAAATCCTTGAACAGGCTAGTCTCTGCTGTTTCTCATTGAAGGTCATTACTTAAAGTCGCCATCTTTTTGTTTGAGATAATACCGACCATCCTGACCCTGATCAAAAGTTAAGGAGACCGAGTAGTCCTTACTTCCATCTGATTTGTCGCGATAATAGCTGATTCGCAATTCTCTATTATGACCAATATAATCGGTAATTTGATTGCCCGAAGGGTAACCAATCCGGTCGACAACTTCCTGATAGATTATACCACCTTGACCAGAATAACTATCACCAACATGGAGCTTCTTGAAATCAGAGCGACTAATTCGCTTTTTAGGAGAATCTTCTAGACGGAAGGTCTTACCATCTTGGGCATTGGTGATAAATTTATAATCCAAAACGTAATGGCCCAACCCTTCCCTTCTAAAAGTGAGGGAAACGAATGTTTTCCCATCGTAGGACGAACCATAGCCAACACTCATATCTGCAGCTCGGAATCAGGACCTAGAAGTCCAAGTCCGTCCAGTTTCGTTGCCACTGGAGTCATGCTCATTAACAAGGGCCAGATTGACCTTAACCTTACCCTTGCCAAACTTTTCAATAACACTATCAATCGAATCCCCTCGTTTGACACTCTGGTAATCCTTATAAGTCAGACTGGGCGACTCCTGCCCAGAATAATTTTGGTACCGCAAATGAGTCAAAAAGGCCACCGAATTGGTTTTACAGAGCATAACAAAGATAAGTATCAGGCCAAGCCCCGAGACCAGACCAATTAAAATCTTTTTCCCTAGGCTCCAGCTAGGTTTCTTGGGACTTCTTTGAGGATTTTGATTGCTAATTCCATTATCTGGGCTTTGAAAAATCTGCTCTTCCATCTTGAGCTCCTTTTAATTGTTACCTGCCAAATTTAGTTTCGCGATTTCAAGTAGTAGTGACCATCCTTATGCTTTTGAAAGGTCAGTTCTTGGTCATAATAATGATTGCCCTCATTCCAGCGGTAGTCGACCGTCAAGTTTGTCTGTCTGCTACCAAGAACATCAATATGATTGGATTGAGGTAGGCCCAATTGCTTGAAGACACTCTGATAAGTATCCCCACCTTCACCGTTATCAAAATTGCCGACGTTTAGTTTATCATAGGCTGACTGGTCAGTAACCAATGCTTTTTCTTGCAGGCGGAGATTTTTTCCATCCTCAATATTATCTGCTTCCTTCCTACGCAGATAATACTTCCCCTTAATTTTCCAGAAGGTCAAGGTTACCTCGGGAGCTCGATTTGACCGGTAAAACTTAGGGCTGGAAGGACTATAGGTCATGGTCAGGTCATTGCTGATGTATCAATTTCATCCTTACCAAACCTCCGGCCAATCGTCTCAGCTGAATCTCCCACAGTCTTGTGCTCGTCGGTATTGAGCTTGAGACTTTCAAATTCCGGGTAGGTCCAGTGGTGGGGCTCCTGCCCCTTTTCCAACTGTAAGTGCTGTTTAGCGAAATAGGGGACACCTTTAACCGAATAAATGAAATAGCCTAGACATCCCAGAAGACAGAGAATCAGACCAATTGCAAGTAGAATCTGACCCAAAGTCACACCCGGCTTTGCCTGGATTCTCTCAGGCCAGCCCAAATAATCAGTCTCACTAGTCTCAAAAGCCCTATCAAGGTCCCTTTCTCTTGCCATGGCTCCTTATCCTTTTCTATCAGTTAGTAAACATACTGATTATAGCATTTTTTAAGCTTTGAAAAATTACAATTTGATTAAACGCCTGGCAAGAAAAATAAGGCTTAGCAACTAGCCAAACCTTATTCTGAGGTAAGAATTTTCGAGGTAGATTTTACAAGGCTTCTACCGCTGCCTCAATCTCTGCAATCAAATTTTGGTCTTCAAGGCCAGTCACTTGGGCAATGACCTCAGGGAGAGGTTTCTTAGTTAAGAGCTCTTGTAGTTCAAGGGATTGTTGTTCATTTGGATCCTTATACTCAAAGACATAGGCCACTGTTTTGAGCAGGTTATCATAGGCTAGGCCACGTTCCTTGAGCTCACGAATTGGACGAATGAAGCGTTCGTCAAAGCCCAGTTTGCGGATTGGTGTGCGGGCTACCCGAGTCACATCATCGACGATATAAGGATTTTCAAAACGAGAGATAATGACCTTATGGTAATCCAGTAGGTCAGCTTCCTTGAATCCCCATTTGGCAATCAAAAGGCTGCGAATTTCTGCAAGAACAGCCTCAACATTTGCCTTAACAGTAGGATTTTTCAGAGCTTCTAAGATGGTTTGGGCGCCATAGTGAGCTCCTGTATAGGCAGAGGTGGCGTGGCCAGAGTTAACTGAGAAGAGCTTTCGTTCGATGAAAGGTGTCAATTCTTCCTCGTAGTGCACACCAGTCAACTTGAGAGATTTGTTTTTCATTCGACCAGTTTCAACTACCCATTCCTTGAAAGGTTCAACGACAACAAAGAGAGGGTCTTCGTGACTTTGGGCTGGTACAATTCGGTCAACTGCTGCATTTGGAAAGCCAACATACTGTTGGGCATAGTCCAAACTTGCTGAAGAAAGATGCTTCTTGACTTCTTCCCAAAGGAACTGTGAACCACCAATCATATTTTCACAGGCCAAGACATCAATGGCTTCTTCTTTGCCAGCGGCCTGGCGGGCTTCAATCCCCTGAGCAATCAATTCTGCAATAAATGGCAAAATATTAGGACCGATTGCAGTTGTGATAATATCAGCCTGGGTAATAGCTGCGACTACTGCTTCTGGGTCTTGACCATTGTTAATTCCGGAAACACCAGAAACTGCAATATGGCGTTGCCCATCTTCAGCAATCTCAATTTCATAGCTGCCTCGTTCATTGAGGGCATCAATAATCTTTTCATTAACATCCACAAAGGTGATGTCAAAATCATTTTCAAAGAGAATTTCTCCGATGAAACCACGCCCAATATTTCCGGCACCAAAATGTACTGCTTTACTCATTTTTCTAAACCTCTTTTCCTTATCATTATTCCACGCTATTTAAAAGACGGATAACATCATCTTGCGTTTGGGCATCTGCCAATTTGACAACATTATCAACATCAGCACAAAAGATAGAAATCTTTTGAATCAATTCCAAGTGTTCGTCACCCAAGCCGGCAATGCCAAAAAGAACAGTAGCGATTTGCGGTTCCGCTTCCGTGCCAAAATTAACTCCCTTAGGGACTTGGACAACTGTCACGCCCGTCTTGAGCACTTCTTTTTTGGCATCATCTGTTCCATGAGGAATTGCAATAAAATTCCCCATATAGACTGATAGCTCTTGGTCCCGTCGGACCATGGCATCTACATAGTCTGGACTGACATAGCCACCGTCTACCAGAAGCTGACCACAGTAACGGATGGCTTCTTCTTTATTAGCAAATTGCTGATTGAGTTTAATCAAACTTTTTTCAAATTCCATACTTAAGTCTCCAAATCTTTTATTGTTTCTGAAAAAATCTTATTGAGTAGTTGATAGATAATCTCTTGATTACCTGTTTTGTAAATTTCTGTATAAAGATGATTTTCGATAATCGATTGACCGATTGCTGACATCAGCTCCTTAACAACTGGCCGACTATCATCCTTGGTTAGCATAACTAAAATCCGACTGACCTTCTCTTTCTCATGATTCATGGACAGAGCCTCAATCTCATGTTCTAATTGGTAGACCATGAATTGGCTGTTTTGAACTGTATGAGATTTGGTATGTAAGAGCACCAGTCCGGTCTCTGGAATAGCGAAGGGACTGATGGCAAAGCGCTTGAGCAACTTCTTAGTCAGATAGTCTTGGTCCGAGATATAAGGTAAGTCGCCAATAATCTCTCCCACTGTTTCTTCGAAGGAAAAATTATTTCTAATCTCTCTTAGCTGAAACCGTTCTAGGAGAGCCTGGCTGGCTTCCAAATAAAGCTGCAGATCTGTCTGGCCGACAATCTCAATATTACGGTCCCTCTGTTGATTGCGTTCAATTTGAACGGCCTGAAGGCGGTCCTGCAAGCGGAGAATTTCACTCGTATTGGGGTAAATTGAAATCAGTTCAACATCCTTATAGTCATTAGGGCTGGTCGCTAAAACATAGTCATAAGTTTCCAAATAAGAGTCATCAAATTCTTCTAAACGCTTGACCTGAACCGATTGGACAAAGGGAGCAATTGACTTAATCTTGCTGATGAGAAGTTCGACTGCTAAGGGCCGCTGGTTGGTTAAGAGCAGGACCTGAATGGGATAAATATCAGGACTTCGCCTAATGCTGGAAGCAAAGTGCAAGGTAATTAATTCGTACTCCGCCTCATTTTGCAAATAGGCTGGGAATAAGTCCTTAACGACCAAGCGAATAATCCGATGAAGAAAATCATTCTGATAGGCCACTAAATGAGCCGTTGATGTTTGAGTCTGGTCGGGAAAAAGATAGGGGATAGCCAAACTCAAACGCAGATGATGAAAGAGAAAATGAAAGAGAGTCTTGTCATTGACAAAGTTAATCTTTGTCAATGAGGAAACCTTATCAATTAAATTGGTCACATTGTAAAAGTACTGGCTATCAAAATTTTCTACATAGAGAGGATTTTCTTGACGCTTAATATACAGTTGGTCGAAGCAACCAGCCCAGTAGACAATATCATTGATGCCATAGGCCTGGGCTGTCAGCTTAGAGTAACTGGCATAGAGCTTCTGCGCCAGTTCCAATGACTGTTTGCTGACGTGGGTCACCATCTGGGGCTGCCCAAACCTTTTTGAAGAGGCCAAAAGAATGGTAAAGAACTGCAAGAGTTTAGGATCCATATCCGGCAGGAAAGCTCCCTGCTCTCGAAAGGCCTTCTTGGACATTTTCAATTGCTGCTGCCAGTCAGTTGACAGGATTTCGAACTTACCTTGTTTAAAATCAGCAGAAGAAATCATATTAGTCAGAAGAACTGACAAAAGATAACGATGCTCTGCAGTTGTCAGCTGGAGCTGGTAACCTTGTTTTCTCTCTATGCCAATATCAAAGTCAGCCAAGCGTTCCTCAATATCAGTAATATCCTGAATAATGGTAACATTGCTGACCATCAGCGTCTCTTGAAAATAGGCATTAGTCAGGGGCCCGTCTGCCATAAGGAGGGCCAGACAAATCAAATTAAGGCGCTCACTACGGCTGTAGTCCTCCTGACCGTAAAAGGAACTTAACTGGGACAAGTCACCTGCTAGGACGAACTTCTTCTGTTCCTTGCGTAGACTGATTCCAACCTCCGATAGACTCTTGTTTAAGTCGGAAATCGTTCGATAGGCTGTACGTTGAGAAACTCCTAGAATCTTTTGAATATCATCAATCGAAAGCTTTCCCACATCGAGGAAAGCCTTAATCAATTTTTCTTCACGTTTGGTAAAAATCATAAACTTATTGTACTACTTTTAACCACCAAACAAAAAACTTTATTGTAGGGATGAGCAGGCCATTTTTGACCATCATAATTTTTTAAGTCAGTCCTGCTGCTTACTTGTGCATCCGAGCTACCATCTTATCATATTCCGCTGTCGTTACTAGACTTTCGACAACTAAAAATTGAGCATCTGGAGCGTAGGTTTGCGCTTCTGATTGATTAGCGATTGTTGTTACGACCAAGATATTCTTAGCATTAAAGCTACCGAGTTTTTCATTAGCAGCCTTAGAAACAGGAATACCGATATTCTTGTTCTTAAAGATGCCTTCCAGGGTTACTTGCCCCATGGTTGCTGAACCTTCAGCCTTACCATGCGCAAAGACAACTTCATCAATATAATTCAAATCGAGGTCGCTTGTAACTGTTGTTGCTACCTCTGTTTGAGATGCTGCCCCTGCAGAATTTGCGGTCGTTTGACCAGACAAAAGCCCAACAATTTCGTCATATTTAGGCGTCGCTAAGAAATTATCAACGCTCACATGAACACTACTTGGCGTCTTTTCAGCAGCACGGGCTGTCAATTCTTCTTGAGTGACAATCAAGGTATGATCCTTGTCTGTCAGATTAGAAATGGCAAGATTGCTGACTGGAATATCCAATCCAGATTTTTTGACCTTATCACGTAGAATGGAAGCTCCCATTGCTGAACTGCCCATACCGGCATCACAGGCGAAGATGATTTGTTGAATATTATCGGCTGTAATATCTTTTGAGTTAGCCAGTGGTTGACTAGCTTGTCCTTTAGACTCTGCCTTAGCTGCTTGAGTAGCTGCTTGGGCTGCTGCCAAGTCATCATCATCAGATTTATCTGCCTTCAAAATAATAGAACCCACTAAGAAGGAGACGGCTGCTGCAGCAAAGACACCCGCTAGAACAACCAAGTGAGGCCCCCAACCCTTAGGTGCCATACCCATGATGGCAATGATGGAACCTGGTGAAGCAGGCGCTGTCAAACCGGCATTGAGAGTTTGGAAAGTAAAGGTACCAGTTAAACCGCCAGCGATAACAGCCAAGAACATTGCTGGTTTCATCATAACGTATGGGAAGTAAATTTCATGGATACCACCGAAGAAGTGGATAATCATTGCCCCCCATGAAGATGATTTGGCTGAACCCTTACCAAAGAAAGCATAGGCAAGAAGAACACCAAGACCTGGACCTGGATTTGCTTCCAAAAGGAAGAGTACTGATTTACCGGCTTGTTGGACCTGTTCAGTACCAAGAGGGGTAAAGATACCATGGTTAAGGGCATTGTTGAGGAAGAGAATTTTAGCAGGTTCAATAATCAGATTGGCAAGTGGAAGCAAGTGCACCTTGACAATAGCCTCTACACCAACACCAACCCATTCTGTCAATTGAGCAACCACTGGCCCAATGACAAAGAAGGAAATAACCATCAGGCCAAATCCAATCAGACCTAATGAGAAGTTATTAACCAGCATTTCAAAACCAGTTTTGATTTTTGGCTGAACCTTTTCATCAAATTTCTTCAAAATCCAGGCGGATAAAGGGCCCATAATCATGGCACCGATAAACATGGTAACAGTTGAACCAGCTATGGCACCAAATGAAGCAATGGCACCAATAACACCGCCACGTTGTTTGTGGACATTATAACCACCTGTATAGCCAATTAAAAGTGGTAACACATATTTAAGCATTGGGCCAACAACATTGGTATTCAAACCGCTGTTTGGCAGATACCCTGTATCAATGAAGAGGGAGGCCGCTACCCCCCAAGCAATAAAGGCCCCAATGTTAGGCATTACCATATTAGAAAGGGCAGTCCCTAATTTCTGAATTCTGACCTTCAATGAATTTCCATTATCCATTAAAACATTCCTCCTTTTTTCTATAAGTCTATTATAGAATTTTTATTTTTGCCAGAACACTCAAACTTTGGCAAAAAAACTTTGCCAAAAAATAAAGGTTTGGCAAAACTTTTATAAGCAAAATAAAATGACTTCCAACTAGATTTTCTTGAGCAAAAAATCTCGAAAATTTCATAGACTTGAGAGCCTGGCTTATTAAGTCACAATTTCACCCAACAAGTGTAAGTCCGTTAACTTAGCAAACAAAAATCCTTTTATAGTCATTATTACTCATTAACCAGAATGTGTTTTAATTCCCCTTTGAAACCCAAGTGAAATTAAGGACCAATTGGCCGACTTTATCACACTATCCTTTCAACGACATGAAAAAGACTTGTCATTATCAGACAAGTCTTTTGAATTAGTAAGAGGGATAGAAAGTCCGCTCTAGCGGCTTTCGTCAGTTAGCAAGTGCTTTAGCACTTAGTAAAACTGCTTAATTGAACACGGGCTAAAAGCCTAGTGAAAAAGATGAAGGCCCTAGAAAATCAGGATTCTCTGTCCCTTCCCTATTTTCATACAGCTTTTTAACGCCCTTTGCATCTTATTATTCCACTGTTACGGCTTTGGCTAGGTTACGTGGTTTATCGACATCCAACCCTCGTTGCAGGGAAGCAAAGTAGGCAATCAATTGGGTTGGGATAACCATTGAGATTGGAGCCAAGTAAGGATGAACCTTATTCACGACGACATCATCTGTATCATTAGCCAAGTCTTCTTCAACAATAGTCAAGACGCTGGCACCACGAGCTGCGACTTCTTGGATATTACCACGAGTGTGGGCAGCGACTTTGGGACTCGCAGAAATGAGAGCCAGAACAGGTACTCCTTCTTCAATCAAAGAAATGGTGCCGTGCTTCAATTCACCAGCAGCGAAGCCCTCACATTGGATGTAAGAGATTTCCTTGAGCTTGAGGGAAGCTTCCATGGCCACATAGTAGTCGGTACCACGACCGATGTAGAAGGCATTGCGACTAGTTGGCAAGAGCTTTTCAACCTTCTTAGCAATGCTATCTTTTTCAGATAAGGTTGACTCAATGGATTGGGCTACGATAGAGAGTTCATGAACCAAATCAAAATCGATAGCCTCTTGTTTACCATTGGCTTCACCAACTGCCTTAGCTAAGAAAGCCAAAGCTGCGATTTGAGCTGTGTAGGCCTTGGTTGAAGCAACAGCGATTTCTGGCCCGGCATGAAGAAGCATGGTATAGGTTGCTTCACGAGACAGGGTAGAGCCTGGCACATTGGTCACAGTCAGACTTGGGATGGCCATAGCATTGGCCTTAACCAATACCTGACGGCTATCAGCCGTTTCCCCTGATTGACTGAGAAGGACGAACATTGGTTTTTTGCTCAAAAGCGGCATATTGTAGCCCCATTCAGAAGCAACACCCAATTCAACCGGTGTATCTGTCAATTGCTCGAACATTGACTTAGCTGCAAATCCGGCATTGTAGGAAGTTCCAGCTGCCAAGATATAAATACGGTCAGCTTCTTGGACAGATTTAACAACGGCTGGGTCAACCGTCATATTGCCCTTGCTATCAGCATAAGTATTGATGAGTTTACGCATAACGGTTGGTTGTTCATCAATTTCCTTGAGCATATAGAAAGGATAGGTGCCCTTACCAATGTCAGAAAGGTCCAGTTCGGCAGTGTAACTACCGCGGTCTTGAACTTTGCCATCGTAGTCTTGCACTTCTACACTATTGGCCTTAACGATAACCAATTCCTTATCATGGATTTCCATAAATTGATTGGTTTCACGAATCATAGCCATGGCATCGGAGCAGACCATATTGTAACCATGTCCCAAACCAATTAAAAGTGGTGACTTATTCTTAGCTACGTAGATAGTTTCACTATCATCAGCATCCATAAGGGCGAAGGCATAAGAACCTTCAATAATTGAGAGGGCCTTCTTGAAAGCAGCGAGAACATCGAGGCCATCTTCTTCAACGAATTTACCAATCAAGTGAGCAGCAATTTCAGTATCGGTTTGACCCTTAAAATCGTGGTCAGCCAGATAAGTATTCTTAATTTCTAAGTAGTTTTCAATCACACCGTTATGCACCAAGGTGAAACGTCCTGTTTGTGATTGATGGGGGTGAGCGTTAACCTCGCTAGCAGGGCCATGGGTTGCCCAACGGGTATGGCCAACACCAGCAGTTCCCTTTATATCTCCAACCTTGGCAGTCAATTCAGCAATCCGGCCAACAGCCTTAATTAGATGACTGGTTTGACCATCGGTCACATAAACACCGGCTGAATCATACCCCCGGTATTCCAATTTTTCCAAACCTTGAATTAAAATATCAGTTGCCTCTGAATTTCCGACAACACCGACAATTCCACACATAGTTTTCAATCAGTAGCTTAAGTGAGCTACTTCTCCTTTTTTCTATTTCGTTTTAAATTGGTCTAGTCTATTTTCTTAGACCAAGGACGATAGGTACAGTATATTTAAATGTTTTCACTTTGTCAAGAGAAAAATTGGTATAGTTCAATTCGTCAAAATTAGCCTACTCCTTATTGTACTCTGACTTTTTTTGCCTTTTCTTGGAAAAACTATTCCACCCTCTCAAACATTTGCAGACACAAAAAAAGAGCAGCTCCTTGACTACTCGACAGTTACGAAACCAAATTTATTTAAAGGCCATAATCTGAAGGAAACGACCCCTTTGATTTGCTTTTTAGAGATGAAACCGAATTTGCGACTATCATTTTTATTTTGCCGGTTATCATTCAGGATGAGATAGGAGCCCTTAGGAACTTTTACGACCTTATCACTCTTAGCAATGGTTTGCGTTGTAAAATCATCAGTAAAATATTGACCAGGTTGAGCTTTTTTCATAAAGGCCCTATGCTCTTTTTTTAAATAAGGTTCACTCTTAATCCTGTCATTAATATAGAGAACGTCATCCATGGAGGTTGCCTTTTGCCCAGACTCAGCCACAACACGACCAATATACTCCTTGCTTCCAACTTTATAAACAACGAAATCTCTATCAAGAGGCTGGCGCTTTGTGGCTACTGTAACATAGTCTCCCTTGTGCAGATAAGCATTAGCAGAGTCTGAAGTTATTTTCACTGTGGAAAATAAGAAAATCCGCAAGAGTACAATTGCCAACACAACTACTAAGAGAATTATGATATTTCTAATGAGATCACGCTTAACCATAGAAGCTCCTTCCGATACCCAGTATTATAACATTTCTTGGACAAATAGAAAAGCTCAGTGACTTAACAAAGCCCAATCATAAGCAACCGTTCTATAACAAAGAACTATTAAATCACAGAAAATATTTTAGCCGTAGCGGTGCCTACAAAAAAGCTACCACTTCTGCGGTAGCTTTTTTAGGTTTATTGGCCAGCTTATTTAACTGTACGAACACGCATAGTGTTGGTACCACCTGAACCAACAGGAACACCAGCAACAATAACGATATCATCACCAGCTTCAACAAGGCCAGACTTAACAGCTTCGCGTTCTGCCAATTCAAACATGTCATCAGTAGATGCAGGTTTATCCGTTACAACTGGAATGACACCCCAGTTGAGCATGAGTGATTTTTGCGTAATTTCATTAAAGGTAACAGCCAAGATATCAGCTTCTGGGCGATACTTAGAAATCAAACGAGCTGTATTTCCAGATTCTGTAATAGTAACAACCAACTTGATGTTCATTGAGTTGGTTGCATCCTTAACAGCTGAAGCAACAACATCAGTCTTAGTTGAGCGTTCAAACTTAGATGAATCCAAACGGCCGTATTCACTCAGAAGGGTTTGAGCATTCTTGTCAATTGTTGCCATAGTGCGAACAGATTCACGTGGGTATTTACCATTAGCTGATTCACCTGACAACATTGTTGCATCGGTACCATCAATAACAGCATTGAAGACATCAGATACTTCTGAACGAGTAGCACGTGGCTTATCAGTCATTGTTTCCAACATATTTGTTGCTGTAACAACGATTTTGCCTGCTGCATTAACTTTAGTGATAATCATCTTTTGGTAAACTGGAACCATTTCAAATGGAACTTCAATACCCATATCACCACGGGCAATCATGATACCATCAGCAGCATCAATGATTTCGTCAATATTTTCGATACCTTGTTGGTTTTCAATTTTAGCCAAAAGTTTAACATGTCCGTTACCAGTTTCTTCACAGATAGCACGAACTTCATTAACATCTTTAGCTGTACGGACAAAGGAAATAGCGATGAAGTTAAGACCTTGTTCAAGACCAAAACGAATATCAGAATTATCGCGTTCTGCCAAGGCAGGGAAAGGAATCTTGGTGTTTGGAATGTTAACACCTTTTTGCTTAGCAATGATGCCGTCGTTTTCAACTTCTACTTCAAATTCACGACTTGAAGCATCTTTTCCTACGACACGCAAACCAAGTTTACCATCATCGACAAGGATTTGCTTACCAACTTCAACATCGTCAAAGATGTCCAGTCCACCAGCAACATTCAAGGCGATTACTTCTTTTGTTGATTGGATACCTTGTTTCGTTGCGACACGAAGTTTATCACCAGTTTTGTATGAATATTCTTTAGCGTCATCCGCAAATAATTCGGTACGGATTTCAGGTCCCTTAGTGTCAAGTAGGAAACCAACCTTTTGACCAGCAAGTTCTTCTGCCTTACGAACAACTTCCATACGTTCACCTTGCTCTGCGTGATCACCATGTGAAAAGTTGAAACGGAATACATTAGCGCCTTCACTGATTAAGTTGGCGATATTTTGTGCTGATGCTTCATGATCAAGGCTTTCACCCCAATAACCATCATCACCAAATTTTTTACCACCGCGGATTTCTACCGCAGGACCGAGTGTTGCAACGATTTTTACGCGTTTATTCATGATAAGTATGAACTCCCTCTATTTTACATCCCTTATTGGGATAGGATTAACTAAATTTAATAAGTGTTTCTTAGTAGGTCAAATCACGAGCTAGGTCAGCAAAGTCAAGACGAGTCTTATGAGGGTTGTTAACGATGATATCTCCGTTATCAGCTAAGCTGAACAGGGCACCTTCTTCGGCAGTACCGAGAATAGGGCTTTCGACCAATTCCTCATTGTGGACACCAATAGCCAATCCGCCACGACCTTCCTTGAGAAGCTCAACCGCATGAGCTCCCATCCAAGAAGCTAAGACACGATCTCTGGCAGTTGGAGCACCGCCACGAACCACGTGACCAAGATTGGTCGCACGCAGGTCACTAATGTCGCCTGCCTCTTTCATCTTGACAGTGAATTTTTGAGCGCTCATAACTCCTTCAGCCAAAACAATTATATGGCGTTTTTTTCCTTTTTCGTAACCAGCTTTAACTTTAGCAACAACTTCCTTGATGTCAAAGTCTTCTTCTGGTACGATAATTTGATCGGCACCAGCTGCGATACCTGCCCAAAGAGCGATATCTCCAGCATTACGTCCCATCACCTCAACGACAAAGGTACGACCATGACTATAGGCTGTATCACGAAGTCTATCTAAGTTTTCGGTAGCTGTCGCAACGGCAGTGTCAAATCCGATAGTATAGTCTGTACCAACGATATCATTGTCAATTGTGCCTGGAAGACCAACAGCTGGAAAGCCGTGTTCTGTCAGGCGCATTGCACCGTGGTAGGAACCATCACCACCAATAACGACAACACCTTCAATACCATGCTTCTTAAGCTGCTCAATACCTTTCAATTGCCCCTCAAGTGTGGCAAATTCAGGATAACGAGCCGACTGAAGGAAGGTTCCGCCGCGGTTGATAGTGTTGGTCACACCTTGGGCATCAAATTGGAAGATATCCCCTTCAACCATACCAGCGTAGCCACGGTTAATCCCGAAGACTTCCATGCCTTCAGCAATTGCTTTACGAACAACAGCACGAATGGCAGCGTTCATTCCAGGGGCGTCTCCACCACTGGTTAAAACAGCAATACGTTTCATTCTACCTGATACTCCTTTTTTATTTTTAACCCTTTAATTATAGCACAATCGTTTTTAAAATGCTCTTTTTTCGGAATTTTTTTAGTGATAAATCGTTTTCATAACATAGGGTGTCAGCTCTTTTTGAAGCTGATCAGATTTTGCTACAAATAATTGTTTGCTCTGCAAAGTTTGGTTGCCTTCTTGGTAGTGTAAGATAACAGGAATTTGCCCTGGGTAGGCTTGAAGAACCTTAGCGATTTCCCTATCATGAGCATGATTTGAAATTTGAATCCAAAATTTCTCTCTTGTCACGGCTTCAATTGTCTGTAAGACCAATTGCAAGCGTCCGTCCCTTTCTTGAACCTTGCCTGTCATATAAAAGATCTGACCTTCTTTTAGCAATTCCCGCCACTTTTGATAACTTTCTGGAAAGACTGTTACACCCAGCTTTTGCTTGGTGTCTGTTAGGGTTACAAAAGCCATCTGCTCCCCTTTAGATTTAGTGCGAATCACCCGAACTATTTCAATTTGTCCCAAGACTCTTGCCTGCTGATTGACAATCAATTCATCAAAAGGAGTATAGGCTCCTTCAACTTCCTTAGCGAGACTAACTAGGGGATGGGGACTGATGCCAACACCCAGCCACTGCATTTCTAAATCATACTTCTGACTCGGAGAATAATCTTCTGACTCCAGCCAATTATAAGATGATTCAGCAAAGAGGCTGCCTAATTCATTGACAAAGGTGAAAAGAGGTTCTAAATTCTCTTCTAGCTTACGGCGATTGGACTCAAACTGATCAAATAGACCAATCTGAATCAGGGGCCTGATGTAGTCGGCTTTTTGATAATTCTCCGGCAGACGTGTTAGAAAGTCTTCAATTGAGGAAAAAGGCCTTTCTTCAATAATCCAGTAGGCTAGGTCTCTCGGGAAGCCCTTGAGATTCTTCATGCCCATGTATATTGTGCCAGCAGAAATCTTATCCCCATAGGGAACACTATTGATGGATAAGCTCCCGACTTTAAAATCGGTCTGCAGGGCATCACTGATATAGTCAGAGCTGGAATAATTGAGCATGACATCATAAAAAATAGAAGGGTAATGCGCCTTGAAATAGGCCAATTGAAAGGCTAGAGCTGAATAAGCAAAGGCATGGCTACGGTTAAAACCATAGCCAGCGAATTTGGCCATACGCTCAAAAAGTTCCTTGGCTGTGGCCGGATTTCGACCCAAGTCCTTGGCACCCTGCAGAAAGTCGGCTTCCATTTTCTGCATTTCCGCCTGATTTTTCTTAGACATGGCTCGGCGCAAAAGGTCGGCCTTACCCAGCGTGAAACCAGCGAAAACTTGGGCAATCTGCATGACTTGCTCCTGATAGAGCATAATACCGTAGGTTCCTTCCAAAATTGGGGCAACTAAGGGGTCAATCAAGTCAACAGCTTCCTTACCATACTTTCGCTTAATAAAGTTCTCAGTATAGTCGCTGGCACCTGGCCGATTAAGGCTGGTTGTAGCAACAATCTCTTCAAACCGTGCTGGCTTGATTCGCTTCAAAAGGTTGATGGCCCCAGCCTGTTCAAATTGGAAGATACCCTTGGTTCTACCAGTCGCAAAGAGGGCCAGAGTTTCAGGGTCTTCAAGGTCAATACTCCTGATATCCAAATTGATTCCTTTTTCTTCTGCCAATTTTTCATCCATCCGTTGAACGAAGGTCAGATTACGAAGCCCCAGAAAATCCATCTTCAAGAGACCATTAGCCTCAACGGCACCAGCATCATACTGAGTAATCATCATATCCTCGCCAGACTTAAGCGGGATATGATTGGTCAGGTCGTCATCACTCATGACAATCCCAGCCGCATGGATTGAGGTCTGACGCGGTTGCCCTTCAATCTTCTTAGCGATGGCAAAGGCCTTCTGATACTCCAGTTTACTATTAATAATCTGACGGAAGGATAAATTCTTTTCATAGGCAGAAGCTAAGTCATCCCGAAAACCAATCTTGCGGGTGATATTGGTTAATTCATATTCAGCTGCTCCAAAACGTTTGAAAACGTCCCGAATGGCTTGCTTGGCACCAAAGGTTGAATAGGTCACAATCTGAGCAGAATGTCGGCTGCCATAACGATCTCTGACATAATGAAGAAATTCTGTCCGGTAGACATCTGGTAGGTCAATATCAATATCTGGCATAGAGTAACGTTCTTCATTGAGGAAGCGTTCAAAGAGTAGATTATTTTTAACGGGGTCAATGCCGGTAATATCAAGGGCAAAAGCAACCAAGCTACCCGCGGCTGACCCCCGCCCCATTCCCATATAATAGTGGCGAGAACGTCCAAAATGCAGGAGATCCCAGACAATCAAAAAGTAATCGTCAAAGCCCATCTTATGGATAATACCGAGTTCCTTATCCAACCGCTCTTGGTAGGTTCTATTCAAGAGCTCCTTGTCTTTTAGCCCAGCTTCTGCCCGTTCTCGCAACTCAAGTACAGGCTCTTTATCCCGATTAAAACGTGGTAGCTTTAGTCGGTGATCAAATTGATAAGCAACTGGCCTCAAGAGCTCTTCTAAATTTTCTAGGCTTTCTGGAAAGGTCTGCTCAAAGGCCTCTTCCATCTCCTGACGCGACCGCAGGAATTGACCAGCTTGGGGTGGTCTGACATCTTTTAAGGGTAAATTATCCCTGATAGCGTGTAAAACCTGCAGGGTCTTACGATCCTCTTCCTGATAATAGCGAACAGTCTGCAGAGGCAAAATGGGTTTGGAATAGGCTTGTTTTGGACTATCCAAAAACACTCCAATATAGTAGTCAAAAGGAAGTTCTAGGGAATCAATCTCATCAAAATAAGGAACTAAAACAGCCAGCCCCGATAGATAGTTGGGCAAATCCTTTAGTCCCAAACCCTCGCTCATTTTTAAGGTCGAAAGTTTTAACAAGTTCTGGTAGCCACGGGTATCTAGAGCCAGCAATTGTAAGGTTAAGGGACTCTCATCATCAAGTCTAAAAGATAGTTCCAGACCAATCACCGCTTGCAACCCTTCTTTTTTTGCTTCTACTACAAAATGATAGGCCCCATAAAGATTGTCTTGGTCCATAATGCCAAGATGGCTGTAACCCAATTCCTTGGCCCTTTTTACGTAAGATTTGAGATTAACCAAGCTATCCATAAAGCTATAGACTGTCTTAGTATCTATGGGTGCAAACATCTCATATCCTTTCTTTCTTGTTTGTTAGTTAATTATTATTATACTATGAAAGCAAAGAATTTTCTCCTTCAAGCCCTAGATTTAGCTTATTATACTCTTAGATTACAAGGAATAGAACTTGATATTTAAATAATTTTACTGTATTATTTATTTATGACAATTATAAATTGGGAGGAGACTATATGGCTTGGACCTTTGATGAAAAATCACCAATCTATTTGCAAATTGCAAAAAACATTAAAATCAAAATCGTTAGCCAAGAAATGAAGCAAGGAGAACAATTGCCAACTGTTCGAGACTACGCTCAGGAAGCCGGTGTCAATCCAAACACCATGCAGAGAGCCTTTACCGAACTAGAGCGTGAAGGAATCGTATTCTCTCGTCGAACTGCTGGCCGCTTTGTTACCGAAGACGAAGAGCTTATTAAGGAAAAGCGAGTTGAACTTGCCGAAGATGAAATTGCTGGCTTTGCTTCAAATATGGCAAATATCGGATTTTCTAATCAAGAAATCTTAGAAGAAACCAAGAAATATCTGATGAATCAGTCAGAAAAGTAGCCGAATCAAGAAAGAGAGACAAACATGGAGAAATTACTACAAGTACACCACGTCTCAAAAGCTTATGGCCAACATCAAGCATTGGATGACGTAAGCTTGACTATTTCTAGTGGTAAAATTATTGGATTACTAGGACCAAACGGGAGCGGAAAAACTACCCTGATTAAGCTCATCAACGGTTTACTCAAGCAGACAAGCGGTGACATCGTTGTTGATGGCTTCCACCCTTCTGCAGACTCCAAAAAGATAATCTCATATCTGCCAGATACTAGCTATCTAAACGAAAACTTTTCGGTCAAACAAGCCTTGAATATGTTCAAAGATTTTTATGAAGATTTTGATTATCAAAAGGCTGAGCATCTACTCGAAGACCTCGGTATTGACTCTAAAGAGAAGATTAAAAATTTATCCAAAGGTAACAAGGAAAAAGTTCAACTTATCCTGGTCATGAGTCGAAAGGCCAAACTTTATATTCTAGACGAGCCTATCGGTGGAGTTGACCCAGCCGCAAGGGATTATATTCTGCGTACCATTATCAACAACTATTCAGAAGATGCTTCGGTTATCATTTCTACCCATCTGATTGCAGATGTTGAACAAATTCTTGATGATGTGATTTTTCTAAAAGAGGGCAAAGTTATCCTTGAGGGTAACAGTGATGATATCCGCTTTGAACACGGAAAATCCATTGATTCACTCTTTAGAGAAATATTCCAGAACTAGGAGGTCTCCGTATGTTTAGTAAATTAGTTAAGTATGAATTTAAGGCAGTCGGACACTGGTATTTAGCCATGAATGGTTTAATTCTATTGGCCAGCTTAGTTTTGGGTTTCTATGCTTCCTATCTAAGTCGTCACTACGACCTACTTAACAATGGTGGTTTACTGGTCGTAACCTTTGTCTTACTCGTCTTTGCCTTTATCAGCTTAATTATCGGCCAATTAATTGCCACTCTGATTTTAATCATCCGCCGCTTCTATAGTCATCTTTTCGGTCGTGAGGGTTATCTGAGTCTAACACTACCAGTTAAAGAAAGTCAGTTGATTTCTTCAAAACTTTCGGCAGCTTTAGCTTTAACAATCGGTAATTATTTAGTCATTGCCTTAGCTATGGGATTAATCTATCTCTTTATTAATCAGCAAGAAGTTTCTGAATTCTATAGTAGAATTTATGCTTCTTTACCTAAGGCAACAGTCACTGCCATTCACAACAGTGTCCCACTATGGTTATTAGGGTCAATTGTCGGACGGGTCGCAAATATTCTCTTAATTTATGCTGCTATTTCTGTTGGTCAACTTTTCCGTAATCATCGGGTTTTAATGGCTTTCATTAGCTACTTTGTTATTGAGGGGATTTTCACCTTTGTCAATAGTTTCCTTCAAATAGCAACTGGTAATGAAAATATTATTGTGGATTATAACACACGGGTAATAGTCGGAATCCTTGTTGATGCTGTTCTCGCCTTCATCTGGTATCAGGTCACCCACTATATCATAAAATACAAAGTCGATATTCAATAACTGATTATAGAAAAAGCCTTGAAATCAAGGCTTTTTTCTTGTTGTTTATTTTGCTTGACCTAATCCAGACTGCTCCTTATCGGTCAATTTGCCATTAGTAAAGTTTAGAATCATCTGCCCCTCCTTTTGGCCCTTGGCTAATTTAAGATTACTGGACCAAACAGCTTGGATCTCAGTTTTATCAGACGATGCTGCTTCTGAAAGGCTATCTGGTGCCCCGTACTTGGCAACCATGCTTGAATAAGCATAGCCATTCTTCAAATTCTTATAGTCTTTCGCAGAAAAATTAGCATCCCTCTGATAGGTGTAGCCCTTAATGGAACGAACTAAGGTACTATCTTTGAAGAGTTTGACTTCAACTGTGATATTACCAACGTTCCAAGTATAAACATCCAAGGTGATATTCCCGGACGAAGGCTTTTCTTGTTTGTGACTCTTTGGTTGACCAAAATATTGTTTTAATTGGGCTAGGTTAGTACCACCAGCAAAGTCATTATCGGACTTTCCAACCTTAACCTTATCGAAGTTCTTACGGACACCATCATGATTGTCAGAACTCTGTAGAGTCGTGGAACTCAGACTAAAGGATGAGGTCTTACTCTGATTATTTTTCTTACAAGATACTAAAACGATAGCAGCAAGTAAAGCCACTAGGGTCACTAATACTTTTTTCATAATAACATCCTTCTCTCTATCTAAAACTAAGATATTCTCTCAATGGAGCCGGTGGGAGTCGAACCCACGTCCAAACACCTGCTAACTCATTCGTCTACAACCATAGGTTATGTATTGCTTTAACAAGACCTTGACACATAACTCAAGCCTAAATCTTGCGAGTCAGTAGATCTCTTTTAGGCTGACCTGACTGCAGCCTAACGTAGCTTGCTGTTTTTTAAGACTAATAAGCAAACACAAGCCATTCGCTATTAGTCACACAGGCTGGTGTTTAGGCAGCTACTGCGTAAGAATTTGTATTTTTTGCAGTTATATTTAACTGGCATTTTTACATCTGCCGATGGGTTGCAAAACAAGCCTCATAATGCCTGTCGAATCCGTAACGACCCCTAAATATTACTTGGCCCATTATAACAAATCCACCTAAAAATAGCAAAAATAAGGGAATTAAGGTATAATTTTAGCATGTACGAATTTACAAAAAAAGCTATTCAATGGCTGGGCTGGATTGTCCTTATTGCCTCTGCTATTTTTGCAATCTGGCTCTTCAGAGATGGCACTCTAAGTGACTTTGATCGCTTCAAAAACTGGGTCATCCAGTATAAGATACTATCGCCCTTCATTTTCATTCTGATTCAGATTATCCAAGTAGTCTTTCCCATCATCCCTGGTGGCGTGACGACGATTGTTGGTTTCGCCGTCTTTGGCTTCTGGCCAGGACTTATCTACAATTCTGTCGGTATTATTATCGGTAGTATCATTCTCTTTGCTCTGGTTCAAAAATATGGTCGCAGGTTTATCCTGCTCTTCGTTAAGGAGGAAACCTTCCGCAAGTATGAAGCCAAGCTAGAGAGCCCTGGTTATCAGTATTTCTTTATCTTCTGTATGGTTTCACCAGTATCCCCAGCTGACCTGGTGGTCATGGTAACTGGTCTGACCAATATGCCCATAAAGAAGTTCAGTCTGATTATGCTTTGGACCAAGCCTCTCTCTGTCATCGGTTACAATCTGATTTGGGTACTGGGTGGTAAATGGCTCCTGCAAATTTTCTAAGCATTAATGGAAGAACCTCATGTAGATTCTTTTTTATATACTGAAAATTACCATTGGATAAATCATCATACAATAAAAGACCGCTAGTTTAACTAACGGTCTTTTCTTTTCCACTCTGAGGGAATCGAACCCCCATCTCAAGAACCGGAATCTTACGTGATATCCATTACACTAAGAGTGGCAACGACTATTATTATACCATGTTAACTGAGATATTGCTATAGGAAAATCCAAGATTTTCAGGCAAGGCGGAAATTCCAAAGGCCCGTTTGAAAAGCCATTTCTGGGCCTCACTTGGACATCAAATATCGAAGTATAGAAACTGGCCTGTCGAAAATCACAGGTAGGTGTCCATAATCTATGAGCCGACACCAATACGTTTAAGCCTCATAGATAGCCGTTTAAATTGCAAAAAAAACAGCCCAAGAGCTGTTCTTAATCTTATAATTCGATATCTCCAAAGAGATCTGCCATTGAGAAACCTGTTTGAGTTTCTGGCAATTCGTAATCGCGTTTTTCACGTTTTTGACGACGTGGACGTGATTGACGTTTTTCACCTTGGTTTTGGCCTTCAGCATCAGCTGGGCGTTCTTGAAGTGCCTTGATAGACAAGGATACACGTTCTGCATCAGCATCTACTGACAAGACCTTAACTTGAACATCTTGACCTACTGAAAGGACATCTTTTGGATTTTCAACACGTTTGTGAGAAATTTGTGAGATGTGAACAAGTCCATCAATACCAGGAAGAACCTCAACAAAGGCACCGAAGTCAGTTAAGCGTTTAACTTTACCGTCGATAACATCACCGGCAGCCAATTTTTGTTCAACACCGTCCCATGGTCCAGGGGTTGTTGCTTTCAACGACAATGAAATACGTCCTGCTTCTTCGTCGATAGCAAGTACCTTAACATCGATTTCATCACCAACAGAAACCACTGACTTAGGTGAGACGTTACGTTCGTGAGACAATTCAGTCACGTGAACAAGTCCATCAACACCGCCAAGGTCAACGAAGGCACCGAAGCTTGTCAAACGAGCAACTTTACCCTTAACGATTGAGCCAACTTCAAGTTTAGAGAAGATTTCTTGACGAGCTGCTGCATTCTTTTCTTCTACAACTTCACGACGTGACAGGATGAAACGGTTCTCAGCTGGATCAACTTCTTTGATTTTAGCTTCGATATCTTGACCAACAAATTGTTCAGTATTACGAACAAAGCGAGTATCAAGCATTGAAGCTGGAATAAATCCACGAAGTCCTTCAAATTCAACTGAAAGGCCGCCCTTAACAGCGCGAGTTCCCTTAACGGTTACAACTTCACCTTCACGACCGACAAGTTTGTCCCAAGCCTTACGTGCTTCCAAGCGTTTTTTAGAGACAAGATAAGTAACGGTATCTGTATCTTTTCCGACAACTTGGCGAAGGACAAGAACTTCAATTTTATCGCCAGCATTGACAAAATCATTAATGTCAGCTTCACGATTGTTAGTCAATTCACGAAGAGTCAATACACCTTCGATACCAGTACCTTCTATGATTACGTTTGCTTGACCATTATCAACTGTCAAAACTTCAGCAGTGACAACATCACCAGGGTTAACTTCACTAACACTGTTTAGCAAATCTTCAAATTCGTTCATTCTAAAAAAACCTCCAGCAAGAACTGGCCTAGCCAGCTCTTGACAACACTATATTTTCTTAAGGCAACCCGCAAGGACTCCTTGACGGTTTGAGGGCAGACCTCACAACCTCAGACTGGGGTAGCTGGATTCGAACCAACGCATGAGGGAGTCAAAGTCCCTTGCCTTACCGCTTGGCTATACCCCAAAAATAGTACCACTGTTCAGTTTATGGGAAACTGAACCCGCCCTAAACCTCTAATGAAAAAGATGAAGTTCGGGAAAAGTATCAACACTTTTCCTCACTTCCCTATTTTCATACGAGATTTTTTAACGGTCTTGGTATCTTAATGGAAGGGGAGGGATTCGAACCCCCGAACCCGAAGGAGCGGATTTACAGTCCGCCGCGTTTAGCCTCTTCGCTACCCTTCCATGCAACTAGGGTTCATTCTAACATAAAGGAACCCTTAATGTCAACAGTTTTTAGTGATTTAGGTTGTAATTTTCGATGATAGATTCCATTGCCTGGTCTAGGGTTTTATAGGAATCTTTGAGTGCTTCATTTTCAACCGTCGCAAACTGGCCCTCTACTTCTACGATTTGTCCAACTGTACGTTTACCAATGGTCAATTGGTAGCCTGCCAGCTTTCTTCCAGAGACTGTGACTTGGGCATCTGCCAGCTGGATTTCAATTTTCTTGTCTTTCTTAGCCATGACTTACTTCCTTGTTATGATTAAATTTCTTATTAATTTTACACAAATTCCAAGAAGCATGCAAGATGAAAAAACAATTATTTCTAATTAGTAGAGTTTCAAGGAGTGAGGTCGTCGCTTCCAGAAAAATTTCATTTCTAATTGGAAAGACTTTTCAACATCATAAAAAACTTCCTGCAGAGGAAGTCTGCAAGAAGCTTTTGAGATTATTAATCGACTTTGTAAATCCAGCCTTCTGGGCCTTCAACGTCACCGAATTGGATACCAGTCAAGAGGTCGTAAAGTTGACGAGTGACTGGTCCTACTTCTGTTTCGCTGTAGAAGACGTGGAAATCGTCACCGTGTTTGACACCACCGATTGGTGAGATGACAGCTGCGGTACCGCAGGCACCTGCTTCCTTGAAGCGGTCCAAATCATCAATGAAGACATCTCCTTGAACAGGCTTGAGACCAAGATTATGTTCGGCAAGGTAGAGCAGAGAATATTTGGTAATGGATGGTAGGATGGATGGACTGAGCGGCGTTACAAATTCATTATCCTTAGTAATACCAAAGAAGTTAGCTGAACCGACTTCTTCAATCTTGGTGTGGGTAGCTGGGTCAAGATAGATAACATCTGAGAAGCCTGTATTGTGGGCGATGTCACCAGGCATGAGGCTGGCAGCGTAGTTCCCACCGACCTTGGCAGCCCCAGTACCATGTGGTGCTGCTCTGTCATACTCATCTTGAATCAAGAAGTTAGTTGGTTGCAAACCACCTTTGAAGTAGTTACCAACTGGCATTGCAAAGACGGTGAAAATGTATTCGGTAGCTGGGTGCACCCCGATAATATCTCCAACCCCAATCAAAAGAGGACGCAGATAAAGGGTAGCTCCTGTACCATATGGTGGCACATAGTCTTCATTAGCCTTAACAACTTGCTTACAAGCAGCAATGAATTTATCCGTTGGTACCTGTGGCATGAGGAGACGATCAGCTGTATTTTGCAGGCGGGCTGCATTGCGATCTGGGCGGAAAAGTTGAACGGAGCCATCCTTGGTTCGATAAGCTTTTAGACCTTCAAAAGCTTGTTGTCCATAGTGGAGGGCTGGAGAACTCTCAGAAATATGCAGAGTGGCATCTTCGGTTAATTTACCCTCGTCCCACTTACCATCTTTATAGTAAGAAATATAACGGAAAGGTAGCTTACGATAAGCGAAGCCTAGGTTTTCCCAATCTAAATCAACTGTCATAATCAATTCCTCTTTCTATCAGGTAATGTGGTTCTATTGTAGACCTTTTCCTTTTCTTTTTCAAGACTTTTGTGGAAAAATTCAGAAAATTTGGCCAATAAAAGAAAGAAGCTAGACAAGGGACTCGTCTAACTTCTAATACTTAATGAAAATCGGAAATTGCCGAAGCAATGAGCTGTAGGTTGTACTGACCTACGGCAAAGCGAGTTAACGACGGAAAATTTTGATTTTCAAAGAGTTATTATTTTACTTCTGCTCGATAGATCTCCTGGTCTGAAATGGTATCCGAAATGAAGCTACCATTGCTGGTGCGTTCTGACAGTCCTAGTTCAACCAGGTTGACTTGTTCCAGCTTGCCGGTCTTGGACATGACTTCCAAAATCTGTTGGTCATCAGACTCTTGGACTTCTGTGCTAAAGAGGTCTAGGTCTTGGGTGTTGGCATCCGACAGAACGGGTCCTGCTAGGAAGACACGGTGGGGTTTGGACTTGAGTTCTCGCAGAACTTGAAGACCACGCCCTGCCCGCTTGGCTAATGGAATATCATCCAGAGCCATCCGCTTGAGGCTGCCTCGCTGGGTCAGGATAAAGAAGGACTTGGTATTGGCGATAAAGGCCGACTGAACGGTGTCGCCATCCTTAAGATTGATGGCCTTAACCCCGGCTGCCTTGCTACCGACCACTGGCACTTCTTCGATGGAGAAGTGGAGGGCATAGCCCTTTTCGGTAATGACCATGACTTGGTCCAGCTTAATCGGAGCCATAGCAATCACCTGGTCACCATCTCCCTTGAGCTTAGCGTATTTGGCCGATTTGGTCTTATAGCTTCGCCAAGGCTGGAATTCGGTCCGATCAACCCGTTTGATTTGCCCCTGCTTGGTTACCGCAAAATAGGTCTCATGTGTGAAATCGTCAATGATTTCAGCATAAAGAACTTCTTCTTCCGTGGCAAAATTAGTCAGGGTTTGCGAGAGATGCTCGCCGATGTCCTTCCAGCGAATATCGGTCAATTCATGAATAGGTCGGTAGATGACATTCCCCAGATTTGTGAATACCAGCAAGTGCTGGGTAGTCTTGGCCGGAGCAATCAAGATGGCTCTGTCATCATCCCGCTTGCCCAATTCCTCAGGCGTTGAGGCATTGTAAGATCGGGGGCTGGTTCGTTTGAGATAACCGCTGCGGGTTAGGCTGACATAGGTGTCCTCTTCAACAATCAGGCTGGCTGTATCAATTTCAATGGCTTGTGCCTGAGCTTGCAATTCCGAACGACGGGGGTTAGCAAATTTCTTCTTGACCTCACGGAGTTCACGTTTCATGAGGTTGAACATAGTTCGTTCGTCGCCAATAATGGCCTTGAGAGTGGCTATCTGTTCCCGCAGGGCAGCATCTTCTTCCTCTAGGGTCACAATGTCGGTGTTGGTCAGACGATAGAGCTGGAGGGTGACAATAGCTTCAGCCTGTTCCTCGGTAAAATCGTAGGAGACCTTGAGGTTTTCCTTGGCATCGGCCTTATTTTCCGAAGCCCGAATGAGGGCGATAACCTCATCCAGGATGGACAGAACCCGAATCAAACCTTCAACAATATGGAGGCGTTTTTCGGCCTTGTTCTTGTCAAACTTGGAGCGAGCTACAATAATGTCCCGCCGGTGAGCAATATAGCTGGTCAGGATGGGAATAATTCCAACCTGCTTTGGCGTGAAATTTTCAATAGCCACCATATTGAAATTATAGTTAATTTGTAGGTCGGTGTATTTGAGCAGGTAGTTGAGAATGGCCTGACTATCGGCATCCTTCTTGAGCTCAATGGCAATTCGCAAACCATCACGGTCAGATTCGTCCCGCACTTCGGCGATGCCGGGTACCTTATTGTTGATGCGAACATCGTCAATCTTCTTGACCAACAGGGCCTTATTGACATCATAAGGAATCTCGGTGACGACAATCTGCTCTTTGCCAGCCTTGAGGGGTTCAATCTCAGTCCGCGAGCGAACGACAATTCGACCCTTACCGGTTTCATAGGCCTTGCGAATTTCGTCAGCCCCTTGAATAATGGCACCGGTCGGCAGGTCTGGCCCAGGCATGAATTCCATGAGCTTATCCACCGTAGCCTTGGGATGGTCAATCATATAGATGACGGCATCAATGACCTCAGCCAAATTGTGGGGCGGAATATCGGTCGCATAACCAGCCGAAATCCCTGTGGCCCCATTGACCAGGAGGTTGGGGAAGGCAGCCGGCAGAACCGTCGGTTCCTTCTCGGTATCGTCAAAGTTCCAGGCCCAGGGCACGGTGTCCTTGTCGATGTCTTGCAGGAGGTAGCCAGCAATTTCTGACAACCTAGCTTCGGTATAACGCATGGCAGCCGGTGGGTCACCATCCATAGAACCGTTGTTCCCGTGCATTTCGACCAGAATTTCGCGATTCTTCCAGTCCTGAGACATGCGGACCATGGCATCATAAATGGAAGAATCCCCGTGGGGATGGAAATTCCCCATGATATTACCGACCGACTTGGCCGACTTACGATAGCTCTTCTCAAATGTATTGCCGTCCTTATTCATAGAATAAAGAATCCGGCGTTGAACGGGCTTGAGGCCATCGCGAATATCAGGAAGCGCACGCTCCTGAATGATGTATTTAGAGTAGCGGCCGAAGCGATCTCCCATGATATCCTCAAGGGATATGTTTTGTACATTGGACATAGGATATTAAGCCCGTAAAAGTCAAAGTAAAAATAGGAAATCCTGATTTCCTAGACGATTTATCTTTTTTACACAGACTTTAGGGCGAATTCAACTCCTTTCATAAGATACAAAGGGACGTTTCGCTTTCGAAAAATGTCGTAGAAAAATAGGAAAACTAACGACGACGCCTGCGTCTAGGCAGTTTTGTCTTTTTTCCTAGACATTTAGTCCCCTGTTCAGTTAGGATGCTAGCTGAGCATTTGTTTCTTTGGGTTCTTAGCCGAAGTGGCTTTTTATAATTTGTTTTTTTAATAATCGCTTTAGGTGATGCGGACGCCAGCGACTTTCTGCGAAATTCCATGGCTAAAAATGGAGCCTAAAGTCTCCATTTTTCCGAGACTGTTTGGAAATTTCCAAACAGTCTTTCCATCACGGCAGCGATTATTGATTTAGCCCTCTCACGAGGGCTGGCTTGCGCCAGTTTCTCCACGGTGGAGAGGGTTGAGGTGGGCGAGCAAGTCAACTATTAGATTTTAGCTTATTTAGCCGTGATAAAATTTGTGCCTCATTTAAACTGAGAATAACAAATAAAGTTGAGGTATAAATATCATCATACCACTGTTCAATTTCAGCTTCAGACATACCAAGATGATACTGTTCAGTATTATTATGTCTTAAACCAAATTGATTGTACATCTCAAAAAGTTTTTCAACAGAAATTATCTTTTTATTATTTACTTTGAGAACCTCTTTCAGTTCCTCTGACGCATTAATCTCGCTTCTAAGGGGCTCAAGATAATCAGCAAGTGATTTGAGTATTTCTCTTTTCCGTTCTATATTTCCCTTATTAGCAAAATGATTATATTCTAATACCTTAATAGCTTCTTGAATATTTGTCTTAAACACAATCTGAGATACTTCTGAAGCATAGACATTCTTTTCAACGATAATTTGACGACCACTTTCTAGAGTAAGAAACTCATGGTTTGATAAATCTAGAAACTTATTTATATTGTGAAATATCGCCTCCTCAATATATTTATTCTCCTCATCTGAAAATACATTTAAGAAGTCTCGGAAAATATCATTCAAAATTTCTGAAGTAAGAAATAAAATATCCGTCGAATTTTCACCACTCTGCCAAATGTAAGCTAAAAACTCATCAAAATTAGTAATAGTTAACCTATTTTTATAACTAAGAAAATTTTCAGATATAGTATCATAAATAGATGTTGAATAATAAACAGACTTGTTCAAAAGTCCCAGTAAACTATCTAGCTCAGCTTTAGGGTCGAAACTCATATTATCTAAAATTTCAAAATAATTTTTCCTAACCATCAAAACACCGTACTTTCCTCCAGCGTGAACTTGACGTTGTCCTCAATCCACTTTCGGCGCGGAGCTGGTTTATCACCCATCAGAACGGAGACGCGGCGTTCTGCTCGGGCCAGGTCTTCAATGGTCACGCGGATAAGGGTGCGGTTGTCGGGGTCCATGGTGGTTTCCCAGAGCTGATCAGCATTCATTTCTCCCAGCCCCTTGTAGCGTTGGAGCATGGAGCCTTTGCCAAATTTCTGGCGGAGCTCTTCTAATTCGCCATCGGTCCAGGCGTATTCCACCTGCTCCTTCTTGCCCTTTCCCTTGGACATTTTGTAAAGTGGTGGCAGGGCAATGTAGACATGGCCAGCTTCCACTAGGGGACGCATGTAACGATAGAAAAAAGTCAGCAAGAGAGTCTGAATATGGGCCCCATCGGTATCAGCATCGGTCATGATGATAATCTTATCATAGTTAATGTCATCCAGGCTAAAGTCAGGGCCGACACCGGCTCCGATGGTGTAAATCATGGTATTGATTTCCTCATTTTTGAGGATGTCAGGCATCTTGGCCTTTTCGGTATTAAGAACCTTCCCCCGCAAAGGCAGAATAGCTTGAAACTTACGGTCCCGTCCTTGCTTGGCTGAACCGCCGGCTGAGTCCCCTTCGACCAGGTAGAGTTCATTTTTCTTAGGATTTTTAGATTGGGCAGGGGTCAGTTTACCAGAAAGGAGGCCCTTGTCCTTCTTATTTTTCTTGCCGTTACGACTTTCATCACGGGCCTTGCGGGCTGCCTCACGGGCATCCCTAGCCTTGATGGCCTTGCGAACCAGACTGGAGGCCAGCTCGCCATTTTCCATAAGGAAGAAGGTCAGCTGATCGGAAACCAAGCCATCGACAACGGGACGGGCCAGAGGGCTGCCCAATTTGTCCTTGGTTTGACCTTCAAATTGCAGATGCTCTTCGGGAACCAAGATAGAGAGGACGGCTGACAGACCCTCACGGTAGTCAGACCCTTCCAGATTTTTGTCCTTGTCCTTGAGCAGGCCGGTCTTTCTGGCATAGTCGTTCATGGCCTTGGTAATGGCTGTCTTGAGCCCTGTTTCGTGGGTACCGCCATCCTTGGTCCGAACATTATTGACAAAGGAGAGGATATTGTCAGAGAAGCCATCATTGTACTGCATAGCCACTTGGACTTGGAAGCCTTGGTTCTCCCCCTCAAAATAGATAACAGGGGTTAGAGTCTCCTTATCTTCATTCAAGTAGGAAACGAAGTCTTGAACCCCATTTTCATAATGAAATTCAGCTTCTTCATCTGTACGTTCATCCTTGAGAACTAAGGTTACTTCCTTAAGTAGGAAGGCCGATTCCTTGAGCCGTTCAGAAATGGTATTGAATCTGAAATCAGTAGTTGAGAAAATCGTTTCATCAGGCTTGAAGGTGACCTTGGTCCCTGATTTGGACTTAGGGGCAGTGTCGATTTTTTCCAAACCAGTGACAGGCTTACCACCATTTTCAAAACGCTGCTTGTAAACCGCACCATCACGGGTAATCTCAACTTCCAGCCAGCTGGACAGGGCATTAACAACGGAAGAACCAACCCCGTGCAGACCACCAGAGGTCTTGTAACCACCTTGACCGAACTTACCACCAGCGTGGAGGACGGTGAAGATAACCTCAACGGTCGGCTTGCCGGTGGCGTGCATCCCCGTCGGCATCCCCCGACCACTATCGGTGACGCTAACCGAGCCATCCTGGTGGAGAACCACCTCAATACGATCTCCAAAGCCAGACAGGGCTTCATCGACAGCATTGTCGATAATCTCCCAAACCAGATGGTGGAGGCCCGTGCCATCGGTCGAACCGATATACATACCGGGACGCTTGCGGACCGCATCCAACCCTTCTAGCACCTGAATGGCATCATCATTATAATTTGTAATTGAAATTTCTTTTTTAGTCAAAGTTGACCTCCCAATTATTCATCCCTCTTATATTACAAGTTTTTGAGGGAATTTGCAAAAGAATTTGGCCTCAGCTTAGCAAATAAGCTTTTTCTAATACTCAATTAAAATCAAAGTTAGCATTTTTGTTACTTTCTTAAAAGTGCGGACGCAAGCAAACTCCTCACGTAGTTTCATTGCTAAATTTTGAGCCTCGGTCTCAAAATTTCCGTTATAAGCAACTATTATGATTGTTGCTTATAATACCACTTTGGCGAAAGTATCACTTTGCAACTGTTTAGTTAGTTAAAGATATATGTCCATTTTTCAGACGTGATCATATTGAGAAAGTAAATTGCTAGTTTTGAAGTTTGATGAGTATAAGGTGGACTAGCTCCTAAGTGCTAAAGCACTTGGAGGCTAGACGTCAGCCGCTTTAGGCGGTCTGCCTACCTCCCTTACTAACTGCGATAAAGCGGTAATATCGACCGCTTTTTCTTCATATTTAAGAAAGCCTGTAATCAGGCCTTAATTTTTGATATAATGATAGCATGGAATCTATTATTTTTATCATTATTGCCTATCTCCTGGGCTCCATTCCTTCTGGGCTCTGGATTGGGCAGATTTTTTACCATAAAAATATTCGCGACTACGGTAGTGGGAATACGGGTACGACCAACACTTTTCGTGTCTTGGGAAAAACAGCTGGTAGCATTACCTTTCTGATGGACATGCTCAAGGGTACCCTAGCGGTGCTGCTACCCGTCTGGTTTGGAGCAACGGCTATTTCACCCCTTCTTATCGGTTTCTTCGCCGTGCTAGGCCACACCTTACCCCTTTTTGCCGGCTTCAAAGGGGGCAAGGCAGTCGCCACCAGTGCAGGGGTGCTCTTAGGCTTTACCCCTCCCTACTGCCTTTTTTTACTGGCTATCTTCTTCACCGTTCTTTTCTTGACTAGCATGATTTCTTTCTCCAGCATCGCCGTTTCGGTCATCGGCCTAATCACCCTCTTTACCTTCCCAGCCTTTCATTTCATCTTACCAAGCTACGATTGGCTCTTTACTCTAGTCGTCTCCTGTCTGGCCTTGATAATCATCACCCGCCACAAGGATAATATGGTTCGAATTAAGAATAGGGAAGAAAATCTGGTACCTTTCGGTCTCAACCTGACCCACCAGCATCCTAAGAAATGAGATTTAAACCTATAAAGTTCAAGCAGATTCGAGATTGTCGCATCTGCTTTTTTGTTTAGCCTAATTAGAATTATCGACTAGTGGTCTTGCGGCCACACAAAAAGACACCCTTGCGGATGTCCTTTTTGTATTTACTTATTCCCGTCTCCGGACCCGCAGGTGGTCAACCACAGCACCGGCTGCAACAATAGTTACACCGACTACGCTGACCAAAATTTCGTTAAAATAAGTGTCGTTTGTAGAATTCGAATTAGTAGCATTAAAGTGGGAACTGGCCTGCACGCTAGAACCTGCTGGATCAGATCCTGATTGACCACCTGAACTTGAACCAGAGGCATTTCCTAGTCCCTTGGACGGTGAGCTGACATCTGGCAATTGAATATCTTCAGAGCTAGGTTTGTCCAACTTATCAGTTTTTTGTTCTGCCCCATCATTGGTCTGTTTCACAGCTTCCTCAGCCTGATCAGCCACCCTATTGAGCTCCACTTGCTTACTGACTAGAGCGAGGTCATCCACAATCTTCTGCTCAATGATTGAGTCAGTATTCTTAACAGATAAGTCACTAGACTCATCTTGCTTGTCTGAATTATTGGTCTCAACATCAATTTTAGTCGGTTGAGTGGTTTCCTTTTCTGGTGTCTTAATATCCCAAGTATTTCGCTTAATATGATTAAGAATCCAATTTTCATTATAGTATTGCAGTGATGAAACCGAAATCATCCGATTATTTGGATTAAGCTCCTCATACTGCAGTAAATTGATATCTGATTTAAGATAATCCTCAAAGACCTGATCCATTGATGGTCCTTCTTCACGGGGGCCACCCAACATGGTGTAGTCATCTCCACCAGCAGCCAAGAAATCATTGGTCGCTAAATAATAGGTTTTTGCCAGATCCAATGGCTTGAAGTTAGCTGTCTCAGGATCCCAAATCTCAATCTCAAGGATGCGCTTGTCTGGATCCAGATTAGTATCGTAATAAACCCGAGCACCAGCTAGCTGTAGAAAGCCACCACTTGGTTCTAACAAGGGGTTACCATTCTCATCCAAAACCGAATGTCCAGTCGCATCGACTTGCGTAATTGAGGACACTGAGGTCTTGAACATATCGTAGATATTTTGACCAGTCACCTGAATCTGAGAAACTGTATTTCCAAAGGGAAGAACGGCAATAACATCACCCTTTGTGATGGGTTGGCCTTCCTTCAAGGTTTCCCGCAGACCACCGCCATTGATCACTGCTAAATTAGATTTGTGGCTAAAGCCCGTTTGACCATAGGTCAAAATGGAATCAGCAACAGCATCTCCCAAATTAGTTTCGCGAACTCGGACATTAGTCCGATCACCATTGAGCTCAACTGGATTATCCTCAAGAACCAGCTGGGAGCTTTCCGCTTCGTACTTGGCCTGAATCTTTTGAAGCAGGCCGGCAACGGCTGGATCTGGAGTGACATTTTGCAGTTGGTCTGCCGATAAATCTCCTGCGGCTAGAATCTGATCAGAATTCAGGGTGATATAGCCAATATTATGGAGATAGCTACCAGTTTGGTTGTAGGTGACATTCCCATCCTTAAGCTCTAGGACGGTGTGAGAATGTCCATCAATAACGATGACATTCTTATCTTTCAGCAGCTCATTTTGTGCTAAGGCCTGGGCTAGACTATCACCACGCCATTCTGTCTTGGTAGTTGCATCCACGCCAAGGTGGCTTAAGATGACGTAGTTATGATAGGTCTTCCCTTGGGCTTTTGCGTTAGCTTCGGTTTGAGCAATAACATTGTTGACCTCTGTAATTGGGTCTGCAAAAGTTACTCCCTTGATGTTATCGGGATGGGTCTTGGTCGCCGTTTCTGGGGTGGTAACCCCGATGACAACAAATTCATCACCATCCTGGTCAGGGGTTTTATCAATGATGGTCGATGGTTCAAAGAGCCGAGTTCCATTAACATAGATATTGGAGCTGAGGATTGGAAACTGCAACTTCTCCTTGAGACGTTTCAATTGATAGAGACCAAAATCAAACTCATGATTACCGACAGTCATAGCATCATAGCCAATGCTATTCATGACGTCAGCCATGTCCTCACCCTGGCTGCTGTTAGAAATCGGTAAGCCTTGGAAGGAATCACCCGCATCAAAAACTAGGGTTTGACCTTGCTGACGAGAGGCTTCTACAACGCTAGCTAATTTGGCATCGCCAATAACACCATTCTTGTCATCTTCCACCATCCGTCCGTGGACATCATTGGTATGAAGTATTGTGATGTCCTGATTTGACTTTGACGCTGAATCTTGAGGAGTTTCTGTGCTAGTTTTTTCTTGATTTTCTGGAGTCGTATTTTCTTCTGATTGATTATTGACCAAAATCCATTTGGCTTGCTGATTATTAGTCTGGCCTGCCTCATCTGAAGTTGCAGAAGTTGAGGAAGTTTCCGGAGTTTCTGAGGAAGCATTCTGACTTGCTTCCCCTTGTCCCGACTTTGATACTTGGATAGAATCAGCCTGCTCATCAGCCCTACTGTTCATGTTAGCCTCGTCAGCGTATATTTTATTTGGTAAAATTGCCGTCGAAAATAAGAGGGCAGATAAGGTCGGGATTAAGAATGTTTGCTTTCGCATGAAGAACTCCAGAATAATATTAGTAACATCTATTATACAATAAATAGTGATAATTTGAAATGAGATTGTTCAGAAAAAATAATATTTTTAAGCGAGCAAAAAGACTAGGTTGTGCTTAAGTTACCTAGTCTTTACACACTTATGCTTGATAAATAATTTGACCATCACAGATGGTATATTTGACAACACCTTTGAGACTTTCTCCGATGAAGGGGGAGTTTGAGGCCTTAGAAGCGAACTGGTCGGAAACAATACGGTCCTCCCTATCGGCAAAAATGATGATGTCGGCTGGTCCATTTTCAGCCAGATAACCGGCATCAAAGTCATAGAGAGCAGCTGGATTGCTGGTCATCTTGGCCAAGAAATCCGACAGGCTGAGGTCTCCAGTTTCGACAAGATTGGTCAAACCAAGCGAGAGCGAGGTTTCCAGCCCTGTCATGCCAGATGGGGCCTTGGTTATATCAGCAACTGCCTTCTCATCCGCATGGTGAGGGGCATGGTCCGTAGCGATGACTGAAATGACCCCTGATTTAAGACCTTCAATAACTGCTAGGCGGTCACTTTCCGTCCGCAGGGGTGGATTCATCTTAGCCATAGCCCCCTTGACCAAAAGTAAATCCTCAGTCTTGGAGAAGTGTTGGGGGGCCGCTTCTGCTGTTACAGGAGCGCCCAGTCCTTGGGCAAATTCGACCACCTTGACAGACTCAGCCTTGGACAGGTGCTGGATGTGGAGATGGGCCTGGGTGGCATGGGCAATCATGGCATCACGGGCAATCATGCTGTATTCAGCCACACCTGTTGCCCCGCAGAAACCGAATTCTTCATGAGCGATGTTCTCATTGAAGCCCAGAATACCATTGAGCTCAGGGTCTTCCTCGTGCAGAGCGATAAAGGTACGATTGGCCTTGGCCAATTCCAGAGCTTCTCGAACCACCTTGGTACTCTTTAGGGGAATGCCATCGTCCGATAGGGAAACAGCACCGGCTTCTAGGAGGGCCTTGAAGTCCGTCAGATTTTGACCATCAAAGTTCTTGGTGACAGTAGCATTGGTATAAATATGGATAGCTTCCTTAGCCGCACTGGCCAGGACTTCCTTGAGGGTGGCAATATCTGAAATGGTAGGATTGGTATTGGCCATCATGACCACCGTTGTCACCCCTCCTGCTGCTGCCGCTAGGGCACCCGTATGGATGTCCTCCTTATGGGTCTGACCTGGTTCACGAAAATGCACATGAATATCTACCAGTCCAGGCGCAACGACTAAGCCAGTTGCATCAAGAACTTGGTCAGCAGTCTGATCGAGATTTTGGCCAATCTTGACAACTTTTTTACCGTCAACCAAGACATCAGCAATCTGATCAAAACCAGACTTAGGGTCAATAACTCGGCCGTTTTTAATTAATAACATAGCAACTCCTTATCTATCACTAGCTAAGCCAACCAATCAATGGGCTCCAGACCTGCTTCTTGCAGATAGGCATTAGCCCTTGAAAAAGGCTGAGAGCCAAAGAAACCCCGATGGGCCGACAGCGGGCTGGGATGGGGTGACTCAATAATCCGATGGATGGGATTGGTTATCAGTGCCTTCTTCTTGCGGGCAAAACCACCCCAGAGAATGAAGACCACTGGTGTTTCCTTCTCATTGACCACCTGGATGATGGCATCGGTAAAGGGTTCCCAAATCTGGCCCTGGTGACCGTTGGCTTGACCTGCTGGAACCGTCAAACAGGCATTGAGCAAGAGCACGCCCTGCTTGGCCCATGGTGTCAAATCATGATGGTCTCTTGGACCGATGTCCTGAGCTAATTCCTTGAGAATATTTTGCAGAGAGGGAGGAGCTGGTAAATCCTCTGGCACAGAAAATGACAGACCCTGAGCCTGTTTGGGCCCATGGTAGGGATCCTGACCAATAATGACCACCTTAACATCTTCTAAGGGTGTCGTTTGAATGGCATTAAAAACCTGCTCCCGCGGTGGATAGACTACTCCTTGAGCGTAGACCTGATCCATAAAGTTATTGATTTGCCCGAAATAATGCTCAGGTAACTGAGCCTTAATCAGCTCGTGCCAGCTAGAATGCTTCATACTTCCTCCTTAGTACTTCCCGATAAGATCGATTTTAGCCCTTCCCAATAGGTGGGGTTCAAGCGCCTTCTGCAGATTATTGAGATAGAAACCTTGGCTTAAAGCGAGATCACTGTCCAGAGCATAGACGGTTAATGTGTAGATATGATCCTGATCTGGCGGGTAAGGACCAATGTAACTATCCTCAATGGCCGAAAAATCTGTCGGTAAAAATTTGCTGACAAGGCTGTTCTTGCCATGAAGATGCTGACTGTCAATTCGTGAAAAATCAGCCTCAATCTTGGTCTTGGCAGCGGGCACATTGGCCACAACCCAGTGTATGTAGGCAAAACCACAGACTGGAATGGAGTCATAATCAACCAAAGACCAAGCAAAGGTCTTAGTCCCAGCAGGTGCTCCTTCTATTGAAAAAGGGAAGGATACAATGGCATTTCCCTGCGCAAGTTCATCGGTGTACTTACTGTATCGTTTTGGAATAATGCGCTCTTCAAAAGGAACTGTGATTTTCATAATTATTCTCCTAACTAGTTAAACGGCTGCTTTCCAGCACCATAGCCGCAAGTTCCGATTCACTCAATTCGGTTTCATTGACCCAAACAGTCAGCCAGTGTTTTTTATTCATGTGGTAAGCTGGGATAACTCCTTTGGTATCCATCATTATTTCAATCTGTTCTGGCTTAAGCTTGAGATTAAGCAAAAGTTTTCCTTCTCTATGTGTCACCAATGCCAACATCTTTTTGTTACGGCGATGCCGGATAATTGGGGTAGATTTGCTCTTTTCGCGCGTGAAAGGATAAGCTTCTTCTGCCTCGGTCAAATCCAGCAGCCAATCCAGCAGCTCTCGCTTAGAAAAATTACCAAAAGCCATAAGCACCTCCTAATCTTTTCAGATTGGTACAGCCAGAAGACCTCGTCAAATCAGTCCTGCCAGGTTTCCTGATTTTCTTTGAATTTCTTCAAAAGCTGCAAGCCGTCCGCGTCGATATAACCTTGAACTTTCGCCACTTTAATCAGTTCTGAGTAATTTGACAAGGTCACCAATTTGACGCCAGCCTTTTCAAAGTTTTCAGCTGCTTTTGGCAATTCATAGGTGAAAATTGCGACAACTCCAAGGACCTTAGCTCCTTCACGCTCAGCTGCAGTAACAGCCTCCAAGACTGAGCCGCCGGTTGAAATCAGGTCTTCAATGATAACCATTTTTTCACCTTTAGCAACCCGACCTTCAATTTGATTGCCAGCCCCATGGTCTTTTGGTTTGCTACGAATGTAGGCAAAAGGCAGATCCATTTTATCAGCAATGATAGCACCGTGAGGAATCCCTGCTGTTGCCGTTCCAGCAATCACTTCTACTTCTGGAAATTCTTCTTTAATTTTTTCCACAAAACCATTTTCAATCAAAGTCCGTGTTTCAGGATATGAAAGGGTGATACGGTTGTCCGTATAAATAGGTGATTTAATGCCGGAAGCCCAAGTGAATGGTTCCTCGGGTTTCAAGTAGACCGCTTTGATGTCTAGTAAATCTGATGCGATTTGTGATGCTAATGTCATGTTTTTCTCCATTCTAAATTGGGGATTGGCTTAATTTCTAACTAGTAAAGCCTGCAACCACTAGGTTTGTAGTGCTTTCAATAGCATTCGCCTAGTTCTCTCACTGACTGAGATAAAATAATATTCTCGACTAGTTTACTTCTGGTCGTCTAGTCTTGAGCGTTCCACTCAGCCTTGATAGCCTGGTAGGCTGTGACTGGGTCCTCAGCCTGGGTAATAGGGCGACCAACTACGATATAGTCAGAACCAATTCTGTAGGCATCAGCTGGGGTCATAACCCGTTTTTGGTCACCGACACTGGCACCAGCTGGCCTGATACCTGGGGTCAGGCAGATAAAATCTTTAGAAGTCGCCGCTTTGATTTTAGCCACCTCATGGGCCGAGCAGACCACACCATCCAAGCTGGCTTCCTGGGTCTTCTTAGCATAATGCAGAACCGACTCTTCCAGGCTGGTTTGAATATTTTGAAAGTCCTGCATCTGCTCTTGAGATGTTGAAGTCAGCTGGGTGACCGCAATCAATTTTGGTCCCTTGCCTAGGCCTTCCCTTGCTGCTCGCATCATCTCAACACCGCCAGCCGCATGAACATTAGTCATATCAACACCCAAGTTAGCTAGGACTGCCATGGCAGATTTAACGGTATTGGGAATATCGTGCAGCTTCAAATCAAGAAAGACCGAATGTCCCAGCGATTTGACATAAGAAACAATTTCTGGGCCAACTCCATAGTAGAGCTCCATGCCAATCTTGACATAAAGCTTTTCCTCCTGTGGAAAACGGTTCAAGAAGGTCTTGACCGCCTCAAAAGAAGGAAAATCAAGGGCAACAACAGGGCGTGATTCTCTCATAAGGTCTAAATATCCTTTCAATAAGTTAAGGAAATGGGTCATTAAAATGTCTCTATTTCCTAGGGCAAACCACTAGGGTGGCTTGCCTCATTAAGGTTTCGGCGGTTCGTAGTTCTCGCCGCCGCTCGAACTGCATCAATGCCTCTAAGCTTTGCTTCACAACGCTAAGATTTCTTAAGAACCTAGTTCTCACTACCGTTCGAACTGGGTCAATGGCCCTAGTCTCAACAGCGTCATAAATGACTTGTTTCGCCAAGGTTTCTTCGGTTCGTAGTTCTAGCTGCCGCTCGAACTGCATCAATGCCTCTAAGCTCTGCTCCGCAATCGCTAAGAGGCATAGAAAAACCTTGCCGGGGAGGCAAGGTATGACAAAAATCAGGGTAGTCCTCACCCCATATTTTACCGTTTCCTTGTTAGCCTCTCTGGACTGAACTTAAAGGTCATCTGATTGGTTCTATTTTATCTTACAGTGGGCTAACTGTCAATCAATTCCTGTTTTTATAGAAGCGATTTGGCAGGTATTTATGGCACGCTTATAAACTTTGGGCGACTTCTGTTCTCAACTCTTCCAAGGTCTCGATGCCATACTTATCCATGACCTTGGGCAGGTCGGCAATGATATTAGGACAGGCAAAGGGGTCGGTGAAATTGGCTGTACCGACACCGATGGCCGAGGCACCGGCAATCATCATTTCCAGGGCAGCTTCTGCAGAATCCACACCACCTATACCAATAATCGGTAGTTTGGAACTTTGGGCGACTTGACGAATGAGCTTGAGGGCGACAGGGAAAACCGCTGGACCACTCATACCCCCTACGCCATTGGCAATGATTGGCTTTCGACTTTGCAAATTAAAGCGCATGCCCACTAGGGTATTTATCATGGTAAAGCCAGTCGCTCCAGCATCCTCGACGGCCTTGGTAACCTGACTAATATCAGCCACGCTGGGGGTCAATTTGACATAGACAGGCACTTGGGAAGTCCCAACGGCCGCCTTGGTGGCAGCATAGGCCAATTCAGGCACCTGACCAATCAGGAGACCGGCATTACCATGGTCAACATTGGGACAGGAGATGTTGAGTTCGATTGCCTTGACATTTGCTGCCTGAGAAATTTTTCCTGCCACATTAGCATACTCCTCATTAGAGAAGCCAGCCACATTAGCGATAATGGGCAGATCAGGATAATGCTCCTGCAACCAAGGTAATTTCTCAGCAAGGACCACGTCAAGACCAGGATTTTGCAGGCCAATGGCATTGAGCATGCCCGACGGGGTTTCAGCTACCCGAGGGGTAGGATTGCCAAAACGAGCTTCCTGGGTCGTGGCCTTAATCATAATGGAACCCAATTTATTCAAGTCGTAATACTTGGCGTATTCCTGGCCAAAACCAAAACAACCCGAAGCCGGAATAATGGGATTTTTCAAATCCAAGCCCGGTAAAGAAATCGCTAAACGATTTTCAGTCATAATTACCTCCTAGACTAGAACGCTACCTGTTTCAAAGACAGGGCCATCTTCACAGACACGCTTATTGGCCGCCTCGGAACTGTCTTTGAGATGGACAACACAGGCATAGCAGGCCCCCATTCCACAAGCCATCCTTTCTTCCAAGGACATATAGGCATGGGGGTGGTCGGCAAATTTCTCATCGACATATTTAAGCATGCCTGGTGCTCCGCAGGAATAGATGGCTGCGAAATCATCGGTCAATTCGTCAACAACTGTTGAGACATAGCCTTTGATGCCGTAGGACCCATCATCCGTTGTCACCGTCACCCGGGCAACCTGCTTCATCTCTTCTTCCAAAATGACGGCATCCTTATTGGCGAAGCCTAGAACTGCTGTCACTTGAACACCTTTTTGAGCCAGAGCCTTGGCTGTCGCATAGAGAGGGGGAACCCCGATACCACCACCGATAAGGAGGGCCTTGTCGCCCTTGTTAACAACAGACAGGTCAAAGCCATTTCCTTGGGGTCCCATAGTATCGATAAAATCACCAGGTTCCATCTGAGACAAGAGGTCTGTCCCCATGCCCTGAACCCGATAGATGATAGTGACTTGCCGATTCTTTCTGTCAATGTCACAGATGGAAATTGGCCGTCTTAGGAGCTTGCTGGGATCTGGCATGCGCAGGTGAAGAAATTGACCTTCCTTCATCTCTTGGACCATCTGACCAGTCAGAATCATTTTGAAAATCTTAGGGGCGATTTCTGTCTGACTGATTACTTTCAGGTTTTCTTTGAGAATAGCTGGTTTTTCTTGTGCTTGCATAAGCTTTCCTTTCCAACAAAAAGACCTCGCCCAGAGAGCGAGGTCATACAAACAAAGGCAAAAAACTAGTCTCCTGCCTTTTTGACAATTACCTTGAAGCCTCGCTGGACCAATTTAAAGGTGTAAATTTACTTAGTATAGACTTTTTAAGATTGATCTGCCGAAACCTCATAAGGGCGTTCATATTCTTCTTTCAGGGCTGCTCCGGCAACCTGTAAACTGCCAAAGAGGTCAACCAAGATTCCGAAGGACTTAGCCCGGTCTTGATCAAGTAAATTATAGAAAAACGGTTGCGCTACAGCTACCTCTTCTAAAAAGTCCAGTTGAGATAGCCAGTCTCCCACGACATCCAACGAGCTATTCATCAGACGAAAAGATGGCTCATCATACCAGGACAAGGCCTGAACCTTTTCCTCTTGACGCTTGAGAGGCTGGCAGGCTTCTAAAATCTTGTCAATTTCTGGTTTAATCAAAACCGTTTCAACTGAAAACTCCAAGAGTGATGGCTCGTGTTGAATCATAGTCAATTCGGTTTCAAATAAGTGTAGATAGTGCCGCGTGACGGCTAGTTTGTGCAATAGTTGTTGATAATCTTGCAGGACTTGCTCCATAGTTACTTCCCTTACTTCTTATTTTCTTTTATTCTATCATAAAATGCTAATAAAATTAAGCCACATGCCCTCGAGAAATGGTCTTATACTGAGTTAAAATCCAAACTATCAATTTGATACTTTCTAACGTAGCAAGATATGGCCACGATAGAGTTGTCACGTGAAATTTTGAACCCCCAAAGACTACCAGCAATTAATCGAATATCCGACTGATGCACTTCTGTCCTCGTCCTTTGTTTGACAGCTAGCTCTGGCTGGCGCCGCAACACTATCACTAGGAGCCTATCGTACTGCTTCGCTCCCTAACAAGCTAAAGAAAAACGAGCCTGTGAGCTCGCCTGTCTTATTTCAAAACTTTTTGTGTCTTAGCGTAGTTAGCTTCGACGGCTTCTTTTTCAGCCTTCCACCAATCTTGGTGGTCCGTGTACCACTTAATGGTATCTTCTAGACCAGCTTCAAAGTTGGTAAATTCAGGAGTCCAGCCCAACTCTTGACGAAGTTTGGTCGAGTCAATGGCGTAACGCAGGTCGTGACCAGCACGGTCAGTTACGTGCTCATAGGCATCCTTAGGTTGTCCCATCTTTTCCAGAATCAACTCAAGCACTTCCTTGTTATTCTTTTCACCGTCAGCACCAATCAGGTAGGTTTCGCCAATTTTACCCTTGGTCAAAATAGCCCAGACACCTGTTGAATGGTCGTTGGTATGAATCCAGTCACGAACATTTTTACCATCACCGTAGAGTTTTGGCTTGATGCCAGACAGGATGTTGGTAATTTGCCGAGGAATGAATTTTTCGATGTGTTGGTAAGGACCATAGTTATTTGAACAATTGGAAATGGTGGCCTTGACACCGAAAGAACGCACCCAAGCCTTAACAATCAGGTCAGAAGCTGCCTTGGTGGATGAATAAGGAGAGGATGGATTGTACTTGGTGTCTGGTGTGAATTTTTCACCCGGACCTTCACCGTGACCTGGCAGGTCTTCCCGAAGCGGAAGGTCGCCGTAGACTTCATCGGTGGAAACATGGTGGAAACGGATGTCGTACTTTCTTGCCGCTTCCAACAGGGTGTAAGTCCCGATAAAATTAGTGTAGATGAAAGGACTTGGGTCCTTAAGAGAATTATCGTTGTGGCTTTCGGCCGCATAGTGAACGATGGCATCAGCTTTAGCAGCCAATTTATCCACCAATTCAGCATCCGCAATATCACCAACTACCAGCTCAACGCGGTCACCGAGAATTTCTTCTAGGTTGGCCCGGTTACCAGCATAGGTCAACTTATCCAGAACGGTAACATGAACGTCCGGATGGTTGTTGTAGACATAGTGGACGAAGTTTGAACCGATGAAACCAGCTCCACCAGTAACGATGATATGTTTGTATTCAGACATAAATTTTTCCTCTTTGTTTTCTTTATGAAACTCTTCTGATGTGATGCGGACGCCAGCAAATCCCTCCGGGATTTCATGGCTAAAACTCGAGCCTCAGGTCTCGAGTTTTCCGAGACTTTCATTCATAAATGACTGAAAGTCTTTTCATCACTGCGAAGAGTTTCGGATAAGGGCTCGCTTCGCTCGCCTTTAAATATTGATAATAAGACTAAAGTCAAACTATCTGATGTTGAAAAAGTAACAAGATTAGGCCTTTTGTTCCAGCCTCTTTGTAATATTATTGTTTTTCCTTACAGTAAAAAAATATTGTGCTAGCTACTTAGCTCGTTCTCTAATGCCCGACAGCTAGAGCAAAAGCCGAGGGCTTACTCACTAGCGCGGTACTTTCTTACTTTTAGGAACACTCAATTTCCTGTAGAAAATTCTGCGAACAGCTTCTTTTTACAAGTCTTCTGCTTTCAGTGGTTTCACATCTTTGAGCAGTGGGTGGTTTTTATCGGCTTCTGAAACTTCTGCTTCTGCAAGATTTTCCCATTCAATGCCAAGGGCTGGGTCTGCATAGTTGACAAAGGCGTATTTGGGTTTGAGTTCCAATGCCCAGTAGTCGTTAACTAGGTAGCTGTAGGAAACCTTGTCAGAAAGGACTTGGAAGCCATTAGCGACGCCACGGGGCACAAAGATTCCTTTGGAGGCATCAATGATGGTTTGGTAGACATGACCAAAGCTAGGGCCCTCACGTAGGTCAACCCAGGAGCCTAGAACCTTACCTTCGTCAGCAACCGAGATGTACTTGTCCCAAGGCTCGGCATGGAGGCCACGAAGAACGTTTTTGCGGGAGAAGGAAACATTATTTTGCAACTTACCTTCCCTAAAGAAGCTTTCTGGAAAACCGAGTGGAACCATCTTTTCCTTTTGGAAATTTTCCTTGAACCAGCCACGGTTGTCGCCGTGAACGGGAATGTCAAACTCAATCATGCCAGGGATAGCTTCAATTTTACGGGCAGCTAATTCTTTTTCAAAAAAGTTTTCGGTCATTAGGCTTCTCCAATCAAACGCAAGAGGTATTGTCCATATTCATTTTTCTTGAGCGGTTGCGCCAGCTCACGCACCTGGTCCTTGGTGATGTAACCCATGCGGTAGGCAATTTCTTCCAAGTTAGCCACTTGCAGGTTTTGCATCCGTTGAACGGTCTCGATGTATTGGGCTGCTTCCAGCAAACTTTCATGAGTTCCAGTATCCAACCAAGCGAAACCACGCTCCATGACTTCCACAGAAAGGTCACCGCGGTCTAGATAGGCCTTGTTAACATCGGTAATTTCCAATTCTCCCCGAGGGCTCGGTTTGATGTTCTTGGCAATTTCAACAACGTCATTATCATAGAAATAAAGACCGGTTACGGCATAGTGAGACTTAGGATGCTCAGGCTTTTCTTCGATGGAAATGGCATTCATATTTTCGTCAAATTCAACAACTCCGAAGCGCTCAGGATCCTTGACTTGATAACCAAAGACGGTTGCCCCTTTTTCCTTGCTGGCTGCCTTTTGCAACATCCGGCTGAGACCTGGACCGTAGTAGATATTGTCACCTAAAATCAAAGCAACATTGTCATCGCCAATGAAATCTTCACCGATGATAAAGGCTTGGGCCAAGCCATCTGGACTAGGTTGTTCGGCATAGGACAACTTAATACCGAATTCAGAACCATCTTGAAGCAATTCCTTGAAACGAGGCAAATCTTGCGGTGTTGAAATAATCAAGATGTCCTTAATCCCTGCCAACATGAGAGTTGAGAGGGGATAATAAATCATCGGTTTATCGTAAACAGGCATGAGCTGTTTTGAGGCCGCACGGGTCAATGGATAGAGGCGAGTTCCTGACCCACCTGCAAGAATAATACCTTTCATAGAAAAGCTTCCTTTCAGAATTTGTCTGATAAAATTATATCACAAGCCCTTGCAAATGTCAGTAAAAACAAGGGATGGCAGGGAGCAATTGCCAAGGCCCGAATACAGGGCATTTTAAAATTGAACACGCCTACATCTCTTTGTAAAAAGATAAAGCCTGTCTCGAAGTCTAATACTTCTTCGCCAGCTTTCCTATTTTACCTTGGGATGCTTAACGGCTTTGTATCTTGTTAAAGATATAGCCTGAAACTATAGCTGATTTATGTTAGAATAGGCCTATGCGTATTCAACAATTACATTATATTATCAAAATCGTCGAAACTGGCAGTATGAATGAAGCTGCCAAACAGCTCTATATCACCCAGCCCAGCCTATCCAATGCCATTAGGGACTTGGAAAGAGAAATGGATATAAAGATTTTCAACCGCAATCCTAAAGGCATTACCCTGACCCAGGACGGTATGGAATTTCTCTCCTATGCCCGCCAGGTCGTGGAGCAGACTAATCTTCTGGAGGAACGCTACAAGAGCAAGGACCATAACCGTGAGCTCTTTAGTGTCTCGGCCCAGCACTATGCCTTTGTGGTCAATGCCTTTGTCTCTCTACTCAAGGGAGCTGATATGAGCCAGTATGAGCTCTTTCTGCGGGAAACACGGACCTATGAAATTATTGATGACGTTAAGAATTTCCGCTCAGAAATTGGCGTTCTCTTCCTCAACAGCTATAATCGCGATGTCCTGACCAAGATGTTTGACGACAATCATCTGACCTATACCAACCTCTTTGTCGCCCAGCCCCATATCTTTGTCAGCAAGTCCAATCCCTTGGCTAGCAAGAAGTCAGTCAGCCTCAGCGACCTAGAGGACTTCCCTTATCTCAGTTATGAGCAAGGTCTGCACAACTCCTTCTACTTCTCAGAGGAAATCATGTCCCAGATTCCCCACAAAAAATCCATCGTGGTTTCGGACCGAGCTACCCTCTTTAATCTCCTGATTGGCCTGGATGGCTATACCATCGCAACCGGTATCCTCAATAGCAACCTCAACGGTGACGATATCGTTTCCATTCCCTTGGACGTGGAAGACAAAATTGACATCATCTACATCAAACACGAAAAGGCCAACCTCTCCAAAATGGGCGAACGCTTTATCGACTATTTGTTAGAGGAAGTGAAGTTTAAATAAGATACAGAGCCGTTAAGCACCACAAAGCCAAATAGAAAATCGGACGATGGAGCACGAAGGCTCCAAGCCCGATTTGTCTTTTTCCACAGTGGTGTAGGCGAGTTCAATTGAGCAACCTCGCTAAGCTCTAGTGTTGCGGAGATTGTAAACACAAAAGCATGATATGGCTAATGCCCCCAAAACTAGTTAAGTCTTGCAAAATCGCAGGACTATGGTAGAATAAGAATAGAAAAAGGGCCTTGCTGAAACAAGACCCCATGTAAAGCCGTTAAACGGTGGTTACATTTCAGTTAGTTGTTTTAACCGTCATGCGGACCAAAGCTATGACGGTCATTTTTTGCCATTTTTGAAGATTTGGTAACAAAGACTGATTAGGGCTATGGTAAACATAGCAAAACCTAAAATGGTCTCGGTCTCTACCACTTCAAAAGCAGTCAAAGGATTACCTCCTCTCTGTTAGATTTTGATGAATACCGCATAGGCATCACCTCACTTTCAGAAAAGAATGTAACCACCGTCTTCACTTCTTTACTCGTCTATTATAGCATAAAGTTAGCTTTTTTACTAACAAGAGCTGGACTATCTCGCAAAAACAGCCTTCTATTCGTCATTGAATAAAAGGCTGTTTTTTATATCAATTATTGATAGGGGTTTTTACTGTTACTCTTGCTCCACCCCATTCTCCATTAGACAGGGACAGTTGCCCTTTATGAAGCTGGATAATATTTTCAGCAATGGTTAATCCAATACCAAGATGATTGCTAGCATGGCGACTTTTATCATCTCTAAAAAATTGCAGATGAGCTTTTTTCAGAGCCTCAGCAGAGAAACCAGGCCCACTATCCTGACAGGTCATGACCAAGTCATCTCCTTGGGTAGAATAGGTCAGAGAGAGTCGACCACCTTTTGGGCTATACTCTACAGCATTGGATAGAATATTCATCCAGGCACGATGAAATAGATTTTTATCAAGCCTTATTTCGAGGTTCTCTTGAATTGAGTCTTGGCAATCCAGGCGCAGATCTCTTGTCTGAGCAAGGGCGGAGCTTGCCTGATTTAGCTCATCAAGAAAATCTTTTACAGAAACCTGCTCAGGCTGGAAGTCTCGTAAGCTATTTCCCTTAGCAATTGTTGACAGTTCATTGATGTAATTTTCTATTTGACTGATATTTTTAGAACTGTAGGTCACAAATTTTTCCTGCTCTTCGGTTAGGGCTGTCTGGGCTAACAACTCTGTATTTCCCCTAACAACGGTTAAGGGGGTTCTGATGTCATGTGCCAAAGCCCTTATTTGCTCTCTCTTTTCACGCTCTAATGACCAAGACTGAAGCAGGGAGTCGCTTAGGGCTCCTCTCATTTTATCCAGGCTCAATAATAGCTGATTGAATTCTTTTATTCGAGAGTGACCCATAGAGAAGGTCAGGTCTTCTTCTGCTATTTTTTCAGTTGCTTTTAAAACGGGTTTTAATTGCTCCTGCAGTCGTCTTACGAAGACTAAAGTGGTAATGATAAAAATGAGCAAGCTCCCCACAGCCAAGAGGATAGCAACCAAGTTCGTGGCGCTAGGGAGAGATTTATTTCCCCAGGCGAAAGAGTAGCTCTCTCTTAGCTGGTAGTTGACCAGAATTCTTCCATCAGGACGGTCAAAGACCTTATAATAACCGTAACTTGTCTTACCCGCATTCGCCTCCCGAAAATTTTTCAGGATGGCTTTTTCCATTGGCTGGGACATGTCTGTTTCGACCACTCGACCGGATTTACTGATAAATAGATAGGTTGTGCCATTGGGCAGGTCGCTCTTATCAAACTTTTTGCTAGTTTCCAGGGACCTTTTTTGTTCAATCAAGTACTGCTCCGCATTGTTTGCAGGAATTATGGCCCCACTGCGATAGGCCAGGTTTAAGGCTATTAAAATAAGCATTGCTAAAAGGGTACAGGCCAAGATGACCGTAGCAAAATAGCTGATGAAAATTGCTCTTAGGCTAAAACTTTTTTCTTTCATTCCCATTTATACCCAATTCCCCAGACTGTTTTAATCGGTTCTTGTCCATAATCTCTAAATTTAGCACGAATATTTTTTATATGTTCGGCAATAGCTGATGGCATGCCTCTTTCGTCATAGCCATAGAGTTCTTCATATAGTTGCTCTTTAGAAAAGACCTGCCCACGATGTTTGAGAAGGCAGTCACAAATTTCATATTCTGATTTCGTTAAGTCCAGAATCGCTTGCTCAACCTTGACTTCTTTTGATGACAAATCGAACTGGATGTCGCCTGACACCAACTTACTATGATGGTCCCGGCGCTCTCTGCGAAGATGGGCAGAGACTCTGGCCAAGAGTTCCTCTATGCCAAAGGGTTTACTGATATAATCATCAGCACCGTAACCTAGACCAAGTACAATATCCGTCTCCTGTGATTTGGCCGTGAGAAAAACAATGGGGCAGTCAACCAGAGGACGAATCTCCCGGCAAAAAGTCAGACCGTCAATCTCTGGCATCATGATATCCAAAATAATTAAATCATACTGAGTGAGATTATCTTTATTTAGACCAGCGGGGTTCTCCGCTATGTCAACAAGATAATGGTTTAACTCTAGGGTCGTTTTTACAAGTTCTAAAATATCTTTATCATCATCTACAACAAGAATACGGTTCATATTTGCTTACCTCATAACAAGAATATCATATTTTAGTCATTACCGGAACGACCCTCCCAATGATTGAACCAGATTAGGCTAGCAACGACAATCAGAATTGTCATAATGAAAAGAAGCAAAATCCAGTTGAGCAATTCCCTTTCAATAACAGGTCCAACAGATTTTATAATTCCCAAATGGGCCATAATTAAGCCAATGAGTCTACTTGACCAACTGCAGGGAACGAATTTCCAAACAAAATCCCCTAATCCCGTCAGAAATAAGGCAGCAATGAGGGATTCAAAAATCCCGACGATAATGGTTAGGCCATTACCAAAAATAAAGGCTAGGTCAATGTGGAGACAGTATAAGAAAATTGTCGATAGCAAATAGGCAAACAGCAGGACTAGATAAAAGGTGAGGTGGTTGACCAATCCTCCATACAAAAGCGAGAAGCTAACGATAGCAATGACTACAGCCAGAATTTCTAAGGCTATAAGAAAGAGTAACTTTTGCATGTAAAGTGGCAGCCTCTTCTTACTGGTCAGCAAAGCTTGAAAATTTCCAGCTTCCTTATCTAGCTCGATCGACTTTTGGCAAATGATAGAAATAATCAGAGGAAAACCGATTCCCAAAACTTCAAAATAGGCCTTGGTCACGGCCTGCCATGAATAGGTTGGGGCAAGCAAACCATAAGTGGCAAAGGCTATTCCCATAAAGGCAGGCAAGAGAATATGTAACCAGATGATAAAAGTCCTGCGATACTTATAGGCTTCTGCTAGAAAGAGCTTTTTCATGATTTAACCTCCTGCTTGGAAAACCAACTTGCGGTTAAATGCAATAAGAAAATCAATAGGATTGCCGATAGGCAGACTGCAAGCAGCATAGACCAAGAACTGGTTGGCAATTTCGGTGCCACTACTGCATCTGTTCCTGCCGGTAAACCATTGGGTAAAATATTCAAAATTGGCACCATCAGGCGAATCCCCCAGCTATAAGGACAAAGCCACCAAAAACTACTGGTTGCGAAAATGATGCCGGCACCAATATTAAGGACAAGATTAATCAGTAAAGTTACGATGGTTCCAGTCTTTTTGGCCAGCCATAAGCAAAATGGGATTTGCCAGAGGGCTGTAAACACCAGAACTAATGATGCTAGTACCAACCGCCATAGTTCCTGATTTTCGCCCTGAGTCGGAAATAGTGAATACTTTACCAGCAATAATAGGCCTAAATGGAGCAATTCTGCCAGTCCCATATAATAGGCGATAACACTAATTTTTCCGAGCCAAAAGCGTTTTAATGAAACGGAAAGAGGATAGACAGCCTGATAGGCCAGTTTTCTCTCCTCCTGCTGCTGAACCAGACAAATAAATAAAGTCAGCACACCTGGAAAAATCATGGCATACCACCAGTTGTAACCGGTCGTAAAAATATAATCTGGAAGGCGAATGGTTAACAGGGCGATCAGACAGGGTGAAAATAATAGAATCTTTTTGCTGATGGTTCTCTTTAATTTCAAGCGTTCTGCTAAAAAGAATTTAATCATAACTTTCACCCTCTTTCTGCTGCTTTACGACCTCGGTAAATAGTTCTTCCAAATCTTCACCAGCATGAATTTTGTCCTGATAGCCAAGAACTCCATTCGAAATAATCCCGATATGATCTGCAATCAATTCAATCTCAGACAGGATATGGCTGGAAATAATGACAGTAATGCCCTGCTTCGGAAAGGAACGAATCAAATCCCGTAATTCCTGAATACCCAAGGGGTCTAAACCATTGGTTGGTTCATCCAGAATCAAAAGTTTGGGATGGTTGAGCAGGGCAATGGCAATGCCCAAGCGCTGCTTCATTCCCATGGAGAAGTTCCTAGCTCGTTTTTTGCCCGTATTAGTCAGGTCAACAATCTTTAAAACCTCATCAATTCGTTGTTCAGGAAGGTTTAACATTAAGGTTCTTACCTTTAAATTTTCACGCGCGGTTAGGTTTTCATAAAGCGGTGGCGATTCAATTAGAGCTCCAATAGTCTCCAAATCCTTGCGACTCCATTCATGTCCATCTATCAGAATTTGGCCAGAAGTCTTATGAAGCATGCCTGTCACCATTTTTAAGGTGGTTGATTTACCAGAACCATTAGGCCCCAATAGTCCATAGACTGAATTCTTTTCCACTTGCAAAGATATTTCCTTGACAGCAACCTGCTTACCAAATTTTTTTGTTAAATTGCGTGTCTCCAACACATAGTTCATGACTTGATCCTCCTCTTCTTTCTAAAAACTATTTTAGAAAAGAAATTTCAGGACTTTATCAGGAAAAACAAAAAACGCTAGAAAAATTCTAACGTTTTTGAACAATTTAGATTTTAGAAGTTCACCCCAACTTCTTTTCTTATTGGCTTACTTATACTCAATGAAAATCAAAAATAGACAAGGCAATAAGCTGCAGGCAGTACTGAAGTACGGCAAAGCGAGTTAACGCCGTATATTTTTGAGTTTCGAAGAGTATTAGAAAAAACTCTTGACCAGGACCGAACCAAAGCCCATGATGAAACCAGCTAGGATGACGCCGGCGATGACGGCGATGATGCTGTTCTTGAACTTGAGGTCAAGGATGGAGGCGGCCAGGGTGCCTGTCCAGGCTCCTGTTCCTGGAAGGGGAATGCCAACGAAGAGGAAGAGAGCGAAATAGAGTCCCTTATCACCTGCCCCTTTGGCTAATTTTTGGCCTCCATTGTGGCCCTTTTTCAGACACCAGCTAAAGAAGCCCCCGATGACGGGTTTATCAGCTCCCCACTCCAAGACACGGCGGGCGAAGAAAAAGATGATGGGTACCGGCAACATATTGCCGATGACACCAATGATGATGGCCTGCCACATAGGGAGACCCACGCCGATTCCGTAGGGAACGGCTCCCCGCAATTCAATAAGGGGAATCATAGAAATGAGGAAGGTAATCAAATACTTCATAAATTTTATCCTTTTGGCTTATAAGAGTGAGCTAATCAGCTGATTAATTTGGTCAAAGTAAAAGGGACTTTCTTGATAAACAATGCCAGTATGGCGGGCTAGTTTGATAATCATCTCTAGGAAAGAACGAGATGAAAAGCCGGTTGTCTGATGCAAGATTTTCTCATCAAAGGGCTTGATGAGGTGGGCCAGCGGATTGCGGACCGACTTTTCCATGTCTCTGAGGAAGGTCACATCCTTCTTGAGCGATTCTGAGATTGGTAAGGAGCTCAATTAAGGCGACTAGACTTCTGGAAGTGACCCGTGGGTCGTGCCAAGTACTGGCAAAGTCTTGGAGAGCCTGATTTTGCGAGTCCTCCATCTTGGAGAATTTCCAAGTGTCGTAGCTGGAATCCTTGGAATTCTTGACATAGTTAGGCAAATCTGGAATCTGACTCTGAATCAAGCGCAGAAAAAGTCGATAGAGGATGGGACTGACGGCCCGAACAAAATCAATAATATCCTCTGTGATAACCTTGGCCTGCAAGTCCATGATGTAGTTAGCCAGCAGCTCCTGTTCTTGTGGATTGACTGTCAGCTGGCAATCATAGTTAGCTTGAAAATGCTCCACGGTCTTGGGGCCATAGAGTTCTTCAATAGCCAACTGGCGCCGCTTCTTCATCAGATAGAGCAAGGTCTTAGCATCACCACTTATCCTTTGCTGCTCCACCAAGCGGTAAGCTGAGGCATATTCATACTGCTGGATAAGGATTTCTAAGGTTTCCTTTAAAGCCTGATTTTCCATTTTAAGCAATCAAAGTTTCCAGGCCGACTGTCATCATGTCGGTAAAGGTCGTTTGTCTTTCCTCAGCTGTCGTGTCCTCTTCTGGGTGGACTAGACTGTCTGAGATGGTCATAATACCCAAGGCTTGCACCTGATATTGGGCTGCTAGGTAATAGAGAGCTGCTGCTTCCATTTCAATAGCCTTAACGCCCAAGGTCCCCAGCTTCATATTGCGTTCAGGCATGCTGGAATAAAAGACATCCGATGACAGAACAGAGCCAACATGGGTGGTCATGCCCAAATCCTTAGCGATATGGTAGGCCTTGTCCAGGAGGTCAAAATCAGCAATTTGTGGGAAATCATATTCAGGAAAGTCGTTGCGGATAATATTTGAATTGGTTGCGGCCGCTTGGGCCAGAACCAATTCCCGCACATGGACATCTGGGTCAATGGAGCCAGCCGTACCAACCCGAATCAATTTCTTCACACCATAATCGACAATCAATTCGTGGGCATAGATGGAGATGGAGGGCATACCCATACCAGTTCCCATGACAGAGACCTTCTGGTCCTTGTAGGTTCCAGTATAGCCCAACATGCCACGAATATTGTTAAAGCAGACAGGATTTTCTAAAAAGTTTTCGGCAATGAATTTGGCCCGCAGAGGGTCTCCCGGTAAGAGAATTTTATCAACAATTTGGCCAGGTGCCGCTTCGATATGAATTGACATAGATTGGTATTCCTCAATTTCTATAAAATATACGAGATTCAAAGAGCTTGGTCAAAGCAACTGTAAAGAGAATCGGGATTAGTAGAATGGGTTGGGAGTGGGTGAAACCAATGACCAAGCCCGCAGCTGTCAGAGGGGCCTTCATGGTGATGGCTAAGAAGCTAGCTGCGCCAGCCAACATGAAGAGCTCAGGCCCTTGGATAGAGATAAAGCCAGCTACAATTTGACAGACAATTAGGCCCAGCAGGCCACCCAGGGCGAAGGACGGGGTCAGGGTGCCACCGTAGGCACCGCTGACTAGACTCAAAAGAACCAGACTGGCCTTTAGGACAAAGAGGACCAGAGCCATTCGCAAGGGTAGGCCATTGAAGGCCGATTGAGCTAGGGCACTCCCGTTACCAAGAATGGTTGGAAAGAGCAGGGCAGTAGCTCCTACAAGGACTCCAGTAAGGGGCAGGGTTAGAAAGATTGACTTGTCTTTCCGCCGCCATTTACCAGCAAGTTTATTGAGGCGTCTGAAAGAGCCCGCAAAAAATGCAGTCAAAATCGCTAGGCAGACTAGGAGGCCTAGACTGGACCAAAAGCTTAGACCATTGGTCAGGGGATGCAAATGATAGTTGGGATTACTGGTCACAATAGGATTAGAGACAAAAGTTGCCAGATAGGTACTGACGAGCACCACCAACAGACTTCTCAGGGAAAGGGCCACGGCCAATACTTCAAAAGCAAAGAAGAAAGAGGACAGGGGCACCTGATAAACAGCCGCCAGCCCTGCTGCTGCCCCGCTGGCCATCAGCAGGTAGGCATCCTTGGATTTTAATTTAAAGCGGACGGCAACTCGCCCAGCAAAGAGGGCTCCTAATTCACGGGGAGCTCCTTCCTTACCAATTGGACCACCGGCACCGACAAAGACAATCTGTAGGAGGCTATGGAGGACCTGCCGTAGAAAGCTATAAAGTCTCTTGGGGTGTTGCAGGCTTTGTCGGACGGAAACAACCCGATTTGGGGCCTTCTGCAACCAATACCAGATTAGAGCAGCCACAAGTGAAATGACAGCTATACCGCCAAAACGGGACCAGGCGGACAGGGACCTAACCAAAGTCAGATAGTCATCGTCATTATGGCCAAAGACCAGAATTTCCACGAGATTGAGCAATTCATGCATGGCAATCCCAGCGAATCCTCCCAGGAGACCGGTCAAGCCGACAGCCGTAAGAAAACGGAGGGAGTAATGATAGAACTTCATGATTGGCTTAATTTATCCAAGAACTGGTAGAGGGCCTGATTCATCTGGTCATAATCATAGGTCAAAATAGCATCTGCTCCTTGGACGTAGCTATATTTTTGGCTGTCGCCTTCAATGTCCTTTTCCTGAGCCAGGAGCTGTCTGACTAGATCCTTGGTTAATTCCAGATGGGCTTGAAAGCCAAAATGCTTCTGACTATAGGCGATAATCTGCCTAGGGCATCCCTGACTGGTAGCCAGAATCTGAGCTCCCTCAACCAAACCTGGCATATCCCCATGCCAATGTCCGACAACCAGACCTTGGGGGATATGAGACAATCTTGAATCTGCTTGGCCAGCTTGGGTTAGCTCAATCGGAAAATTCCCGATTTCTCGCTCAGGGCTGGCAATGCAGGTACCTCCGTAGGCCTGACCCAGGAGCTGGGCTCCTAGGCAGACACCGATAATGTATTTATCCGCCTGGATGGCCTTTTTAATCAGGGCAATCTCAGCCCCTGCATTGAAATGGGGGAATTCTTCCTGAGTGGAACTTGGACTTTGAGGGCCGCCCATAACAATCAGCATATCAAAATCACCGACTGACTCGGGTAGGCCTTCAAATTGATAAACCTTGGTGATGGAGACCTCGTGTCCCCGCAGAGCTGCCCAGGCTAGGTAAGCCCCAGGGGCTTCAAAACTTTCATGAATGATAAAATGGACTCGCATGGAGTCTCACCTCCTATAATTCAGCTAGAACTGCCTTGACCAGACCCTTGAAATCGGCCTTGATTCTTTGGGTGACGGCTACCACTTCTTCGTGGTTGAGCTCATCTTGGAAACCGGCCGCATGATTGGTGATAGCAGAGATTCCCAGCACCTTGAGGCCTGAATGAGCCGCAACGATGACTTCAGGAACGGTTGACATACCAACGGCATCGACTCCCATAGTCTTAAAGGCTCTGATTTCGGCAGGGGTTTCATAGGATGGCCCAGTCACGCCGATATAGACACCTTCGTCCAACTTGATACCTAATTTTTCAGCTACACGGTGGGCTGTTTGCCGGTAATCCTTGCTGTAGGCATTGGACATGTCAGGGAAACGCGGACCGAAGTCATCTAGATTGGCTCCAATCAGCGGATTTTGTCCAGTCAAATTGATGTGGTCGCTGATGGCCATAAGAGTCCCAGGACCAAAACCAATTCCGCCAGCCGCATTGGTGACGAGAACGCCTTGGCATCCCAGAGCTTTCATAACACGAACAGGGAAGGTCACCACTTCCAGCGGATTCCCCTCGTAAAAATGGAAACGACCTTGTAAGGCCAGAACCTTGCGTCCAGCCAAGTCACCATAGACTAGCTTACCAGCATGGCCGACAACCGTTGAGCGACCCCAATTAGGAATCTCCGCATAATCCAAAACAATGGCATTCTCAACCTCTTGGGCCAATTCACCCAGACCTGAACCCAGAATCAGACCAAATTCCGGAGCCACCATGCCCTTGCCTTGCAAGAAGTCACGGGTTTGCTTGATTTTATCAATAAGTATCATAGTTTAGCCTTTCTTATTTTACAAATGACCGCTTAAAGTCCTGATGGCTTTTGATATTGCTCTCGGCATCCTTTTCATCCCAAATTTGCAATTCCCATGGGTAATAGAAATTACTGGCATTTTTGAAATAAATATGGATACCAATATAGCCATCTTGATCCCTTAGATACCAATTTTTCAGACCAAATTTTTCCTTCCAACCGTCAAGAGAATCAAGCACTTGAGCCACTTGGTCCGAAGTCAAAATCATCCGAGCCCCAAAGATGTCGTTGAGGATGTTATTGACCGGATACTGGGTTTCTCGAGCCTTATATCTCTCAATCTTATCCAGAATAGACTCGGCCGTTTTAACCCGATAATAAAAGTTAATATCCTTGAGGTCAGCTCGGTAAAGGTAGTCATTGATAGACTCATGGAGATTGAGACGATAGGACAAGATATGTTCGGTCGGCACTTTGGAGAAGGTATGGGAAAGGTTGACCTTGGCCACTTTCCCAGTTTCAAAATAGTCCCGCGAATAAGCCAAATGGAGCTTATTAATCTGGTCAATCAAACGTTCGACTTTTTCAATAGATGCTGTCATAATCGCCTCCTTTCCCTTTAGAAGATAATTAATTATTTACCATTTCCTTACTAATCATCTCATCATTACCTAACTCAATACCCTTAGTGGTAAAAGTTTTTTTAGCCATCCTTGCAATGGTTCTTGTTGTTGTAACATCAAAAATCGCACCAATTCCCGCACCTGCAATAGGAACCATCTTCCCTAGATTGACAACCCCTTTTGTTCCAAATTTAGTTGCTAATCTAAATCCAACTGCTTGATTTATCTTAGTGAGAACAGTTCCAGGTATCCTCCTTACTGTATTAACAGCTAGTTTATTGCCAATCGTTATTCCAGATTTTTTAACAATATCAGCCACAGAAGAACCTGCAAGGGTAGCATATGCAAAAGTCTGGACTTGGTCACTACGTAAATTATAACCTCTGATGCTGGCTATAGCTGCTATCATCCTCATTTGGAACAAAATAACGGTCGTTATATTTGCTGGAACTGTAACAGGTAATGTCAGAACTCCACCAAATCCAGTAACAAAACCTGAAACAGCTGCTTTGGTTGTTTGAAATTTGATTATCTTATCAATTGCTTCATCCTTATCACTACTTTTCGATAAATAATCTTCTACAAACTCATCAAGTGTCTGTTGCCCAGGTATTCCTTCAATAGTCTTAGAATAGGCCCAATCTAAAGTTTTTAAAAGAGCTTCCTGACTAATCTCTTGTGAGTTTTCTAATTTTTTTGAAATAAATCTCTTAGAATTCCCAACTAATCTTGTACTCTTTTCCTTGACACTGCTCGAAATAACCTTCTTATTTACCATTTTTCCGTCTCCCTACACCAACTTATCCAAGAAGCTTTGGCCAATCATGGCGGTGTCGACACCGAAGTTTTGGGCAACGGTGGCAGAGATGTCAGCGTAGTGACCGACTGGGATGGTGCCATTGCCCTTAAAGGCTGGGCTGTAGGCTAGGAGCGGGATGTATTCACGGGTATGGTCGGTACCAGCATAGGTAGGGTCATTACCGTGGTCAGCCGTAATCATGAGCAGGTCATTTTCCTGCATGGCTTCAAGGATATCTGGCAGACGACCGTCAAATTCCTGCAGGCAATCGCGATAACCCTGAGGGTTGCGACGATGACCATACATGGCATCAAAGTCCACCAGATTGGTGAAGGATAAGCCATGGGTAAATTCAGACTTCTTCATAGCTTCAATGAGATTGTCAACGCCGTGATTGTTGGACTTATTGTGGCCCATATCGTGGTTGAGGCCAGAGCCGTTAAAGATGTCATTGATCTTACCGACGGCATAAGTATCAATGCCAGCTTCGTCTAATTTATTGAGGACAGTTGGGGCAAAGGGTGATAGCGCCAAGTCCCGACGGTTAGCGGTTCGCGTGAAGTTGCCTGGTTGACCTACATAAGGACGGGCAATAATCCGACCCAGTAAGGCTGGACGTTCCAGCGTAATAGAACGGGCGTATTCACAGATACGATAGAGCTCTTCCAGGGGAATAACGTCCTCATGAGCAGCAATTTGCAAGACAGGATCCGCTGAGGTATAGATAATCAATTCGCCTGTCTCCGTCTGGCGAGGCCCAAAGTCGGCAATGACTTGAGTGCCTGAATAAGGCTTGTTGGCCTCACGGATGACCTTACGGCCTGAAAATTCTTCAATCTTGGTAATGATTTCTTCGGGGAAGCCATTCCAGAAAGTATCAAAGGGCTCAGTAATATTGAGGCCCATGATTTCCCAGTGACCAGTCATGGTATCTTTACCAAGGGAAACTTCCTCCAGTTTTGTGGTATAACCACTTGGTTCGCTTTCTGCTGGGACGGTCTTTAGGGCTTGGGGGCGAGGGATATTGCCCAAGCCGATTTTAGCCATATTGGGCAGGTCCAGTCCGACCGTTTTGGAAATATGACCCAGAGTATCAGAAGCACCATCTGGCACACCAGCATTGACAAAGTTATTGGCATCTGGGGCCGCACCGATTCCAACGGAATCCAAAACAACTAGGTGAATACGTTCAAATTTTGACATTATGTCCTCATCTCTAAGATAGCTGGGTTATCACTCAATTTTTAGTGTAGGGAAGGGGCCAGTTTTCCCTATTTTGAGGGAGCACAGGCCTTGCTCCTACCTTCTTGTTGTACTCATTTAAGCTCACATTTTTGATACTTTCTTAAAAAGTGCGGACACAAGCAAACTCCTGACGGAGTTTCATTACTAAATTTTGAGCCTCAGTCTCAAAATTTCCGTTATTAGCACCAAGTACACTTGTTGCTAATAATACCACTTTGGAGAAAGTATCATTCTCTCCTTACATCATCAGTCAAAACAATTATGCTTTTTCAGCAACAAATATTCCTACTAAAGCTGTAAGATGCAGATTTTAAACTTCAAAGAATATTCTTATTTATGACTGTCTAATACTTTTACGCCGTCCTGGCCAGCAACTATGACCTTATTGACCAGGCCGTTAAAGAGGCCATGTTCAACCACGCCCGTCAGACTTTTGAGCTCCTGACCGAGAGCAAGAGGATTTTCGATAGTCCCCAAATCCAAGTCAATGATAAAGTTTTGCATATCAGTAACAAAACGCTTGCCATCTTTTTGGCGGAAGCTAGGCTTGTAGCCCTGCTGGTCGAACTGACGATAGAGGCGTTCGGCTCCATACTGAACCACTTCAACAGGTAGCTTGAAGGCACCTAGGGCCTTGACCAGCTTGCTTTCATCAACCACCCAGATATAGTCCTTGGTTGGTGTTGCGACAATCTTTTCCATCAGGAGGGCTCCGCCACCGCCCTTGATGCCGTTAAAGTTGCGGTCTACTTCATCTGCCCCGTCAACGGTGACATCAATACTATCAATGTCATCAACAGACTTGAGGGAAATCCCCAGAGCTTGGGCTTGGGCAGTCGTCCCACTTGAGGTTGTCACGCCCACTACCTGCAAGCCCTCTTCTTGGACCCTGCGACCAATTTCGGCCACAAAATAATAAGCGGTTGAACCCGTTCCCAGACCAACGACCATTCCGTCCTTGACATACTGGGCTGCTCTGACACTCGCTTGCTTCTTCAAGTCATCCATCTTTTGCATGCTAATTATCCCTCTCTTTTTTATCAATTTATTATATCATGAAAAACCTTGAACTACCAACAGAGGCGGTGATTTTATCACTTGCTATCCCTTGGGGCTTGCGATACAATGACAGTATCTCAATCAAGAAGGAAGACTTATGTCCATTACCAAAGAATTTGATACCATCGCGGCTATTTCAACCCCTCTGGGTGAGGGGGCCATCGGGATTGTCCGTCTCTCTGGCAGTCAGGCCGTCGCCATCGCCAAGAGTGTTTTTAAAGGCAAGGATTTAGAGACCGTGCCTTCCCACACCATCAACTACGGTCATATTATTGAAAATGACGAGATTATTGACGAGGTCATGGTTTCTGTCATGCGGGCTCCCAAAACCTTTACCCGTGAAGATGTGGTGGAAATCAATACCCACGGCGGTGTCGCTGTCACCAATGAAATTCTCCAACTGCTCCTGCGGTCAGGGGCTCGAATGGCTGAGCCTGGTGAATTTACCAAGCGGGCCTTTCTCAATGGTCGTGTGGATTTGACACAGGCCGAGGCCGTTATGGATTTGATTCGGGCCAAGACAGACAAGGCCATGAATATCGCTGTCAGCCAGCTGGATGGTTCCCTGAAAAATCTCATTAATAACATCCGCCAGGAAATTCTCAATACCCTGGCCCAGGTTGAAGTCAATATTGACTACCCCGAATATGACGATGTGGAAGAAATGACCACAGCCCTAATGCGAGAAAAGACGCAGGAATTTGAGGATCTTTTGACCCGCCTACTGGCAACCGCAAAACGGGGCAAAATTCTCCGCGAAGGCCTCTCTACAGCAATTATCGGGCGACCCAATGTCGGCAAGTCCAGCCTGCTCAATAATCTCCTGCGGGAGGACAAGGCCATCGTTACCGATGTAGCTGGGACCACCCGTGATGTCATTGAAGAATATGTCAATATTAAGGGAGTTCCTCTTAAATTGATTGATACGGCTGGGATTCGTGAGACCGATGATCTGGTTGAAAAAATCGGTGTTGAACGCTCCAAAAAGGCCCTGGCCGAAGCTGACCTAGTCCTTCTGGTTCTCAATGGCTCAGAAAAATTAACTGACCAGGACCGAGCATTATTGGACATCAGTAAGGATAGCAAGCGGATTATCCTCATCAATAAAACTGACCTGCCGCAAAAGATTGAGCTGGACCAGCTACCCGACGATGTTATCCAAATCTCTGTCCTCAATAATCAAAATATGGACCTGATTGAAGAGCGGATCAATGACCTCTTCTTTGACAACGCCGGTCTGGTGGAAAAGGATGCGACCTACCTGTCCAACTCCCGTCACATTTCCCTCATTGAAAAAGCCCTGGCCAGCCTGCAAGAGGTTAACCAAGGGCTAGAGGCTGGCATGCCGGTCGATCTTCTCCAGGTTGACATGACCCGCTGCTGGGAAATTCTGGGAGAAATTACAGGAGATGCCGCCCCCGATGAACTCATCACCCAACTCTTCAGCCAATTCTGTTTGGGAAAATAAATCCCTTCATACTCAACGAAAATTAAACAACCCGAGGAAAGGAGCAAGGACCTCAAGTCACTAAAGTGACTGATGTCGCAGTAGGTGTCTGCTATCTTTGCGCCACCTCGTGCCACAGCAGACAGCTAGTCACCCTTGCTGGGGTAGTTTTAACATCTGTCAAAGCCCTTCTGTCTTATTCCTAAACGGCAACCTCCATAGCGATAATATATCAGTGATTTTTAATCGCTGATAAACTTGTTACGATAGAAAATATCAGATTTTGATTTTTCTTGGCTATAACATTGATAAGCTGAATAGACAAAAGAAGCTGATTTCTCAATCTCTAGGAGGAATCAGCTTTTTATTATTCTATTCTTTTTGACAGAGCCAAAGTAAATTGTTGTAGGCCTGCTTATTATTGGTCCTTTGGTGGGTGGATGCGATAAACCAAGCGAGGAATGACATGAAATCTGTAGGCCAAGGCGCAGACTATTGCCAAAACAAGTATTGGCAAGGATTTAGTTAGGGCACCTACAATTGCCGCCACCACCGTTAAGACTAGGAGAATGATTTGAGCTGCTAATAGCCCACCGGAGTATCGGCTGTGATTTTTCATGTCCTGGCGATCCCCAAAGTCCTGTGACAGGCGCTCCACTAAATGATTTAGTTTTTCTTCGTGATTAGGAAGATCCTTGACGCCCTTAAGAAGGTCAACCTGATAGTATTGACCATTTGTCAGGCGAATATTCAGGCGATAGTCCTTTTCGCGATTTTCCACTTGTAAGCCTTGAATATCTTTTTTGGCAATCGCTTGATAATTCTTAGAGAGGTAAATAAAAATAAAATATTGTGGATTTTCCAACCAAAAACCACCGTCTCCCCAAAGGTTACCGACCAGATAGGTCTGCCAATCCAACTGATAGTCGGGGGCCTTTTCTTGAACGGCTTCAACCAATTCTTTAATCTCAACTTCACTGATATCCATATCCTTCTCCTTGATTTCAAGTGACTTCTGCCTCTGCATCAGACTAATTCATCTCTACCAGAGGTCAATTTAAACTATTCTTATAAAAACAGTTTAGCATTTTCTTGAACAGCCGACAAAACTGTGATGCAAACTAATACTCAATAAAAATCAAAAATAGCCAAGGCAACGAACTGCAGACAGTACTTGGGTACGGCAAAGTGAGTTAACGATGGATAGTTTTGATTTTTGAAGAGTATAAAAATAAAAATTTGACCCAAATCTCTAGGTCAGATGACTTCTAGTTTTCCAAAAATGCTTGCAATTCCGCCACCTCTTCTGCCACTCTGCTGTCAGAATTTACCTGAACCAGATGGTAGCCAATCATATAGGGGGAAGCCACAAAGCGAGGAATGACCTTGCAGACTAGACCTTCTCCTTGATGATAAAAGAAGAGATTGTAGGAGGAACAGGCTCCGCCAAGGTAGCCTTCAAGCACATAGCGGAGAACCTTCTGCACCGTGTCGGCCAACTTGTCGCTATCTCTTTGGTCTGCGATGACCACATTGATTTCGGTAAAACTGCTCAGGGGTTGGGCCGAAATGGTCACTCGGGCTAGGTCAGTCCTTTCCTGGCTCACCAGAGCCCCAGCGAAGGTCTCAGCATCTATTGCCTCGTAGGCGTCAACCCCTTCAAATCCAATCACCTGCATATGGGGATGGCGCAGGGAGCCACCTGAGAGGGGACCAAAATTTTTAAAAAGACCGACTGTCTTAAAGCGACCACTATCCTCCAACTGACGCCAAGCCTTGAGGGCGAAGGCAAAGAGCTTACGATTGTGGGCTTTGCTGTAAGTCGTGATGTCTCCCAGATGTTGGCTAGACTCGATAATCAAGGTCTGATAGGTCTTAGCCAGAACTGGGTATTTATTGTCCAGCCAAATCATGTCCCCTTTTTGGGCAATAATTTTTTCCAGGCTATCAATCTGGCAGAAGGGACAGCTATCCTGATTGTTGGGCTTCTTTTGAGCTGTGTGAACATTGAAGGTTAGTTTCTGGGTCATTTTTCGAGAATCTCTTTCACCAATTTTTTGAGATCTGGCAGAACCTCTTCCTTGAACCAAGGATTTTTCTTTTGCCAAATATTGTTGCGCGGGGACGGATGAACCAAGGGGAAAAAGTCTGGGAGAAAGTCTTTATAGGCTTTGACATTATCCGTCAGCTTAACCGAAGATTTTTGTTGGAGGTAATAATGCTGGGCATAGTTCCCAATCAAAAGGGTCAAAGAGATGTCAGGCAACTCCTGCAAAATCAGGGGGTGCCATTTTTCCGCAAAACCCTTACGAGGAGGCAGGTCGCCAGATTTGCCCTTGCCAGGGTAGTAAAAATCCATAGGGATAACGGCAATCTTGTCGGAATTATAGAAGGTATCTCGGTCAATTCCCAACCAGTCCCGCAGATTATCTCCCGAAGGATCATTCCAGTAAAGGCGGGATTCTTGGGCTCTGATACCAGGGGCCTGGCCAACGATATTGATGCGGGAGGTCTTGGGAGCCGTAAAGAGAGGCTCAATTCCAGCCTTGGTAAATTCCTCATTTTGGGGGTCGGCCTTGATGGCCTCAATAATTTCTTGCATGCTTGACATAGGAAACATCTCCTTTTCAAAATCAGGTTGAAGTCGGAGCAAGATTCTGCCCTTGGGCATTCAGCCTTGAGGTTTCGGTAATTCAGCACTCAATGAAAATCAAAAAATTCATTGGTAAGTCACTTTACCTTATTCTGCAGTGCTATTCCTTCACTGCCTTAGCAATTTTTGATTTCCGAAGAGTAAACTAAAATCAGCGGACCAGTCTAGCAAGGCTGAGCTGGTCCGATAGGGTTATAGATGGTCGATTATTTAATCAATTCGTAGATGGCTTCAGCATAGATGGCACAGGCACGGAAGAGGTCTTCAACTTCGACGAATTCGTTGGCCTGATGCATGGTATTGACATAGTCAGGGAACATGGCGCCAAAGGCAACCCCTCTGTCCAAGAGACGGCCAAAGGTCCCACCGCCGATGACCTGCTCATAGCCTTCCAGTCCTGTCTGCTTTTCATAAACAGACAAGAGGGTTTTAACCAAGGGGTCATCCATAGGAACATAGTGGGGCAGGTGCTCATGGTCGGCCAGACTGACAGACTCAACTCCAGGCAATTTTTCCAGACCGGCCTTAATGGTCGCCGTATCAGTCCCTTGAGGATAGCGGAAATTGAGGGTAATGGTGTTGTCGTTAGCTCCTTCTTCAAAGTCAAAGATACCAGCGTTCATAGACAGGGCACCCATTTTAGGGTCGATATAGGCCAGACCTAACTTTTGCCCATCAAAATCTTCATGCAGTACGGTCGCTGTCAAATTCAAGAAAGCTTTGGCAGGACCAGAAAAGTCAAATTGATTGAGGAAGAGGGCCAGGAAGGTTGCCCCATTAACCCCTTCTTCTGGCGTTGAACCGTGGGCAGCTTTCCCGACAATTTCAAAGACAAACTTGTCCCCTTCTGCCTGAAGAGAGCCTGATAAAACAGGATAGTCATCTAAAAAGTCATCTAGCTTGGCTTCCAATTGGGCCTGACTAAGCTGACCAGAAATGATAGCCTGAGCGGATTCAGGCACCATATTGTCCCTCAGGCCTCCCTTAAAGGAATGAAGGACGACAGGTCCAGCATTTTGCCCAGAAAAATGCAGATACTGGGTGATATTTCCCTTTTCGCCATTGATAATCGGGAACTCGGCATCTGGGGCAAAGCCAAAGTCAGGCTTTTCAACATCGGGGTGGGCAAAATAATAATCCATATCGCCCCAACCTGACTCTTCGTCTGTTCCCAAAACAAAGCGGACCTTTTTAGAAGTTGGTAGGCCTAGTTCCTTGATAATCTTTAAGGCATAGTAGGCTGCTAGAGTTGGGCCCTTATCATCAGAAGAACCGCGGGCATAGAGCTTACCATCCTTGATGACCGGTTTGTAAGGATCCGTATCCCAACCTGACCCAGCTGGCACCACATCCAGATGGGCAAAGATTCCTAGGGTCTCATCCCCCTGACCAAATTCAAAATCACCGACATAGTTGTCAATATTTCTAGTCTTGTAGCCATCTTTTTGGGCCATAGCTAGAAAATGTTCCAAGGCCTTGACAGGACCAGGACCGAAAGGGTGCTCCTTGTCGGCCTGGCTATCATCACGCTCAGAATTGATTTCCAAAAGGCTAAACAAATCAGCCAGCAAATCCTCCCGACGTTTTTCCACTTCTGCTTTAAAATCAACTGTCATTGGACTACCTTCTTCTAATGGGTGTAAACTCAATGAAAATCAAAAATAGGATGGAGCAAAGACCTCAGCCACTAAAGTGGCGAGGTCTAACGACAATCGCTATAGCGATTGTCTAGCTCCCTCACTAGCCTCACGAAGTTGGTAAAATCGGCCAACTTCGTGGGGCATCGCCGTGCAACGAACTGCAGGTAGCTCAAAAGGGGGAAGGCCTGCTTTTCTCAACAAGTACGGCAAGGTGAGTTAACGACACGACTCGAGAAAAGGAAAACCGATTATACTTTCCCTTTGGAGCTAGCGAGCAGCATAGGTAGGCCACATTAGTGGCTACCGTTGCAAATCAAGATTTTTTAAATCTTAGATTTGCTTTGCTGATGGAAAGTTATGATTTTCGAAGAGTATTAATTTCCATCATTATAGCATAAATGCAGGACAGACTAAAGGAGGGGATTTGACTATTCTTGCTATCAAACCTAGAAAAAAGCCCAAGGTTAGAACCTTGAACTTAATTTTATTCCTTTTCTTTAAAGGGATTGCCCTCCTGCTTATCCAGCTGTTGCTCACGGTCATTGTCGTCGTGATGATCGCCCATGGATTGGAGGAAGGCAAAGACATCGCCTCGGCGGCCTTCCATTTTCCCCGTTACTAATTCTTGAGTCGTCGCATTAAGGACAGCTCCCGTAATCAGTATCCGAGCCAGGAGTACGAACCAGAACATGATGATGAAGATGATGATGGAACCAAAGAACTTGATGTCAACCAGATTGTTAAAGGTATGGGTCACATAGTCCCCCACCAAGCCCGTCATAAAGATGATGACGATGGCACTGAGGATGGTTCCTGGAATGGTGTAGCGAATCTTGCGAATCCTGACATTTGGCAGGATAAAGTAGAGAACGGTCAAGCCAATCCAAACCACCAGAACCATGATGGGGCGATTGAGGTGGAGCAAGAGCTTTATCAGACCCGAGGGCACATCATACTTCCTCTGCAAGGCTGCCTGGTAAACCCCATCGGACAGGGTTGACAGTAGCAAGGCAAAGGTCAGCAAAAAGAGGATGAAAAAGCTAGCAACAATCCCCACGATATGACCTACCACAACATCCCGGTGTTGACTGACATCATAGGCCTTATTAAAGGCCTTTTGCAGGGAGGTCAGGCTTCGGGACATGGTCCAAAAACCCGCCAGGGTCGCAACTCCCAGAATCCCATTGGAAGGGGTGGCAAAGAGGTTGCGGACAATGCCAGCGACATTGGCGTAAATCTCCGATGGCAGGTTAGCCCTTAGAAAGGACAAGACATCTGGTAAATCAATGTCTAAATAAGGAAAGATATTGGCAGCAATGACAATCAAAGGGAAGATGGTCAGCAGCAAGTAATAGGCAACGGCGATACTGGATAGGTCAATCTCGGCACTACGGTAGTGCTTGAGATAGACCTGCAGCGGCGGATAGTTGAGTTTTTCCACCAGCTTATCCACGAATTTTTTCTTCATGGGTCTAGTAGGTTCCTTCTTCTCCCTGACTGGTCAAGATGACTGGACCGTCTTTAGTGATGACAAATTGGTGCTCATACTGGCAAGAAAGGCCTCCATCAATGGTCTTGTGGGCCCAGCCAGTCTTCATATCAGTATCAATTTCCCAAGAACCTGTGTTAATCATGGGTTCAATGGTCAGAACCATACCTTCCTTGAGACGCAGGCCACGCCCAGCCTTACCATAGTGAGGAACCATAGGCTCTTCGTGCATGGTTGGGCCAACACCGTGACCGACCAAGTCACGAACAACGCCGTAACCCTTGCCTTCGGCATATTCTTGAATGGCAGCACCGATGTCACCAATTCGGTTACCAACAACGGCCTTTTTAATACCCAGATAGAGGGCCTCCTTGGTGACAGCCATCAGGTCCTTGACCTCTTGAGAGACATTGCCGACAGCGTAGGCCCAGCAAGAGTCAGCCAAACCACCCGTGTAGTTTTCGGTATACTTTTTGACTTGGGCAACGTTGTCAAAATTCAACTCGGACACATCAAGCTCTGACTTATCCAAGGGCTCGGTCAAGACCATATCAACCTTGAGCAAATCCCCATCTTTAAGTTTATAATGGCGGGGGAAGGCATGGGCCACTTCGTCATTGAGGCCACAGCAGGTAGCATAGGGATAATCCATAAGCTGGCCATCAACGCCGATTTGCAAGGGCAGGACATTGGCCTCTTTACAGCGGTGGCGGACATATTCTTCGACTTCCCACATATCAATCCCTGGCTTAATCAAATCTCGCAGGCCAATATGGATGCTGGCAAGAAAGTCGCCAGCACGTTTCATGGCTTCAATTTCACGCGGTGATTTAAGTGTAATCATGATTTAAAAACTCCTCTATTTAGGGGCAGGGCGGTTGACCAGAATTGGTTTGCTTGAGACCAAAGCCCCATCTACTATTTTAATTAATTTTACTGGTAATCAAGGCCTTACAGACCACCCGACCTTGACAGTCAACTTCAATGTCAACCAAGGCAGATCGGCGATTTTCTCTGACAATCCTTGGCTTTAGCATCAAATAATCGTCAATTTGCACAGCCTGTAAAAAGTATATCATCATTTGTTCAATAATGATATTTTTTTTACTAGCTAGGGATAGGGTCCTTAGGCTGGTTTCCTTAAGCAATTCAGCCAGAATTCCATCGGTCAAATTCCCAGCATTATCAATCATGGCTGGTTCAACTTTGAAACCATAACCCTGATTTTCAGTTTTAAGACTGGCAATAATCTGGTCACTGATGGTATGCAGGCCATCATGATTGAGCTCCTGCAAATTCTCCAAAACCAGCTTTCGACTGATGACCCCCAGTAGACGATTGTCATCATCAACAACCGGCAGCATAGCAAAGTCCTCGGCAATCATCCGCTGGGCTACAGTTGCTAGACTAGTTTCCGGTTTAGTAGTGACTGGTTTAGTCATGACTTGGGTCAGCTTGATGGTCGAATCTTGATTGGAAACATCTCGCATAGTAATGACACCTAGAACCTGACCCGCTTCATCAATGACAGGATAGCGAACATGGTTGTTCTTTCTGACCAGACGATGGTAATCATTGACTGTGTCACCATCGGTTAGATAACCATAGTGAGACTTGAGACTATAAACCTGAGCCACTGTTTTAATGTCAGTCTTAATCCGCACATTAGAGAGGGCACGGTTAATCATGGTGGCAACGGTAAAGGTATCGTAGGCGGTCACCATAACCGGAATTCCCTGTTTCTGCGAGAGCTCTAAAACCTTTTCCGACACAGTAAAACCACCAGTTACCAAGATGGCATTTTTATTTTTCAAAGCTAGCAGCTGGATTTCCTCGCGGTCACCAACAATCAAGAGGCCACCCTTGACCAGATAGCGGCCAACATTTTTCTTGGTCATAGCTCCAATAGAGAAACGGCTGAATTCGTGCTTGAGGCCAGCCCTTCCTGCCACGACATCTGACTCGGTGATGGTGGCAATTTCGGCATAGGTCAACTTCTCCAGTCGCACCTGGACCTTCTGTTCCACCCGCACGGTCCCGCTACGGGGACGGGTCTCAACTAGGCCACGGCTCTCAGCCTCCTTGATAGCCCGATAGGCCGTCCCTTCGCTGACTGCCAGATGGTTCGAAATAGACCGCACACTGACCTGCTTGCCAATGGGCAGGCCTTCCAGATATTCTAAAATTTCCTGATGTTTGGTCACAGTACCTCACCTGCCTTTAGCTGAAATTCGAGGTAGTCCCGCATTTTGCGGCTGTAGCGGTCACTCCCCTTGAAGGCCCGAGCCAGTTTAAAACCAGCCTTGAGGGCAACCTTTTGGCTGGCTAGGTTTTCTCGATGAGTAATAATGGACAGACTTCGCAGGCCAAATTCCGCCAAGGCAAGAAAACTAATAGTCTTTAGACTTTCAGTCGCCAGACCTTGACCCCAAAAATCTTGCTGAACAAAGTAGCCAATTTCCGCTGTTTGCTTAGTTGGATTAAGCTTTTCCAAACGAATGGCCCCAATCATCTGCTGGCTGGCCTTGTCCTCCAGAGCCCAGATTCCCAGCGGTTCCTTCATGAAATAATGTACCAAGAGATAGTCGCTCTCGGCCTGACTGACCTGGGCTGGAAAAATGAAGGTCAGATTGGCTGGATTGTGGGTGATTTTATAGAAGTCCTGACTGTCATCAAAACGAAAAGGACGAAGCCAGAGCCGCTCCGTTTCCAACTGGGAATACCTGCCCAGTACTGTCCAAATATCCATGCTATTATAGTACAGTTTTTTAGAGACTTCGTCAAACCCACCTAAATTACAAGGAAAAAGGCACCCCAATGTTAGACTTCCTGTCTAACAATTAGGGTGCCACTTCTATTGAGCAACGCTATTCCAATTTAATTGTGTTTTCATTTTGCTTGAAATCGTCGACGGCCTTAAGAAAATTGTTAATTCAAAAACAGTCTAGAGCTCAAAATTCCTGCTCGTTATTTTTTGAAGCACCCGTCAGCCAGTCATAGATTTCTCTGGGGCTTCCGAGGGCCATGAGTTCTTGGTACTTGACCAGGGCCACCAAATCCTGATAAATTTGGCTGTCGGAGATAGGCTTCTTGTCGGCAGACTTATTGACCGTCATGATACCATCAGCAATGGTCACGAAGTCCAATTCCTCAAAAATCTGAATCATCTTAATTAAGAGAATATCAGGGATTTTGAGATAGTCTGCCAGTTCTTTGAGCTTATGACGGATATCAAATTCTGGAAATTGATAGATGGTCTTGTAAAGTTTGGCAAACTGCTCTCGAGTTCCGTAGCCAGTCAGATAATAGGCCTGCTTAATCTGATTTTTAAAATAGATGGCTGAAAAATCCTGATCTTGGAAGGCCTCTTTGAGTTGGCTAGCTTGCTCTGGAACCTTTAGGAGGACAACAGCTTGAGCCTGCTTATCAGCTTCTACTAGCTGCTGGAGGCTGGGCACACCCTTAGGTAACTGGGCCGATTTAGCCCTAATATCAATGAGTTGCACCCCTTGCACTCGAGCATCAACCAGCATAAGCTGAAGACTGGTATTACCGTTCCATTTATTGACTGAGAGGGTCACCGCCAGCTCGAGACCGCTGGCCTGAGCAAATTCTTGGGCCAGATGGCCTTGGGAGAAGGCTACCAGATCGAATTCTGCACCAGCTTGGGCCAGTTTGAGTTTGAGGTGGGCTCCATTTTGTCCCATAGTTCGGCTTTGCAGGACCTGGAAATCCTTGAGAAGAAATACCGGTTTCTTATTATCCATGCCAAAGGGAGACAGCTTTTCTAGGCTCTTGATGGTCTCCAGAGACAGGTCGGGCAAGTGAAGCTCCTCATCAATGGTCAGGCTATTCTTGCCAGCCTTATCTAGACCATTATCTAGGATATAGCTACAGAGAGCATCAGATAGCTTTTCCAGATTTTCAACCGGCAGGGTCATACCAGCCGCACCAGCATGGCCACCAAAGGCATCGAAAATGTCCCGATGAGGATTGAGGGCAGCAAAGATATTGACAGCCTCAACCGAGCGGGCCGACCCCTTGGCCCTGCCGTCTTCAATATTGAGGAGGATAACAGGCTGACTGAGAGATTCCGAAATCCGACCAGCCACAATGCCCAGGACCCCAGGATGCCAGCCTTCCTTGGCTAAGACCTGGGCCGGTTTGCCAGGGGCAATCATGGTCAGGGCCTGGTCATAGATATCCTGAACAATCTGCTTGCGTTCCTCATTTTTCTCCTGAATCATGTGAGCAATTTCGCCAGCCTCTTGGTCATCAAAGCCGGTCAGGAGTTCGACAGCAGGGTTGGGGTCATCTAGGCGACCTAGGGCATTGAGCATGGGGGCAATCTTGAAGCCAACGGTTTCCTCATTGAGGTCGCTAGGCTCAATATCAGCCAGCTGCATGAGTTCCTGCAGGCCCACCCTTTCAGTCTGAGCCAGCATTTGCAGGCCATACTTGACCAGAATCCGATTTTCCCCAGTCAGGCTAACCATATCGGCAATGGTTCCGATAGCGACCAGGTCCAGTAACTCATTGGGAATACCTTCCAAGAGGGCAGAGGCTAGTTTGAAGGCCACACCACAGCCGGCCAGATATTTAAAGGGATAGTCTCCTTCTGGATGCTCGGGGTGAACAATAGCGTAAGCATCGGGCAGATTATCCGGCAGGGAATGGTGGTCGGTAACGACGACATCAATCCCCTGCTCCTGTGCATAGGCAATGGCCTCATGACCAGCCACCCCATTATCAACGGTCACAATCAGAGAGGTTTCCTGCTGCTCAATAAAGTACTTATAAACGCTGAGATTGGGCCCATAACCATCGGTAAACCGATTGGGCAGATAAACCTGATACTCAGCCCCCAACATCTCCAGGGCCTCCTGCATAATAGAGCTGGAGGTCATGCCATCGGCATCGTAGTCCCCGTAGATTAGGATTTGCTGGCCAGCTTCAATGGCAGAACGAATCCGCTCGACAGCCTTATCCATATCATGAAGTAAATAAGGATCATGGAGTTGGGACAGGTCAGCTGACAGAAAATCATGGAGCTTGGCCTGGTCATCAATTCCCCTTTCATAGAGAATACCGGCTGCCAGGTTATCCAAATTTTCTTTTTTTGCCAGCTCTAAAAAGGGCTCACTAGGAGCCTGGTCAACTTGTTTCCAATCAAACTTAGAAGAAATCATTTATAATTAAAAGCCTTTCTGGAAAGAAAATCCGCTGTCTTGGGAAAGAGGGCATAAAACTTAGCCGCAAAGGCCATGGCCAGAGGCATATTGAGCTCTCGCTTATTTTTGCCCATAGCCTTGACAATTTTTCTTGCCACCTGCTCAGGTGTCAGGCTAAACCTGCCGATAGCCTTGAGGTAGTTGCCCGAAGGGTCTGCCCGATCAAAAAATTTGGTCGAGATGGGACCAGGATTGACCGTAGTCACATAAACGCCTCTGTCAATCAATTCCAATCGCAAGGCATTGGAATAGCCAATGAGGGCAAACTTGGTCGCCGCATAGACAGAAGACTTGGCAGTCGCCATCTTGCCAGCCATACTAGCAATATTGATGATGTGACCTGAACCAACCTTGGCCATTCTCTCCCCAACTAGGCGGGAAGAATTGATGGCCGCCAGGGTATTGACGTCAAAGGTCTCCCTAATAGTCTGGGGAGTAAATCGGTCGAAGTTCTTAAAGTCACCAAAACCAGCATTATTGATAAAGACATCAATCCGGCCATAATCAGCATAAATCTGATCAACTAGGCCTGTTAGAGCAGCATCATCTCGGCAATTGAGACCGTAAGACTGAAAATTTCCTCGACCAGCATAGAGCTGATCCATCTTTTCCTTGCTACGACCGATGGCTAAGACAATATCCTCTGGGGGTAAAAGCTGGATGATGGCCTGGGCTAAGCCACCCGAGGCCCCTGTAATAGCAATCACCCGCTGTTTTTCCTGTGTCAAATTTCTACCTCTTCTAGGTCCCAAACTACCTTGCTGTTTTCAAAAATGCCTCTGGCATCTGCTTCTAGTTGGCGGACATCCCTTGCTAGGAAACGGGCACTGATGTGGTTCATCAAGAGTCGTTTAGCACTAGCATCCTTGGCTACCTGAGCCGCCTGCATATTAGTAGAGTGACCGTGGTTGCGAGCCAGGCGTTCATCTCCCCTACCATAGGTTGATTCATGTACCAGAATATCCGCCCCCAGGGCTAATCGTACGCTGGCATGGCATTTTCTAGTATCGCCAAGAATGGCTAGAACCTTGCCCTTACGGGGATCCGAGATATAGTCCTTGGCAATGATTTTTGTGCCATCTTCCAAGACAACGTCTTGACCATTTTTTACCTTGCCAAAGAGAGGGCCAAAGGGGAGACCGGCTGCCTTGAGCTTTTCAGCATCCAGAGTGCCTTCCAAATCCTTCTGGACCACCCGATAACCCACGCAAAAGATAGTATGGTCCAGCTTTTCGGCATAGACGGTAAATTTATCGGTTTCTAAAATTTTCCCAAGGGACAGGGCATCAAACTCATGAAAATTAATGCGGTAAGGCAGGCGGGTACCGGACAGCTTGAGTGTATTGAGCACCATACTACGAATGCCAACCGGACCATAAATATCCAAATCGGTCTGCTCTTCACTGGCTTGGAAGGAGCGACTGGCCAAAAAACCAGGCAGGCCCAGCACATGGTCTCCATGTAGGTGGGTGATAAAAATTTTCCGCACCTTGCGGGGCTTGATGGTCGTATCCAAAATCTGCCTTTGGGTCCCCTCACCGCAGTCAAACATCCAAACCTGGTCGATTTCATTGAGCAGTTTCAACACTAAGCTGGAAACATTCCGAGCCTTGGCTGGCTGGCCTGCTCCCGTTCCTAAAAATTGCAATTCCATACCTAACACTCTTGCTAGTCCCAAGTTTTGGAACTAGTCTCTCTTTCTTACTAGTCTATTCTTTTATATAAATGCTAAATTGTCTTTGGCTAAAGCCATAGTAGATTGGGCTCTGAGCCTCTTTTTTCAGTTGTTCTGCTAGATTTAGGACCTCTTGGGCATTGTAGCCAGACAGTTTGAGGATGTCTCCCTGCAAACGGACAGCATCTGTTAAGAGGGCATTCTGGTCGAGCTCAACAACTTCCTGCTCATCCTCAGCAAATTCCAAGGGGCCCATCTTGATTTTGCCAGCCTCTTGATAAACCTTGTAGTGGGGGAAAATCTGAGCTATTTCCATCAAGACTTGAGCCGTTACCGCTTGGTCTTTTTCTGAAAATACTTGGGCAATTTCCTGATCAGATTCATAGACAAAACCGTAGGACCTACCCGACAAATTGAGCCTAACAAAGGGCTGGCTTTCTTGGGCAAAAGAGGGCTCTGTCTTGAACCAACCAAAGGCCTGGGAAAGCTCCAAATAATAGGCCGTTGCAGCCTGAGGGCTCTCTTTCTGATAGAGCTCAGCAAAGTAGGCATTAACCACACTGGGGGGCGGACTAACCAAAATCAGGGCCTCTTCTCTACTCAGCCCAGCTAAACTATTTTTCAAGTAAGCCTTATCTAAGCTGGTGAAGCCACCGTATTTGAGGGCCAAGTTCATCACATCAGTCATAAAATTCTTCCAATCTCCATTTGTTTTTCTCAGCAATAAAGCCAGAAACTTCTGGGCTAGCTTGATTATAGTCGTAGGGATCCAGCAGGGCAAACTTACTTAAGTCATGGAGCTTATAAAGCTTATCTGGACCGACCTTAATTGAAAAGGGGAGAAAAATCTGCTCGATTTCATCCAAAATCTGTCGCCTAAGGCTTTGTCGACTGTCTGGATTTTTTAAGGAAATCCTGATATTGGGAAAGACAGTAGCCAACAAATTATCTGTCTGATCCATCTTATTGTAGATAGCCAGACGAGGAATCTGGAGCATATCCAAATCCTGCAAAATATCCAGAACCACCTGCTCCTGTTCGGCATGATTGGAATCACTGGCATCAATAACATGGAGGAGCAAATCCACATGGCGGCTCTCTTCCAAGGTTGACTTGAAGGCTGCCACCAATTCAGTCGGCAGATCCTGAATAAATCCAACCGTATCCGTCAGTGTAGCCTGAAATTGATCCTTGAGATAAATTTGCTTGGTCGTCGCATTCAGGGTCGCAAAGAGTTCATCGGCTTCATACTGGCCATTATCCGTCAAGCGATTCATCAGGGTTGATTTCCCAGCATTGGTATAACCAATGAGGCCGATTTTAAAAACCGTCGATTCCAATCGCTTGTCCCGAATGGTTGAACGGGTCTTTTCAACGATCTTGAGCTGGCGTTCAATATCACTAATCTGATGGCGAATAGAACGACGATTGAGCTCCAGCTGACTTTCACCAGGCCCCCGGCTGCCAATCCCACCAGCTTGACGACTGAGCATAACCCCTTGGCCTGCAAGCCGGGGTAACATATATTTGAGTTGGGCCAGATGAACCTGAAGCTTGCCCTCATGACTGCGGGCCCGCATAGCAAAAATATCCAAAATCAGCTGCATCCGGTCAATAACCTTGACCCCGAAAGCCTGCTCCAAATTGGAATTCTGCCTTGGAGTCAGACGATTATTAACAATAACCATATCAATCTGATCCGCCTCAATCATGGCAGCAATTTCTTGCAACTTTCCCGAGCCAACAAAGGATTTGCTATCGTATTTATCGCGCTTCTGGCGATAGCTCCTGACAACCTCAGCACCAGCTGTCTGGGCTAGACTAGCCAGTTCCAGCATGGACATGTCAAAATTCTGGCTACTAGGCAATTCAACACCCAGCAGAATCACCCGTTCAGTGCTCTCAGCTGTCTCAAACATGAGCTATCTCCTTTCAATAAGTTAAGAAAATGGGAGTGAGACAAAAATCGTGATTTCTTCGAAATCGATTTTGTCGTCTCACCCCCGCACAGTTGATTAGGAAGGACGCTGTCCCGAAGGGGACAAGTACTTCCAATCAACCACTGCGTCTAACTGTTTGATATTGAAAAAGTAAGGAGGTGAGGACTTTTGTCCCACTATCATTTCCTACGGCAACCACTAGGGTGGATTGCCTAAACTTCTTACTAAGCCAGGCTTCTGACAAATCAAACCAAGACTGAGCCTGGTTTTCATTAAGTCGGAGTCAAACAGTCTATTTCAAGACCACTTTTCTCCATTTATTGGGACTTTCATTATATCACAAATGAGGGTGAATTTTATGGACACAAGACTAAATTTTTCCATTAAAAAATGACCGGAAATCCCAGTCATCTTAATGGCTTATCTAAGCCCATGAATTCTATTTTTAGAAGCGAATAATTTCGCGGGTTCTTTCGTAAGAGGAAACGAAACGGTCGGTGACACCAGGTTCAACAACCTCTAAAGCATAAGAAATTTCTTCAAAGGAAGATTTATAATCGTACTCTTTTTCAAAGAGTTTGAGGGCAATTTCAAAACTTTCTTGAACAGCAGGTTCAAAGCTACGATAGCGATTTGAGTATTGCAAGAGCTGTTCGGTTAAGGTTGCGTTTTGAACCACTCGATAGGTAGTTTCAATCAGAAGGTCCATAGAAGACCCAGCTGATTCTGTCAAACGAGCCACCAAGTTGATATTAATGCGGCCTTTGCTCAATTCATCCAGCAGGGTTTCCAAATGTTCACTGGTCGTGAAGAAGATACTGAGGAAGTCTTGTGGGATACCCGGCAAATTGCGTTTTTCCATAAAACGCTTGATAACATGCAGCTGATTGACATAATCATCAGCCTTAATCCGTGATTCATTTTCAATACGCTCGATACCCTTGAGCTCACCGCTGAGTTCAATCTGACCATCCTCAACATTTGACAAGGTCTTGAGGGCATCATCGAAGATTCCCTTGAGCTCAGAGAATGGCTTCACTTGCGTATCAAAATTCTTGATAGCCGGAATCGTATCTTCTTCGATTTTATCCAGTTCCTTAGCGAACTTGCTGACGCTAAGGGTTTCATTATCTTCGATGATATAGAGGCTGTTGAGATGGGCCATTTCTTTTTCAAGAGCCTGGTTATTATGCTTAGCATGCTCTAAGTACTTAGGAAGAATCTTAGAATCCTTCATGACTTGCTTATTAGCATCAATTTCCCGCTCAAAGATAGCATAGAGACCATCAATTTTCTCTTGAATTTCTTCGTTTTCTTCGATGGCACGATCCAAGTCCAGGGTTGCCAAGCCATCAGCATTACTGGAGATAGACTCACGAATATCTTGGAAACGACGTTCGATATTACGTTCTGGGAAGTGATAATGGGCATCCAAAAGTTTGCCATATCCCGATTCCAAATCATCCAATTGATCTGGGAAATCATCTTCCAATTTAGCCACAATGGCAGGAATCTTTTCAGAGATTTGACCAAGAGCGATGGTGTGCTCCTCAGCCTTATCCAAAATTTCCGCCGCTTCAACTGGGTCCCCTGTTGAATTGAGGGTAACAAATTGAGAGAATTCCGCTTCAATATTTTTGAGCTGTTTCTCAATCTCAGCCTTGGTGGCACCAAAGTTATCAGAATTATCTTCTATACTTGTCTTCAAATCTTCGTAAAGATCCAGAGCGTGTTTAACACGAGCGCTATTCTTATCTTCTTGATCCTTGAGGATGTCAAGAGCTTCACGAACCGAGGTGATATCTTCTTCTGCCAAATCCAATTGACTCTCAATGGTGCCAAGAGAATTTCTAACCTTGAGGAAGCGGAAAGAATCATTTTGATTTTCAGCTTCAACCAGATTGGCCTCAATATCCTTAACCGTATTGGTTGAAAGGTCAGTCCACTTTTGATTCCATTCACGGAAGGTGGTTTGACTTTGTCCAATCAGATTCAGCTTTTTAATAGATTCCAGTTCTTTAGCGACTGGCTGGTCAAAAAGCTTTTGCTTGCGCTCTTCCAATTGCGCCAAACGCAAATCGTTTCGTTTTCTAAGAATAACACCGATGAGGTAACCGACGATGACCACTAGGACAAAGGCTACAATCAGCACTATAATTCCGCTCGACATGTTCTCTCCTTTAAGCTATGAGATTAGCCAACTTTACGTGCTATCTCACTTTTTATCATTTTGATACCTTAACACAAAATCCATTGCCTACTGTCAGGTCTAGACTGCAGGGTTTATCGGGCTTGCTAGAGCAAAAGAGTCAATTTTCAATCATTGAAAATCAAATCTCTTTCCTCTTTTCTTTCACATAATACGCCCCATTATATCATAGTTCTAGGGACTTATCAAAAAAAGTTCCACAGACATGGTCGCTCTACCTTTGGCTCTTTAGGGCGACTACAAAATTTGCTAGGGCAAATTTCTTTGTCCCTGACTAACTCCAACGAAGAAGTATTATCGACTTCGTCGTTTTCGTGTCGTGCCAACTAAATATCTAGAGTAGAATAAACTGCATTTTCTTCGATAAATTCACGGCGAGGACCAACCTGGTCACCCATGAGCATATCAAAAATCTTATCAGCTTCGGCTGCGTCATCAACTGAAACCCTAGCCATCAGACGGTGGTCAGGATCCATGGTTGTTTCCCAAAGTTGATGGTCATCCATTTCTCCAAGTCCCTTGTAACGTTGGACACTTGGTTTCGAGCGACCTTGGGTATAGCGGTCTAAGGCTTCCTGCAGTTTGGTTTCTTGGTCAGCACCTGGTTGGATATACTCCTTAACCTCGCTACCAACCTTGACCCCATAAATCGGTGGCTGAGCAATGTAGACATAGCCAGCCTCAACAACAGGTCGCATGTAGCGATAGAAAAGGGTAAGGAGCAGGGTCCTGATGTGGGCCCCATCAACATCGGCATCGGTCATGATGACCAATTTTTGGTAGCGAGCCTTGCTGACATCAAATTCAGCTCCAAAGCCTGTTCCCATAGCGGTAAAGAGGCTGCGGATTTCATCGTTGGCCAGAATCTTGTCCATGCTGGCCTTTTCCACATTGAGAATCTTACCACGAATAGGCAAAATAGCCTGGAATTCACGGTTACGGCCGGACTTGGCCGAACCACCAGCTGAGTCCCCTTCGACGATGAAGAGTTCATTTTGGCTGGCATCATTGGATGAACAGTCGGCCAATTTACCAGGCAGGTTGGAAATTTCTAAGCCTGATTTTTTCCGAGTAACCTCACGGGCCCGCTTAGCGGCAATCCGAGCCTTGGAAGCCAGAATTCCCTTCTCAACAATCTTCTTGGCAATTTGAGGATTTTCCAAGAGGAAACGAAAGAAGGCTTCGCTAAAGAGACGGTTGGTGATCTTAACCACTTCCGAGTTCCCCAGTTTTGTCTTGGTTTGTCCTTCAAACTGAGGATTAGGGTGCTTAACTGAGATAATGGCGGTCAAGCCTTCACGAACATCTTCGCCGGAAAGATTGTCGTCTTTTTCTTTGAGCAACTTGTTTTGCCGGGCGTAGTCATTGATAACCCGAGTCAGAGCGGTCCGAAAACCTTGCTCGTGGGTCCCCCCCTCGTGGGTATGGATATTATTGGCAAAACTGAGAACATTTTCATGATAGGTCCCCGTGTATTGCATGGCCACTTCAACCGAGATACCATCCATTTCGCCATCGGTGTAGATGGGCCTTTCAAAAAGGACTTCCTTGTTTTCATTGAGGTAGTCAACATAGCTGACAATCCCACCTTCGTAGTGGTAGACCTGATTTTGCTCCTTACCTTCTCGCTTGTCGGTAATGGAAATCTTCAAGCCCTTGTTGAGAAAGGCCAACTCTTGAATCCGTTTAGCCAGTTTATCAAAATCAAATTCGGTGGTTTCGGTAAAAATTTCTGGGTCTGGCGTAAAGTGAACACTGGTTCCTGTCTTATCCGTATCTCCAATAACCTTGAGATCAGCAGCGACCATGCCTCGCTTATATTCTTGGAAATGAATTTTCCCATTCTTGTGAACCTTAACTTCCAAGGAGGTAGAAAGGGCATTAACAACGGAAGAACCAACCCCGTGAAGACCTCCAGAAACCTTGTAGCCGCCACCGCCAAATTTACCACCAGCATGAAGGACCGTGAAAACCGTTTCAACAGCAGGTCGACCGGTTTTCTCCTGAATATCTACTGGAATACCCCGACCATCATCAACAACAGTAATGGAATCATCAGGTTCAATAAAGACCTCAATATGACTAGCAAAACCAGCTAGAGCCTCGTCAATGGAGTTATCAACGATTTCCCAAACCAGATGGTGGAGACCTTCTTTAGAGGTTGAACCGATATACATACCAGGCCGCATCCGAACGGCTTCCAAACCTTCTAAGACCTGAATTTGACTGGCATCATATTCTTGGGCCAATTCCTGACGATTTTTATTTTCTTCTGTCATCTTACACTACCGTTTCTAATAATGATTTTTTACCATCGAAGAGCAGGGCTTCAATACCTGCTGCTCGGGCTGCTTGCAGATCAATGTCTCGATCACCAATGGCTAAAGCACTGGTCATGGCATATTTGTTTTTTAGATATAGCATGGACTCGGGATCAGGCTTTCGAGCAAAGCCCGATTCGCTTGTCACTACTTCTGTAAAATACTGGTCAATCCCTGCCTTTTTAAGAATATCCAAGACCAGATGGTTGCGGTGGGAAATCATAAAGTTTCGGCCGCCCTGAGCAACAATCTTAGCCAGCAGCTCTTTAGCACCTGCAAAGAGCCTTGGCTCCGCCAAAGCTTGGGCCTCACGGGTCTTATACTGAGCCCGAAAGGCTGGCTGATTTGGGACAAAATGGGCAATGGCCGCATCCGTCGAAATCTTCAACTGAGCGTAGACCTGGTCGTGGTCAGCCTCCAAGCTGAATTCTCTTAAAGTCTGGCAAAAGGCCCGAGTTGAGGTCTCATAATTATCGAGCAGAGTACCGCCTAAATCCCAGATATAATCGTGAAATTTCATAGGTATGATTATAGCATATTTTGATGCTTTTTGCACGTAGCTTAACCCTTTTACCTTTCCCTATTTCATGCCATTTTGCCATGCTTTTCCCATCGTTTTTTCAGCCCAAAAAAGTCTTGGAAAACAAGTTTCCAAGACCGATTTCAAATCCAATATTTATTCCAACTACTGCGGCTCAAGTCCTTATCAATCCGCCTTTCCTTGGCCAAGGAATTTTGGTAGGACATGGATAGGACTAGACCAACACCAATCAAATTCGACATAAGGGAGGACCCCCCTTTAGAAATAAAGGGCAGGGGAATCCCTGTTAGAGGGAGGACACCAATTGCTGCACCAATATTTTCAAAGACATGGAAGAGAATCATCATGATGAAGCCTGTCGCAATGTAGGTATTAAAGACATTGTTGGATTCAATGGTAATCCGAATCATCCGGAAAATCAGAATGAGATAGAGGAGAATGACAACAATTGAGCCGATAAAGCCATAATCCTCAGCAATAACGGTGAAAATCATATCCGATTCCCGAACCGGAATTGAAAGCTCGGCAACATTAAAACCTTTGCCCAACAGGCCACCACTACCGATGGAAATCAGGCCCTGCACCTGTTGATAGGCGATGCCCGACTCATAGGCAAAGGGATCCAACCAGGCGGCCACCCGGTTAATCTTGTAGGTTTCCATCCCCATGTGGTAGAGCCATTCCTTACCCCAGTCACTAGTGAAAATCAAGAGAAAAAGACCAAATCCCAGGCCTGCCACCAAAAGGGCTGATAGAATAATCCGCCAGGAAACACCTGATAGAACAATCAGACCAGCTAGAATAGCCATAAAGACCATGGCAGTCCCCATATCCTTTTGCAGAACCAGAAGCAAAAGAACTGGTGCTGTCACAGCCAGATAGATAAGAATCAGGCGGCCATCCTTCTTGAGTGAGGGCTCCTCCTCCTTGTACTCATCCTTGAACCAGACCCCCATACGGGCCAACATCAGGATGTAGGCTATTTTCATAAATTCAGAAGGTTGAAAGAGACTGACCGAGCCAATACTGACCCAGTTTTTTGCCCCAGTCGAAGCCACCAAGGCCGGACTATAGATAAAGAGCGGCAGAACCATCAATACCAGCCCAGAGCCATAAAGATAGGGAGTCAATTTCCACAAGCGTTCAACATCGAAAAACATGACAATAAAGGCGATTGCACAGCCGACCACGATTCCAACAACTTGTTGGATGATAACTGATACAATTGAGCTGGAATTATCATGGCTGGTCGCTGTATAGATGGCGACGATTCCGATTAAGATTAAGAGAAAGACAGGAAGAATCACTGTGTAATCAATCCGACTGTCTAAGGGACGTTTTCTTTTTCTTGGCATTGCCACACTCCTTAAAATAACTAGAACCTATTATAGCATGAATTCATGATAAACTCATGACCCTAAAAGACAAAATATTGCAAGATTAGACTGGAACCGGCTACTGCTGCCCAGGTGATTAGACCTGTAACCAGAGGCTTGTGACCAGCTGTCTTAAACTGCTGGAAGGAAACCTTGCAGCCAATTCCTGCTAAGGCCATAGCCATTAAAAATTGTGAGATGGACTTAGCATAGGGGATAGCCACCTTAGGAAAAATACCTAAGGTGGAAAGGATGGAGGTCACGACAAACCAGAGAATAAACCAAGGAAAAATCTTGACAAAAGAAAAATTCTGCTGGCTCTTCCTGGATTGGTAAAATTTAATTCCAGCCAAGATCAAGCAGGCTGGCACAATCATCAGGGCACGAGCTAATTTGACAATGGTCGCAAAATCTCCTGCCTTTTGGCTGTAACTGTAACCTGCTGCCACTACTGACGAGGTGTCATTAACTGCTGTTCCTGCCCAGAGGCCAAAATTATAATCAGACATCTGCATCAGGTGACCAAGGGCCGGAAAGAGGAAGACTGCAATAATATTAAAGAGAAAGATGGTTGACATGGAGAGGGCAATCTCATCATCTTCTGCTTTCAAAATCGGCGAAGCAGCTGCAATGGCAGACCCTCCACAAATGGCCGTCCCAAAGCCAATCAAAGTTTCCAAATTCTTGGACATTTTTAGCCAATGACCAACTAGGTAGGAGACCAGGAAAGAGATTAAAATTGTTGTAATCGAAATTTTTAAGGAAGATAGGCCAGTTTTAGAGACCTGTTGAATGGACATGGTAAAGCCCAAGACGATGATGGAATACTGGAGAATTTTCTTACCGCTGTAGGCAACACCGGGTTGAAAGCTTTCACTCACCCCCCAGATATTGTTCACGAGAATTCCCAAAACAATAGCAAAAACGCTAGAACCAATCAGGGGAAAGAAATTCCCCAAAATCATAGCAAAGATGGCTAAAATTGCTGTCAATGCAAAACCAGGCAAGTAGGTTTGCCATTTTTTCATAATGACCTCCAAAAAATATTATCGCTACTATGTTACCACTTTTAGGAGAGCAATCAAGCCCAAAAAGAGGTAAAGTATTCCACTAGTAGCTATATCCGTCAAGTGACCAAGCTCAGGAAAAATCATCAAAAAAGAGAATAAGATAGACCAACTTTACAGTCTAACCTCCGTCAGCCCACTAGAGCACCTTCTTGACTTCTTCTACTTTTTTCTAGGCACCAAGAAATCGCCACTCCTATTTCAGGCCACTAATTTTTCAGACCCACCCCTTCCAAATCATATGGCAAGGCCACTTTGAAGGAGATAAAGTACCCTAATGCCTAAAGTAATCAGACCAAAGATTCCAGCCTTCATTGACTTCATTCATAAAAGGCTCTAAAAAATTCAGACAGAAAAATAGCCCAGTCAAAACTGAGCTATTACATGTTAAATCTATCCAGGTCATGAATCAAGAACCAAGAGCTTTAGGTTTCGAGTTCTTATTCACCCTTGTTCCAGAAGTCAGTCACAGCACCCTTAGATGCGGAGGAAACGATATGGGCATATTTACCGAGGACACCACGTGAATAAAGTGGTGGAATGGTTGTTTCCGCCTTCCGACGTTCCAATTCTTCTTCAGAAACTCTCATGGTAATTTCCTTGGTATCTTGGTCAACAACCACGGTATCGCCGGTTCTCAGATAAGCGATTGGACCTCCGTCTTGGGCTTCTGGGGCCACGTGACCAACAACCAGACCATAGGTCCCACCAGAGAAACGACCATCGGTAATGAGGGCAACCTTATCGCCTTGTCCCTTACCTACCAGCATAGATGATAGGGAGAGCATTTCCGGCATACCAGGACCACCCTTAGGACCCACATAGCGGACAACGACAACATCGCCATCAACGATATCATCAGCCAGAACTGCTTCGATAGCATCTTCTTCAGAGTCAAAGACCTTGGCAGGTCCTTCATGACGACGAACCTTAACCCCAGAAACCTTAGCAACGGCACCATCTGGAGCCAAGTTACCCTTGAGGATAATCAGAGGACCATCAGCACGTTTAGGATGTTCCAAAGGCATAATAACCTTTTGACCAGGGGTCAAATCATCAAAGTCAGCCAAGTTTTCAGCGACGGTCTTACCCGTACAGGTAATCCGATCACCATGCAAGAAGCCATTAGCCAAGAGGTATTTCATAACTGCTGGCACACCACCGACATCATAGAGGTCTTGGAAAACGTATTGACCGGATGGCTTGAGGTCAGCCAAGTGTGGCACCTTTTCTTGGAAGGTATTGAAGTCTTCCAAGCTCAAATCAACATTGGCGGCATGGGCGATAGCCAAAAGGTGCAGGGTCGCATTAGTTGAACCACCAAGAGCCATGGTTACCGTAATGGCATCTTCAAAGGCTTCGCGAGTCAGAATGTCAGATGGCTTGAGACCCAATTTCAGCATATTGACAACTGCTCGACCGGCTTCTTCAATATCTGCCTTCTTTTCAGCGGATTCTGCTGGGTGAGAAGAGGAACCTGGCAGGCTCATTCCCAAAACTTCGATAGCTGTCGCCATGGTGTTAGCCGTGTACATACCACCACAACCACCAGGGCCAGGGCAGGCATTACATTCAATCTGCCGCACTTCTTCTTCAGTCATATCACCGTGGTTCCAGTGACCGACCCCTTCAAAGACAGACACCAGGTCAATATCCTTACCATCTAAGTTACCTGGGGCAATAGTACCACCATAGGCAAAGATAGCAGGAATATCCATATTGGCAATGGCAATCATGGAACCAGGCATATTTTTATCACAGCCACCAATAGCGACAAAGGCATCAGCATTGTGACCACCCATAGCTGCTTCAATAGAGTCAGCGATAATATCCCGAGAGGTCAGAGAAAACCGCATCCCTTGGGTTCCCATGGCAATCCCATCCGCAACCGTAATGGTACCGAATTGGACAGGCCAAGCTCCCGCATCCTTGACACCCTTCTTGGTCAATTTACCAAAATCATGCAAGTGCATGTTACAAGGGGTATTTTCAGCCCAAGTTGAGATGACGCCAACGATTGGCCTATCAAAATCCTTGTCCGTCATCCCTGTTGCCCGCAACATGGCACGGTTAGGCGACTTGACCATACTATCATAAACAGCTGAACGATGACGAAGTTTCTTCATATCATCTGTCATAAGACTTCCTTCTCTCTAGAAAAATATAGTAATCTAACCGACGTCAGGAGGGTCTCCTCATCAGTTAGAAATATAAACAAAATTTTATCGGGGACTGATTCCTAAGGCAATCCGACCCAAGCGACTGATGCGTGTCAATTTCCAAACAGGCTTCCAGACCACCTTAACACTGGCTGACTCTATTCCATCAATGGTCTTAAGAACCTCAGCCAAATCAAGGGGCAGGGTATCGGCACAGCCACAGGCTACATCAGTGAAAGTCATAACAACCTGACAATGGCCCTTCTCATCAATTGAGATTTCATAAATCAAGCCCAGATTATAAATATCCAACTCGATTTCCGGGTCATAGACGGTCTCTAACTTTTCAACCAAGTCTTGGCTGAGAGCCTTGGCACGGTCATTTAACTTGATGTCATCCCTCATTAAGAATTCTCCCTTCTATAACTCATAATTGTAGCACAATTCAGACAATTTGTCTAGATGAAAATCATTATAAATAAGGATTGAGGAAGGTCAGAAAAGTCTGATAAGATGGGCTTGAAGCCAACTCAAGATAAAAGAAAAAGACAAACCAGAGGTCTCTCTAGTTTGCCCTCGATTTAAATCGCTGCTGCTTTTGAAGTAAGCCTTCTTTATTTTTCAGAACCGTAGACAGTCACTATTTTCTCAGCAATCCTTTCGACATCAGCTGTCAAGCCCCGCATTTCGTAAGTATCGAGGACTGGAAAACCGAATTGTTCGGAGTATTGGTAGGCCGTCAGACAAAATTGGTTGTTAAAGTTGCGATTGCCACTTCCGACAATCCCCAGACAATTTCTAGCATTATTGCCCTTAGCAATTAGCTTGCGTAAATCGGTGGTCAGGATCTCCTGGTCGCCATTATCGACACCATTACCACCTTCCAAATAAGTTGGCAGAAAAGCCACATAGGGCTGGTCGAGGTCAGGATAGGCCTGCCCCTCCTTGACCAGCTCCTTAACATCCAAGGTCTCAACCGGAATCTCGGCGTGGTTGAAAGCAAAATAATCAACCATCTTTTGGACAAAGGCCTTGGTGTTCCCACTCAAAGAAATATAGACAAATTTCACAGTTTGCTCCTTCAACCACTAGATATTGTGGTATTCCTAGATTTAATCTACAAGATATTGTAGCACTAGGCAAAGGTGGGGTCAAGTTATTTGGAGAAAAAAGAAAAGCCTCGGCTGAGCGAAGCATTGAAATCATATCCCCTGCCGGAATCGAACCAGCAACTACTCCTTAGGAGGGAGTTGTTATATCCATTTAACTAAGGAGACACATTAACGTACCAACCCCTTATATTGTACCCTAGACTACAGATGAATGCAACTTTAAAAAAGTCCTATGCCAAATTTAAATCATTCATAGTTCCTAAATCGAAATGAGGTAGGTCCCCCGCCATTCTTTTACGACAGCGTCCGCTACCGCAAGGGCAAAATCAGCATAGGAGATTTCTTTCTTAAGAAAAAAATCTTCTGCCATTGTTGGGGAGTGTCTCTGATAGCTCCCCGTCCTATTTCCATCTGGACGATAAACAGGGGGCGGTATAAGATAAGTCCAAGAATCTTTAAGAGATGATTCTTCTAAGTAATCCCTCAACTTAGCATGTGCAGCTCCACGTGGCAAAGTCATTGCAGGGAAACAATCAGTCTCCCAGAAGCGCTGTCCATTCTCAAGCCTTAATGCTCCTGCTCCCCCTACGGTTACTATACGGAATTCTTTTGAAAAAGTGAAGGCTCGACGAAGGCGCTGCTCTAATTGAACTAAAGCGTCATCTGGTATATCTTCTCTTAAACGAATAGCCTGAACGACAATATCAATATCATGATCATGTAGTACTCTTTGCAATTTTCCTTCATCTTCTATATCAATAACAGTGCTTCTCACTGCTTTTCTTAAGGGAGCCAATCTGGCCTTGTCTGATTCTTTTCTTAGTCCTGCTAAAATCTGGACAGAGTCTTGTTTGATCAGTTCGTCTATGATTAAGCGGCCAGTTCTGCCTGTTGCCCCTAGAACTAAAACATTTATCATCTGATCCTCCTGAATCTCCAAACTAACCATAGGTAGACATTAATTACAAAATAAGAAGCGTTTAAATGTCAACAACAATAATTGATTGCATAGGGAACCAAACTGGTCACCACAATTTTCATAATCGTTAGCCTATATTTTTACGTTTCTTGTAAATAATCTATTTTAATTGTAGATAATCTACAAATAATATACCTAAAATTATTTCGATAGTCAAGAAAAAATTGTAGATTTTTCTCAATTGTTATAGAATAACACAGTAACTAAATTTACAGCGAAAAGGATTGAAATGGCATGAAAAAGGATTTTGATGATTATTCTGCTCTTCTTGATGTTAACTTGATAAAAAAGTTAGTCGTTGGCATTGGGGAAGTTTCTAAAATAACAGGCATCCCAGTTAGAAAAATTCGTTATTGGGAAGAAAAAGGTATCATTAACTCTCAAGATAGTAAAGAGGGCAGTACCAGAAGATTTGATTATATAAATATCAAAAAAATGCTTTTGATTCAGGAAATGCTTGAGGAAGGTTTCACCTTGGATTTTGCCGCTAAAAAGGTTGAAAAGCGATTAGCTGCATTAAATGCTATGTTTAAAAATTTGGTAGAAGAGCTGAAAGATATTGACAAGTAATTGAGGTTGAGACTAATAAAAAAAGTTCCGATTGGAACCTTTTTTATTAGTCTTAACGACGGACTTCTTGAATACGTGCAGCTTTACCCTGAAGGGCACGCAAGTAGTACAATTTAGCACGACGGACTTTACCATGACGAGTTACTTCAATCTTTTCAACACGTGGTGTGTGAACTGGGAAAGTACGTTCGACACCGATACCGCTTGAAATCTTGCGGACAGTGTACATTTCTGAAATGCCTTGACCCTTACGAGAGATAACAACGCCTTCAAAGATCTGAACACGTTCACGGTTACCTTCGACAACCTTAGCGTGAACACGAACGGTATCACCAGGGCGGAAGTCAGGGATGTCAGTACGAAGTTGACTTTCAGTCAAACTTTGGATTAATGGATTCATTTATTTTCTCCTATCTTACTAATCTTAGGTGCTTGTCCCAGCGGATTAGCCGTATTTTCGTGTGTCCATTACACACATAGAAATATTTTACACTATGATTAGCGTTTTTGCAAGGCATAAATCGTATGTTTATGGCTAAAGAGAAAGGCAGCGACCGCCACGATAGCAAAGTAGGGGGTATTGGCAAAGCCAAAGACCTCACCGCCCAAGAGAATTGGGGCTAGGAGGGTATTGGTAGCTGAACCAAAGACGCTGACATAGCCCAGGCCTGCGACCAAGGCGACTGGAAGGCCGAAGAAACCGGCAAGAACGACCCCGAGGCTGGCCCCGATAGCAAAGAGCGGTGTTACTTCTCCCCCTTGGAAACCAGCTGCTAGCGTAATAACCGTCAGCACCAATTTCAAAGCCCAGTCCCAGGCATAAATCTTACCGCCTGAAAAACTAGCTGAAATCAAATTGGTTCCCAGACCCGTGTAACGTCCTTGCCAAAGCAAGAAAAAGAGAACAGTCAAGCAGAGACTGATAAGGGCAATCCGCCAATAGGGATTGGTGAAATAGGTCGAGGCTTGTTTCTTAGCCCAGGCTAGACTGGCCGCAAAGAGACTGCCAACAAGACCAAAGCAAAGCCCCAAGACCAGTAATTTGACTACCACTAGAGGTTCCAAGTCCAAATGAACAGAGACGGGTACGGCAAATTTTTCTAGACCCAAAGCGTGCGAGGTCTGACTGGCAACCAGAGAGGCAATCAGGGCTGGCAAGAGGGCTGAGAAGGCTAATTCACCTACCACCAGAACTTCAATCGCAAAGAAGGTAGCTGCTAGAGGAATTTGAAAGAGGCCCGCAAAACCAGCTGCCATCCCTGTCACCAAAAAGATACGAGAGCTATTCTGTAGGGGAATCAGTTTGCCCAACCAATGGGAAACCGTTGCTCCAATCTGTACAGCTACTCCTTCTCGGCCGGCACTTCCTCCGAAAAGATGGGTCAGCCAGGTTGCTACCATAATCAAGGGGATTAAGACTTTGGGGATGTCGTCTCTTTTCTCGTGGCCGACTTCAAAGACCAGACCCATGCCCTTACCAGCCTCACCGCCGAAGCGTTGGTAGAGCCAGACGCTGACTAATCCAGCCAGAGCGAGAAAGGGCAGGGTCCAAGCTAGGTGACTGTCACGAAAATCGCTGACAAAGAGCAGAACACGCCCGAAGACTGTATCAATAGCTCCGATGACCAGACCGACGATGACAGCTGCGACAATGAGTAGCGAATTATTTTTTATTGATGTAAGCACAAATTTCCTCCATGACTGAGAACTAGGACCTTTTCTCAAATCTTTGCTTCTGGTTGAGAAAGCCAGCCAAATGTCTCACCTAGTCCAATTCTTGGGCCTGATAGGCCCGAGACTCCTTCATAATGTCCGCAAAGGTGGCCCGAATAAAGGACTCAAAACTTTGGTTTTGAACTAGACTAGACACCTTGTCCAAGACTGCTTCTTCACGAGCTTGGTCGTAGATGGGCTTGCCCGTTTCCTTCTTATAGGCGGCGACTTGGCTGACTAAAGTTATCCGCTTTTCAATCAAGGCCACCAAGTCCCTATCAATCTTGTCTATATTTTGTCGAATTTCCTCTAAGTCCATAGGATTTCCTCCCAGCATTTTATGATTTTCAAAACACCTCATTATATCAAAAAGAGCCCAGCAAAACTAGGCTTTCTTGCGATTGAGCATCCACTTGACCAGTCCATAAACCAGTAGTCCCAGAACTAGGAGAACTAGGATTCTCTTAATATTTCCCTTGAGAATAGCGTCCCCGCCAAAGGCGTAGAGGCAGGAGGTTGGAAAGACACCAACTAGCACACAGGGTAACCATTTCTTGAGCGGTAGCTTCGATTCTGTGACCAAATAATTGACCAGCAGGGTTGGAAAGATGGGAACCATATAGCCCAAACTTATGGCCAGATAGGGATTATCAATCTTTTGCAGGACTTCTAATTTATCAGAGAAAGATTTTTCCCGGTCGGTAATGTTAATCTTTGATAAAATTTTGAGGGAGAGAAAATTCCCCAGAGAATTGGCCAGCAGATTCATGACCAGGCCCAGCCAAGGGCCGAAGACTACACCATTAAAAACGGCTAGGACTGCATTTGACAGGAAGGGAACAGCCGAACCCAGAGCCGTCAGTAGAATCAGAACGCAGAAATTAAAGATGTTGGCAGTCGAAAACTGGCGACCGAAGGAGACGACCTGCTTTTCAACATTGAAGAAATTGCTCAGAGCATCCCAGTAGCGATAGGCGAAAAAGCCCAAATAAATGAGGCCAATCAGCAAGCCCAAGGAGGCAAGTAGGTGTCGCAGGCTCCGACTGTTTAAATTGATTTTCTTGAAAGGCATAGGCTTATTATAGGGGAATGGCAGGAGAAATTCAAGGGAGAAAGCCAATCTATCCCTTTCTATTAGGATTAGCTAAAATGATCACCAAAGCAATTCCCCTAGTCACTAAAAAAGAGAGAAAAAGTAACTTTGTTGGTGACGACACGGAGATAAAGCAGTCAATTATCCACTTCTTTATCATAGTTAGTCAGGGGTATAGGAAACTAGCCTAGTAGTTTCCATAGACACTTTAAAAGAAAAATAAAGTGACCTTACCTGTGCTGACACGAAAAAAGGAAAGCCGATGTTGCTTTCCTTTTTGGAGTTAGTAAGACTGATAGGTAGTCGCCATAGAGACTACCGTAGATTGACAAGTGCCGAGCACTTAGTCACTCTTGATAGTGTTACGACAGGGAGATAAAGCAGTCGATATTACTGCTTTATCGAAGTTAGTAAGGGAGGTAGGCAAAGTGCCATAGCACTTGCCGTAATCTAGCAAGGCTTTTAAGTCTTAGCTAGATTTCCGTGAGTTACGACACGGAAAAAAGGAAGCCGATAATGCTTCCTTTTTGGAGTTAGTAAGACTGATAGGTAGTCGGCCATAGAGACTACCGTAGATTGACAAGTGCCGAGCACTTAGTCAATCTTTCAGTGTTACCCCACCGATCCTTCCATGCTCATGTTGATGAGGGTGTTGAGCTCGACGGCGTATTCCATTGGCAGTTCCTTGGTGATAGGGTCCATGAAACCATTGATAATCATGGCAGTGGCATCTTCTTCGCTGACACCCCGGCTCATCAGGTAGTAGAGCTGTTCTTCGGAAACCTTGGAAACCTTAGCTTCGTGTTCCAGAGCAACATCTGAATTATGGATTTCATTGAAAGGAATGGTATCTGAGCTAGATTCCTCATCCATAAGAATGGTATCGCACTCGATGTGAGACTTGGAACCCTTACTATTGGAAGCGAAGCGAACGGTTCCCCGATAGTCGGTCCGACCACCATCCTTGGCAACAGATTTAGAAATCAGGGTGCTGGAGGTGTTGGGAGCATTGTGGTAGACCTTACAGCCGGCATCCAAATGTTGACCGTAGTTGGCAAAGGCCATAGACAGGACGGAACAACGGGCGTGAGGGCCGTTGAGCAGGGAGCAAGGGTACTTCATATTGACCTTACTGCCTAGATTACCATCAATCCATTCTAGGGTTCCGTTTTCTTCGACTGTCCCCCGCTCGGTTACCAGATTATAAACATTATCCGACCAGTTCTGCATAGTAGTGTAACGGAAGGAAGCATCTCGCTTAACGACAATCTCTACGCTGGCAGCATGGAGGCTGTTGGTCGTATAAGATGGCGCAGTACAGCCTTCGATATACTGGATGGAAGCTCCTTCGTCGACAATCATGAGCGAGCGTTCAAATTGGCCGGCATTTTCGCTGTTAATTCGGAAATAGGTTTGCACCGGCATGGGACATTGCACACCCTTTGGAACGTAGATAAAGGTACCACCGGACCAAACTGCCCCGTTGAGGGCGGCAAACTTATGCTCAGCATTGGAAATCACCGTACCGAAATATTCCTTAAAAAGCTCAGGATACTGTTGCAGAGCTGTGTCGGTATCGGTAAAGACGATACCCAGCTTTTCAAATTCATCCTTCATATTGTGGTAGACCACTTCAGACTCATACTGGGCGGCAGCTCCAGACAGGTACTGCTTTTCTGCCTCAGGGATCCCTAAGCGGTCAAAGGTTTCCTTAATCTTATCAGGCACTTCTTCCCAGGAACGGGAACGATCCTTGGACAACTTTTGGTAGTAAATAATGTCATCAAAATTGATACCTGACAGGTCAGGCCCCCACTTGGGCATGGGAAGCTTGTGAAAGAGCTCCAGGGACTTGAGCCGGTAATCCAGCATCCATTGGGGTTCGTTTTTAACCCGAGAAATTTCTCGTACAACTTCTTCGGTCAGGCCCTTACCAGTCGAAACCAGGGCGCTGACATCATCGTGGAAACCAAAAGCGTAATCTCTATTCTTAGCCATATTTCCTCCATCTATCTGAGAAGGCTGGAACAAATGGTCCAAGCCTCCTTACTTTTCAACCGTAAACAATTGACGCAGGGGTTGATTGAATGCCTCTGTCACAGGGGACAAGGCCAACAGTCTGGGAGACCATTGAAAAAACAATCAAGCCTGCGGGGTGGTCTAGAAAATTGCTAGCATTGCTCCAACAATTTCTAGTCCACTTTTCATCTTTAAGCTAAAACTAGCCAACTCTCATTATAACCTCTTTGGGGGGAATTTTCACGAAAAAGAAACCGACAATTCTGCCGATTTCTTCTCAATCTTATTTAGGCTAATTTATCAGACATTGTTTGGGCGAAGGCTTCCAGATTTTCAATATCCTCGTCTTCTGCTGCCAGGTCAACCTTGACCGAATTGGCTCCCTTGGTCGCACCTGTCAGAGCAAATTGGTCCTCAAATTCATCAACCGATTTACAGAAGTAATCGTAGAAGGTATCCCCAGAGCCAACCACACCGTAAATCTTACCAGACAGATCGACATCTGCCAAATCTTCGTAGAAATCCACAATTTCATCAGGCAAATCCCCATCACCATAAGTATAGGTGGCAACAATCGCCATATCCGCATCTTCAAAGTCAGCAGCATCAACCGTTGTGCACTCGTCCACATCCACGGTGTGACCCAAGTCTTCCAATTTCTCAGCCACAATATCGGCAATTTCCTCAGTATTGCCCGTCATACTCGCATAAACAATCTTAGCTAAAGCCATAGTTCCCTCCAAATAATCGGTGCCTTGATTATATCACAATCGTTGAAAATTTTATAGAGAACTCTCTACAAATAGGGCTGATAGGCCGCCTTCAGCTTTTGCGACAAATGGTCCTTCTCCACTTGACTGGCAAAGGCAGCCGAGATGGCATTCTGATTAAAGGTCAGAAATTCAGCAGGGCTGGTAGCGAAATGTCGGTTGAAGAGCCGGTACTCCTTGGTCAAATTAGTATCCGAAACCGTCCGATTATCCGTATTGATGGTAATCTTAGCCCCTGCTTTCAGGAGTTCCTGATAAGGATAATCGGCCAAGCTTGAAGCTGCCTTGGTTTGCAGATTGCTGGTCAGACAGAGCTCAGCTACCGCTCCTTCTCTAACAAATTCGGTAATAATTTCTGGATGGTGGGTAAGGGCTGCGACATGTCCCATCCGTTTGATTCCTAACTCTAAGGTTTGGACAATATGTTGGGGACAGCCACATTCACCAGCATGGAGGGTCAGAGGATAACCCAGACCCTGCACCTTCTTAATCAGACCTTCAATCTTGGCAGGGGGAAAGGTATGCTCGTCTCCAGCAAAATCAAAACCGGCCAGACCCCGAGGAGCCAAGTTAGCAATTTCTGACAGAATATCCCAAGTGAGGTCAAGATTTGATTGCCGCATGCCACAGACTAGGGCCTTGCTGACAATTCCAAAATCTTGCTGAGCTCGATTTAGACCTGCTAGAACAGCCTTGACGGTCTGGCTGGCACTCAAACCCTGGTCCATGGATAATTCAGGTGCAAAACGAATTTCACTATAGATGACATTCTCCTGGGCCTGCTGGCGGGCGACATCATAGGCCGCCAACTCCAGAGCTTCTTGGGTCTGTAAGAGGGGGCGGACAAAATCGAAGGTCCTGAGATAATCCATAAGATTTTGACAATGCTCAGGTGCCATCACTAGACTTCTTAGCTCTTGGTCCGTTGCCGGAATGGCAATATGGGCCATTTGAGCCAGTTGCCGAATGGCTGACAGGGAGAGCGACCCATCAAGATGACAATGAAGTTCTGTTTTTGCAAGACTTTGATACATGACGACTTCCTTTAAGCAAATAATTTTTCCTATCTTAACATAAATAAGGAGAAATTCAAATGACTAGACCTAGGCAAGCCTAGGTCTAGTCTAGAGCAGATTGCTGGATTGATTCGGTCTTAAATTGACCGGACCGCTGGCTTGAGATAGTCATGTCAATCTTTTGTATTCCTTCCTTATTTCTGATAGGATAAAACCAAAAAGGACGGAGGATTTGCTTATGTCAGATTATCAATTACCAGAAGTTTGGGAAAATCCAGCTCAAATGGGTGGGGCCTGGGGTTCTCTCAACCAGCCAACGGCTGGAGCTCGTTTCGAGCAAGACTTGCCTCAAGGGGACCAACCCTTCCAGCTCTATTCTCTTGGAACGCCAAATGGTATCAAGGCTTCCATCATGTTTGAAGAATTAAAAGAGTTGGGCATCGAGGAAGCCGGCTATGATCTCTTCAAAATCGCCATCGGCGAAGGTAACCAATTTGGTTCCGACTTTGTGGCCATCAACCCTAATTCAAAAATTCCTGCCCTCTTGGACCTGTCGGGTGATAAACCCGTTCGCGTCTTTGAGTCTGCCAATATCCTGCTCTACCTAGCGGAAAAATTTGGTCAACTAATTCCTAGTGATCCAGCTGAGCGTAATGAAGTCCTCAACTGGCTCTTCTGGCAGACTGGAGCTGCACCTTTCTTGGGTGGTGGTTTTGGCCACTTCTTCCACTATGCACCAGAAAAGATCGAGTACGCCATCAACCGCTTTGCCATGGAAGCTAAACGTCAACTGGACCTGCTGGATAAGGAATTGGCCAATAAATCCTACATCGCAGGTGACACCTACACCATCGCTGACCTAGCCATCTGGTGCTGGTACGGACGTCTGGCCCAAGACAAGATTTGGGACAGGGCCGGCATCTTCCTCAATGTCAAGGAATATAAGAACCTACAGGCCTGGACCGAGAAAATTGCCCAACGCCCAGCCGTCAAACGTGGTTTGGCCGTCGAATACAAGGCGATTAAATAAGTAAAGCCTAGCTGAGAATTTTGGCGGGCTTTTCTCATCCTCTCTGGTCCCGATAATTATGCTATAATAGCCTCAAAAACAAGGATGAAGAGACTATGACTTTCAATCAAATTTTGGAAAAAATTCAAGCCTACGATAGGATTATTATTCACCGCCACCAGAGGCCCGACCCCGATGCTCTGGGCAGTCAGCTGGGCTTGCGGGAGATACTCCGCCACAATTTTCCTAATAAGAAGGTGCTGGCAACTGGGAGTGATGAACCTAGTCTGGCTTGGCTGGCCAAGATGGACCAGGTGGCTGACAGCGACTATGTTAGTAGCTTAGTTATCGTGACTGACACAGCCAACACCCCTCGGATTGACGACGACCGCTTTGACCAAGGGGACTTCCTCATCAAAATGGACCATCATCCCAACGAAGATGCCTACGGTGACCTGCTCTATGTCGATACGCAAGCTTCTTCGGCCAGCGAAATCATTACTGCTTTTGCCCAAGAAACTGGTCTTGAGTTGACGGATGAGGCAGCCCGCCTGCTCTATGCTGGGATAGTCGGTGATACAGGTCGTTTTCTCTACGATGCGACCAGCCCTAAGACTTTAAGAATTGCGGCGGATTTACGAGAATTCGACTTTGATTTTGCGGCTATTTCTCGCCAGATGGACAGCTTTTCCTTTAAAATCGCCAAGTTGCAGGGTTATGTCTTTGACCACTTAGAAGTGGATGAGAATGGGGCAGCCCGCTTGCTTTTAAGTCGGCAGGTTCTGGCAGACTTTGGCGTTAGCGATGCCGAAAGCTCAGCCATCGTTGGCACGCCCGGCAAGATTGATGTTGTCCAGTCCTGGGCCATCTTTGTCGAGCAGCCTGAGGGCCACTACCGAGTTCGCCTCCGCAGTAAAAAAGCCACCATCAATGAAATTGCCAAACGCCATGATGGTGGGGGCCACCCGCTGGCTAGCGGAGCCAACTCCTACAGTCTAGAAGAAAACGAGCAGATCTACCAAGAAATCAAAGAGGCCGTCGCCCATGTTACCACTGACTGATCGCCAGGTCCAACTGATGGGGACCACCATTGATACCTCCATCTATCACGCCAATCCCCAACCGATTTTGGACCAGGTTGAGGAGCTTCTCCATCTCTACAACCATCGCTTTTCTGCCAATGATGACACTTCTGAATTGATGGCCATCAATCAGGCAGCTGGTAAAAAGGCCGTAAGCGTTCATCCCCAGCTCTTCGACTTGATTGCTCTGGGGAAAAAGCACAGCCTGGCTCCAGGCAGTCATCTCAATATCGCTATCGGCCCTCTCATTCAGACCTGGCGGATTGGTTTTGCGGATGCCAAGGTCCCCAGTCAGGAGGAAATTGAGGCCCAGCTGGACTTGATTGACCCCAAGCAGATTATTTTAGATGAAAAAAATCTTTCTGTCTTTCTAGCCAAGACTGGTATGAAAATTGACCTAGGGGCCCTGGCCAAGGGTTATATCGCTGATCGGATTGTTGAATTCCTAAAAAAGCAAGGGGTACCTGCTGGTCTGATTAATCTGGGGGGCAATGTTCTGACCTTCGGCCCTGCCTACCATAATCCCGACCAGAACTGGCGAATCGGCATCCAAAACCCCAAACTTCCTCGGGGCAATCACCTAGCCATTCTCAAAATCCGTGACCAATCGGTAGTCACCTCGGGTATTTACGAGCGGACCTTCACCTATCAAGGCAAGATCTACCACCATATTTTTGACAGCCAGACCGGCTATCCCGTGGATTGTCAGACGGCCAGTTTGACCATCGTTTCCAAACAATCTGTTGACGGAGAAATTTGGACCACCCGCCTCTTTGGCAAATCGGCTCAGGAAATCCTGACAGAAATCAGTCGGGAAGCTGACTTAGCTACCCTGGTGGTCACCAAAGACAACCAAGTTTTGGCTAGTTCAAATCTACCAATTGTGAAAAATTGAAAATTACTTAAAACTCCTGTAAGCACTTTCAAATAAAGTGCTTTTTTGTTACAATAATCCTACATGAATATAGGAGGTTTTTATTATGAAAATTATCGGAATTGTTGGAACGAATTCTGAGAAGTCCACAAACCGTCAACTCTTGCAATACATTCAAAAGCATTTTGTTGATAAGGCAGATATTGAATTGGTCGAAATCAAGGACCTTCCCTTTTTCAATAAACCTGCAGACAGGACCCTCCCAGAGCCTGTTAAGGCTTTGGCTGCTAAAATTGAGGAAGCCGATGGGGTCATCATTGGAACACCGGAATATGACCACTCCGTACCAGCTGTTTTGATGAATGCCCTAGCTTGGTTATCCTATGGTATCTACCCTATGCTCAATAAACCTGTCATGATTACGGGAGCATCTTACGGAACTTTGGGATCTTCACGTGCTCAGCTCCAACTGCGGCAAATCCTTAATGCCCCAGAATTAAAGGCTAATGTTCTTCCTGATGAATTTCTCCTGTCTCATTCCCTGCAGGCCTTTGATAGCAAGGGGGATTTGACGGATATCGAAACCAGTCAAAAGTTAGATGCAATTTTTGATGATTTCAGGCTCTTTGTTAAAATGACAGAAAAGATGTCCCACGCCAAAGAACTCTTGAAAAAAGAGGCCGAAAACTTTGACTGGGAAACTTTGAACTAGGGAAGGATAAAAATGACTATGAAATTTGTTGGACTTGTCGGCTCAAATGCTGAAATTTCTTACAATCGCATGTTGCTGGAATATATTCGCCGGCACTTTAAATATCAATTTGAACTGGAAGTCCTTGAAATCAAGGATGTCCCAATGTTCAACCAGGATGACGACCAGTCTGATTCCTTTGCGATCCAATATCTCTATAACAAGATTACTCGGGCAGATGGGGTTATCATCGCTACGCCGGAGCACAACCACACCATTACACCAGCTCTCAAGAGCACTCTCGAATGGCTTTCTTTCAACCTACACCCTTTTGAAAATAAGCCGGTCATGATTGTTGGAGCTTCCTACTACGACCAAGGAACCTCCAGGGCTCAGGTTCACCTGCGGAAAATCTTGGACGCTCCTGGTGTCAGTGCCTATACCCTGCCAGGAAATGAATTCCTTTTGGGTAAGGCTAAGGAAGCCTTTGATGATAATGGAGATATTATCAATCAAGGAACTGTCGATTTCCTATCTACCTGTCTAGATAACTTTGTCAAATACGTGGGGGTCGTTTCAAAATTGAAAAAACCAAAACCAATCGAGCCTGAAGATCTGGATTGTAACCATCCAATCGCAACAACTGTCACCGAGGTTGACCCAGATGACCCAGAATGGGTTGAAAAAGTAGCTGAGATTACCGGAGCCGTCTCTGGTGACACCTATGTCAAATTGGATCACGGTATCCTGACTGTTGATCAGATCAATATGTTCCTTAGATCCATGCCGTTTGAACTGACTTATGCGGATGACAACAACCAGTTCCTCTACTATAATAATGCCCACCAAGATCCAGAAACCATGTTCGCTAAACGGGTGCCTGAACAGTCAGGAAACCGTCTATCCACTGTCCATAACAGCCTTCCACCTGCTCGGATGAAAAATGTCGAATGGGTTATCGGTACCCTGCGTAATGGTAATCAAGAAGTTGTGCGGACTTTGATTCCTAATCCAAATCCGGCCGTCCTCAATACCCACAACTATCAAGCTATGTACTATGATGATGGATCTTATGCTGGTATCAACGAAATTGTCTTCAACTTCAAGCCTTGGTTGGATTGGTATCTTGAAACTACCGGTCAACACTTAGCTGGCGGTAATGCTGGAGCTGATGCCACTTCTGGGGCTTCTTCATCAAGTGGTCACGGCGGTGCTGACGCTACCTCTGGTGCCTCATCATCTGGTGGCGGAGAAGCTGCAGCCGATGCCACTTCTGGGGCTTCTTCCCATTAAGAAACAGGCTTGCTCTGGCACTTTGACCCAGCAGGGACGATTATAAATTTCCTAGGTAGTTTTACTTGCCGGTTAGCTTGGATTTGACAGTTTGCCCCAGCTTGGGACGGGCAAATTTCTCAAGGAATTTATCCAAAAGTCTTGCCAAAGCTAAGGAACTTTGATAAACTAGAGTAGTTATTAACTATGGCTTAGAAAAGCTATGGCAGAAAGGAAATTTAGTAATGAAAAAAGATATCCATCCAGAGTATCGCCCAGTCGTATTCTTAGATACCACTACTGGTTACAAGTTCCTCAGCGGTTCTACAAAATCATCTAACGAAACCGTAGAATTCGAAGGTGAAACTTATCCATTGATACGTGTTGAAATCTCTTCTGATTCACACCCATTCTACACTGGACGTCAAAAATTCACGCAAGCAGACGGACGTGTCGATCGTTTCAACAAGAAATACGGTCTCAAATAAGCAAGATAAAAAGGAAGTCTTCGGACTTCTTTTTTTGCCGAAAATTGGGGGATTGTAACTTTGGGTGAGCCCGTCAGAGCCTCACGCCTTGATGATGTCCCTAACGACCTAGCTTCTAAGCTGATTGAACTTGATCATCCTACCAGGATTTGATTTTTTAACCTTTCAGAAGCCAAGAACTACAGTCTCTAAAACCAAAAAAGCCAAGCACCCCAATAGTGGAAACTTGGCTTTTGTTTATCATTCGATTTGTAAAAACTTAGTCTTTTCAACTGCCTTAAGGGCGTGGAGCTTTAAGGCTGGGACTGTTAGGAGTTCATTGGGCTTTAAGAGCTCGGCTTCTTCCTCAGCCAGACTGACTTCCAATTGACCTTCTAGAACCTGAATCAGCTTGGGGCTGGGGGAGCTTTCCTGGCTGATGGTCTCAGCCTTATCCATGGCATAGAGGGTGACCACTTGGTCAAGGCCAAGTTTTTGACTGAGGGAACGACTGGTGATTTGATAGTCATGATAGTTGACCAGATTTAATAGTTCTAATTTCATGACTAGGCCTCCGGTTTAACGACGACCAGCAACATCTGGAAGGCCTCTTGAGCACAGAGGGCATGGGGAATTCCGGCCGGCATGACAATGGTTTGACCAGCCTCGACAATGAATTCTTCATCGCCAATTTCAATTTTTGCCTGTCCCGATAGAACATTGACCATGGCATCGCCAGGGGACTTATGGCGAGCAATTTCCTGTCCCTTATCCAGAGAAAAAACTGTCATGCCCAAATCCCGTCGCTGGACTAGGGTCCGACTGAGCATTTGTTCTTCCTCAATCGGTACTTCTTCCTTCAAATCGACTACCTTGGCTGGAGCTAATTTTTCAATATAGGCCATCATTTTCCTCCTTATTTTTGACTGGACACAGCAATGTAGCCCAACTCTTTACCAGTCTTGTTAAAAAAGCGGTACATTTGCAAAAATTGCTGACGATTCTCTTTCTTCATTCCCCGATAAAATATCCGGCAGGCTCCTAAGAGCCCTTCATCCTTAATCATACCAGTTATTGACATCAATGTCATCCTACCAGTGTCATAATTGACCTGTGAGAAACCACAGGATTTAAAGAGCTCCTGCCACTTGTCTACATGCAGGGGACTAACATTAGCATTAATGGTCTGTCTCAATTGGGCCAACTTATCTTCCAGATGCTTATCACTAAAGGAAACATCATGGGTCAAGATACATCCACCAGGCCTGAGAACCCGATAATACTCCTTGACAGCCTTGATTTTTGCTTTTTCTGACAACATGGTCAGCATGGCCTCGTTGATAACAATATCGAAACTATTGTCAGGAAAGGGGAGCTTCATGGCATTGCCCTCTTGAAGCTGAATCAGATCCTCCAGCTGAGCGGCCTGAACAGATTTTTTTGCCTTATCCAGAGCAGCCCTATCCCTATCAATACCAATAATCTTGCAGCCAAAGGTCTGGGCCAACTCTATAGAGGTTGTGCCCTGATTGCAGGCGACCTCCAAAACTTGACTGTCCTTACTAAATCCTCCTTCCTTTATCAACCAATTTGTAGCCCTAATACCACCAGGACGTAAGCGTTTCTTGCCCAGTCTGGCAAGAAAATTGTGACCAACTTCTTTTTTAGTCATCTATATCATCCTTTCGGAAATAAAACTTATTTTATACTCTGGAGAGACGAGCTAGGCTGGTCAAAGAGGATTCTTGGAAGTTTGTTCCTTTCCGCTAAGTCCTTCTACTAGCCTAAAGCTTTCCTTTCGAGTACTCTTTAATTTTATCACAAAAGACTGGTCAAACCGACCATCCGAGGGCAGAAAAGCTTATTCTAGAATGATTCTAAAACAGCTAAGATAAAAGGCTAGGACCAATCGTCCTAACCTTCCAATTAGTTAAGGAAATAGGCCATTAAAATGGCTCTATTTCCTACTAAGTGAGACAAAACTCTTAACCCTGTCACTTTTTCAACATCAAACAGTTTGACGCAGCGGTTGATTGGAAGTACTTGTCCCCTTCGGGACAGCATCCTTCCTAATCAACTGTGCGGTGGTGAGACGACAAAATCGATTTCGTTGAAATCGCGATTTTTGTCCCACTCCCTAAACATCTTACTAAGTTGGATAAGCGACCTTTATCGGCTCGCTTATCCAACTGTCGCAAACTATCACCTGCTCGTCAACAGGACTTTTTCTTGCTAGCTGCAAGTATCGAACTCATCTCTCTTCAATTTCTTAACTATGGGCAACCAAATCCTGGGCAATATCATGTCCAGACATCTTAGCAGGGTAATAGGTTGGCCAGTTGTCCATTTCCTGTAAAATGGTATCCTGACTGGTATCGCCCCAGAAAAGATGGAAGTGCTCCGCCTTGGTGTCAGAAATATTGTGGTCACTGAACTGGATATATCTAAAGGCTCCTGCTTTGCTATTCTTAGTTTCAAAGAGATAGCGAACACCACGGTTGCCCTTCTTGTAGGTCAAAATCTTATAACCCACATACTTGTAGGTGAAGGTCTGCTTTTTACCCTTTTGGGTAAAGGTTACTTGATTTTTCTTCCCATTAATAGAGATAACCTCCACATCTGTCTTGTAGCCCTTGCTGTAGTAGTCTTTGTACTCTTTGGCGGTCATGTCCTTATTAAGCTTGGCCTTGTAGTCCCAAACTTGGTCCAGGCTGCCGTCTTGCAGATAGGGGTAAACTGATTGCCAAGAGCCTGTCCAATCGCTCAGGCTACGGTTGGAAACTTCCTCATCCTTGAAGTAACCCTTTTGAACTGTTTTTTCAGCCTCTTTACTGGCCAGCTCTTGTCCTTCCTTATCTGTCGTCTTGCGTAGATTTTTTAGATTTTGATGCATGACTGAGAAATAATCTTGCCCCTTGTCCATTTGCTGCTGGGTCAGACTTTCGATTGGATTTAAAACTAGGGTTTCAACACCAGCCTCTTTTGCTAGGGTTTCTGAAACTGCTGAGGAGGCATTTTCTTCAAAGTAAACATACTTGATGCCAGAATCTTTAACCTGCTGGGTCAAGTCAGCCAAGTGTTGAGCCGATGGCTCACTCTCCGCCGAAATGCCATTGATGTAGACCTGCTTGAGGCCGTAGTCCAAAGCCAGGTAGGCAAAGGCTGCGTGCTGGGTAATGAAGCTCTTTTGCTTGGCTGCCGAAAGGGCTGAACTATACTCCTTATCCAAGGCCTGCAACTTCTTAATATAGGAGGCAGCATTTTTCTTGAACAACTTTGCCTTCTTAGGGTATTTTTTGGACAGGCTATCTCGGATATTTTCAACCAGCTTAATCGAGCGTTGAGGGGACAACCAGACATGGGGGTCAAAGTCATGATGGTGTCCTTCATGGCCTTCCTCTTCACCTTCTTCACTTCCGGCTAGAAGAACCATATTACCAGTCGCTCTGATAAAATCAGTCTTGCTCTTGCCAATGGATTTTTTCACCTTGGGCACCCAGGTCTCCATGCTCTCATTGTCATAAACGAGGGCGTCAGCCTTTTGAATGGTAGCTACATCCTTGGTTGAAGGATCAAAGTCATGGGGCTCCTTGCCCGCCTTTATGAGCAAACTAACATGGCCCTGGTCACCAACAACATTCTTGGTAAATTCATACATGGGATAGAAGGTAGCTACTACCTCAATGTCACCAGACTTCTGCTTCTCCTGCTCATGGAACCAAGTCACGCCGACCAGGAGACAGGCCAAAATCAACAAGGTCCCAAAGGTTATCAGTCTTTTTTTCTTCATCTCTCTGCCTTTCTTAACCAGTTAATTAAATTATTTACTGGTTAAGTATATCATAAAAAACAAGAAGTGCAAGCACTTTTTGTGAAAAATATTGGGTATGTCAAAGCAGGTCACGATATTGTACAGGGACCAACGAAATAACCCACTAGCATAGCTAATGGGTTTCGGAAGCTAAGAAAAAGAGGTGAGACCTTTATCTCTCCTCTTGAAATTATTTTCTGTTGACTTTGTCCCTGGCATCTTACGACATGAAGCTAAGTTGGCCGACCATGACAACTTAGCTGAATTAGTGAGAGATATAGGTTGGTCGCCATAGCGACAACCGTAGACGAACTAAGTTAAAAACTTTAGTTCATCTATATCACAAAGAATTGAGCACGCCTACATCCCTTTGTAAAAAGAGAAAGTCTGTCTCGAAGTCCTGTACTTCTTCGACAGTTTTCCTATTTTACTTTGGGATGCTTTACAACTTTGCGACGCGTAGATAAAGCAGTCAATCCAGCTGCTTTATCGGAATTAGTCAGAGACATAGAAAGCTAGAATGGTAGCTTTCGTAGTCACTCTAAGTAACAATATTAGAGTGACTTTGTCCCTGGCATCTTATAATTCCTCAGCAATTTTATTGATTTTGCGGAGGCGGTGGTTGATGCCGCTTTTGCTTAGGGGCGTTTCGAGGCTGTCGGCGATTTTTTGGATGGAATAATCGGGGTGAGCCACCCGTACTTGGGCGACCTGGCGTAATTCGACCGGTAGGATATCCAAGCCAGCTGTATCCATGATTTTGATGATATTATTGATGGTCTTCATACTGGCCGTTACGGTCCGGGCAATATTGGCGGCTTCGGCATTGTTGGCCCGATTGAGGTCATTTCTGGTCTCCCGCATGACCTTGATTTCTTCAAAATTAGCCTTGGCCTGCATGGCACCGATGACAATCAGAAAATCCATGATGTCCTCAGCCTTTTGCAGATAGGTAACGGCTCCATTTTTATGCTCGATGACCTTGGCATCCAACATAAATTTTTGCATGAGCTGGGCCAGGTCCTCGGCGTGGTCTCGGTAGACTGAAAAGATTTCCAATTGGTACTTGCCTGACTCTGGGTCACGGATGGAACCATTGGCCAAGAAGGCCCCCCGAAGATAGGTACGCCCTGCCTCATCATCTTGGAGCAGGGACTGGGCAATTCCTGTCTCAATCCCGAAGAAGGAATCTGCCAATTGCAGGTCTGCCAGAATGGCTTCCACATCCTGATCAAGAAAGACAGTATAGACACGATTTTTTTTCAGATTGGTCTTCTGATGGTAACGAATATCAGGTTGGCTGCCATAAAGTTCTTCCAAGAGAGAATAGATATGACGGGCTATTTTAGCATTTTCGGTCAGGATAGACAGGGTCAAGCCAGAGCTGGTCAGACCCAGACTGCCAGACATTTTGATGATAGCTGACAACTGGTTGGGGTCGGCACCGGCTAGCCCCAACACTTCTTCTTTGACCTGGGTGGTAAAACTCATCGTTTTCTCCTCTTAATCAAGCGCATCAATTCTTCAACGACCAACTCACCATGGTGGAAGGCTCCGCCATTTTCCAAACGCAAAAAATTAGAAGAAATGACCCGTTTAACTAGCTTCTGCAAACCAAGGAAATCATGGTCAACCTGAACCAGATATTCATCAAACTTGTTGGTGTCCATATAATCCTTGGGAACCGGCTCGATATTAACCAGAACGGTATCAATGACATCGGCACCTAGGTGACGATTGAGGACAGCCACATGGTCAGCATCCGAAAATTGCTCGGTTTCGCCGTACTGGGTCATAATATTGCAGACATAGGCCACTTCTGACTGGGTTTCCAGGAGGGCCTGCTTGATTTCAGGAATAACCAGATTGGGCAGAATGGACGTGAAGAGAGACCCCGGGCCTAGGACAATCATATCGCTATCCATGATGGCCTCAACAACCTTGCGGCTGGCAGAGGGTTCTTTAGCATTGTAGGTATTGGTGACAAAGACATGGTCAATCATGCCCTCGTAGTCGGCAATACTGGACTCGCCCACCACCTCATGCCCATCTTTAAAAACAGCATGAAGAGTCAGAGCATCTTCGCTGGCAGGATAAATCTTACCCGTTGTATGGAAAAATTTACTGAGGATTTGCATGGCATTATAGGTTGAGCCCTGCATCTCAGAAATCCCAGCGATAATCAGATTTCCCAGGGGGTGGCCAGATAAGGCACCATCGTCTGCATTAAAGCGGTACTGGAAAATCTTTTCATAGAATTTGGGCATGTCGCTCATGGCTACCAGAACATTGCGGAGGTCGCCAGGCGGAGTCAGCTGCATGGCAGAACGGAGCTGGCCTGAAGAACCCCCATCATCGGCTACGGTCACGATAGCGGTGATATCAACATTTTCATGCCGTAGGCTTTTGAGGAGGACGGGAATCCCAGTTCCACCACCAATAACAGTAATCTTTGGTTTTCTCATGAGCGGTTCACCGTTTCCTTCCGCCGATCCTTATCGCGGTGGCTTTCATTGACAACCCAGTCGGTCTTTAAATCTTGGGCCAGTCTGTGAGCAAAGGCTACACTACGGTGTTGACCACCTGTACAACCAACGGCAATGGTCAAGATAGCCTTGCCTTCTTTTTGATAGCCTGGCAGAATTGGTTTAATCAAAGCCAAGAGGTGACGGTAAAAGTCTTCTGACTCATCATGGTCCATAACATAGTCGGCCACTTCCTGATCAAGCCCTGTTTGGTTGCGTAATTCTGGAATATAATAAGGATTTGGCAAAAAACGGACGTCAAAGACTAGGTCGGCATCCAAGGGCAGACCATACTTGAAACCAAAGCTCATGACTTCAATCCGAAATGGTGTGGCATCATCATCCGATGAAAACTGCTCGGAAATGGTTTTGCGTAATTGGCGAGGGGTTAATTCGGTAGTGTCCACCACATTTTGACTCATGCTCTTTAGGGGAGCCAGAAGCTCCCTCTCCAGTTTAATCCCGTCCATAACGCGACCGTCAGCGGCCAGGGGATGGCTGCGACGGGTCTCCTTATAGCGGGCCACCAATTCACCATCGGTAGCATCCAAAAAGAGAATCTTGAAGTTGATGGCAGGATTCTTGTCTAATTCATCCAAAATAGAATTGATTTCCTTGAAAAAGAGACGGCTCCGCATATCAACAACCAGGGCAACTCGGTCATTGTCCTCACTATGGCCAACCAACTCCATGAATTTGGGTACCAGAGCTGGAGGCATATTATCAATGGTAAAATAACCCATGTCCTCAAAGGATTGGATAGCGACGGTCTTACCAGCACCACTCATTCCTGTTACAATCACTAAATCAATAGAGTTTGTCATGTTTTTCTCCCTTCATTGGAGGCAGGCAAGGCTAAAAGGCTTTGTCTCTCCCAATTTTTTTGACTCTTCGAAAATCAAGACTTTCCAACAGACAAGGCAAAGTCCATAACTTTGTATTTACACTTACTACAGAGAGTGAGACGCAATCGTGATTTCGCCAAATCGATTTGCCTCACTCTAGCACTCTTAGGTTCAAGGGAGGCAGACAAGTACTAGAGTACCTTGTCTGCCTCCTTTACTACCTCTTTTTGACTAGTATTATCGACTAGTCAAAAAGAGTGTTGCGGGAAGTCTAGTCTATCCCCAAACTATCCTCGCTAACTCATTTCGAGGCTCAAGAAATGCCCCTGGAAGCTGCTATCAGCAAACTTCCTATCTTCCTTACTAATTGTGATATCTTTTTATCCCTCTTTGGCTGCCAACTGCGTCTTGAGCTCGTAATTAGTCTTTTGTAAATCATCCAGCTGTTGGGTAATAGAAGCCAACATTTCTGTCTGAAGCTTTTGCACCTGCAGGAGGTCTGATTGGTCTTGTTGAACCAGGTGATCCAGTTTGGTATGGAGAAGACGGACTCCCTCTTCGGATTTCTTGTTGACATTAAAGTCATTCTTGGCCTGCAAGCGGTCATAATCACTGGCCCGATTTTGACTCATCATAATCAGAGGTGCTTGGATAGCTGCCAGCGTCGATAGGGCTAGGTTCAAAAGGATAAAGGGATAGGCATCAAACTGGATACCAAAAGGCTTATAAACATTAACAGCCATCCAAATCGCCATAAAGAGGGTGAAGCTGATAATAAAGGTCCAGGAGCCACCGAAGCGAGCCACATCATCAGCAATCCTTTGGCCAAATGTAACCTTACTATCTAGGGCTTCTTGGACATCCATAGTCTGATAATCGCCATTTTTAGTAACATCATAGACTGTCTCACGGATATAATCGTTTGTCACCTGTGCTCGTTCAATGGTATTATTAAGGAAAATCAGACGATAATGAAGCAAATTTTTATTAGAAATAAAATCATCATCTTTAAGCTGGGGATGATCATGCTTGATAAGATTTTTAAGCTGACCATCAACTTCCGATAAAAAGACCCCTTCAGTCAAGTGATAGGGTTGGTGGTTAAGAGCGTCATAAACGTGTTTGTCTTCTGACATATTTTACCTACTTTCTATACCAGTTTATTATAGCAAAAATCAAGAGGCTAGGACAGGCCCCCGTAATGAGTATAAGATTGCATTCCTTTCCTCTGAAGTAGCCTTTAGGGTCTGTTGAAGCAACTGATTGGTCGTCATCAGAGCCTTAAACATAGCGGGACCCGTCCTATCTTAGCTCTATCATCAATCACGGTTAATGATGACCCCCATGACTGTCAGATGGCCATTACTAATCAGGGTGATGACTAGGCGGGCTAATTCCTTGGCCGGCATGGCGAAATCGGACTTAAGCCACCAATAGAGGGTGCCTGTAAAAATACTGGTTAGATAGGCGACGATGAAATCGGTCGGGACTGGCTGACCTGACTCTAGCACGTTGAGCTTCGCTAAGAGATGGGCATACTTTTCCTGCAAGAGTTGGCTAAACTTCTCTTTAACAAGCTCCTGAGAGATACTGCGACTGACGATTTTAGCCACCGCCGGGTCTTTTTCAATCCCATGGTAAAAATCAGCCAAAAGTTTCTCCGCCTTCTTGACCTTAACCGTATCACCTGAGGTTACCTGAGCCGCATCAATCATATCCGATAGTTGATCCATGAGTTGTTTTTGAATCCCCGCCTGAAGTTGGTCCTTATCGGCATAGTGGGCATAGAAGGTGGCTCGATTAATCATGGCACGGTCTGTAATATCTTGGACACTTATCTTTTCATAGGACTTTTCGCTCAGAAGACTGATCAAAGCATCAAAAATCAATTTTTCCGTTCGGAGGTAGCGAATATCTGTAAATTTCATAAGAGCCTTCTTTATTAAATCAAATGGAGTTAAACAACAGATTGTTAGGTAAGTGTTGTTTAAACAACAGTTTTTTTAAAATCAATGATTGAATTAAATCCCTTGGGTTTTATAATAACATTATAATAAACAGTCCGTTTATTAGCCAGTAGATTGCGGAATTCTTGACAGGTTTTCTAACTGATTCTAATCAAGGTTAGCATTTCTGAGACCTTTTGCGAAATGAGGCTTAAAAGTCCAACGATTTTGAAGTCCATTCGGTTGATAAAATCGTCAAGTCGGTTCTTAAAGAACTGGTTTCCCACCCAACTGGCCAATCTAATCATTTATGAAAAGAAAGGATGGAAGGGCAGACAAGCAATCAGAAGTTAGCGGGATGGACTGACCATAGTCTATTCTCTGACAGGGGCTGATAGCCTCCTTGTTTGCCTGATGTGTGATGATGTATAAAGCAGGTATCGACGTTGGATCAACTACTGTCAAGGTAGTCATTTTTGACGAAAACAATCAACTCCTCTTTGCCCGTTACGAGCGTCACTATTCGGATGTGAAAACAGCCACTATCAAGGTGCTACGAGATGCCATGGCTGAGTTGGGCGACTGCCCTGTCACCATTGCTATTACTGGTTCTGGTGGTATGGGACTGGCAGACGCAGCACAAATCCCCTTCGTTCAGGAAGTTATTGCGGCGACAACCACCGTTGAGGCCCTGATTCCTGAGACCGATGTGGTTATTGAATTGGGGGGCGAAGACGCCAAGATGACCTTCTTTGGCGACAGTCTGGAACAGAGGATGAATGGGACCTGTGCCGGCGGAACAGGAGCCTTTATCGACCAGATGGCTCAGCTCCTCAAGACAGACGCTGACGGAGTTAATGAACTCGCCAAGGGCTACCAAACTATTTATCCTATTGCCAGTCGTTGCGGGGTCTTTGCCAAGACTGATGTTCAACCCTTGATTAATGAAGGGGCTCGCAAGGAAGACATTGCGGCTTCTATCTTTCAGGCCGTGGTCAATCAGACTATTTCCGGCCTAGCTTCGGGCCGTAAGATAAAAGGGAAAATCGCCTTTCTGGGTGGTCCTCTCTATTTCATGAGTGAGCTCCGCCAACGTTTTATTGAGACCCTGGATATTGCTCCTGAAGATGTCATTTTCCCGGACAATCCGCAGCTCTTTGTCGCCATGGGGGCAGCCCTCAATGAGGAACAGGCCCAGCTCAAGCTGTCGCAAATCATTAGCAACCTAGAAACCAAGCAAAGCCAAACCCTAAACCCCAAGAATACCCTGGATGTCCTCTTTCACGACCAGGAAGAACTGGAAGATTGGCGAAAACGCCATAATGAAGCCAGCGTGAGTTACAGGGATATTGCCCAAGCCAGCGGTCCTCTCTTTCTGGGAATTGATGCCGGATCAACAACTTCTAAGCTGGTGCTCATCGACCCTGATGGCAGCATTCTCTTCCAACAATACGGCAACAACCAAGGCCAACCCTTGGAAAATATCATCACTGTCCTCAAGCAGGTCTATCAACAATTGCCAGAAGGTGCCTACATCGCTCGCTCCTGCGTGACCGGCTACGGGGAAAAATTAATTCAGGCAGCTCTGCGGGTTGACTATGGTGAGGTAGAAACCGTCGCCCACTTCAAGGCCGCCAACTACTTCAATCCTGGGGTTGATTTTATCCTCGACATTGGCGGTCAGGACATGAAGGCCATGAGCGTTCAGGATGGGGCTCTCTCCAGCATTCAGCTCAACGAAGCTTGTTCGTCTGGCTGTGGCTCCTTCATCGAAACCTTTGCCAAGTCGCTCAAGTACGATGTCAGAGATTTTGCTCAAGTTGCCCTCCTAGCTAAGCATCCTGTTGATCTGGGCTCAAAATGTACCGTCTTTATGAACTCCAAAGTTAAACAGGTACAAAAGGAAGGAGCGACTGTTGCTGACATCTCGGCTGGCCTCTCCTATTCAGTTATCAAGAATGCCCTCTACAAGGTTATCAAGCTCAAAAGGCCTGAGGATTTGGGCCAAAAAATCGTTGTCCAAGGAGGAACCTTCTACAACGAAGCCGTCCTAAGAGCCTTTGAATTGGTTTCCGGTCGGCAAGTGGTTCGTCCCAGTATCGCTGGTCTCATGGGGGCCTATGGCTGTGCCCTAATTGCCCAAGAAAAATATGAAGACGAACTGAGTCAGGCTCAGTTAAGTCAGCCGGCTCCAGCTCAAGCCTAAAGGAGAGAATCTTATGACTGAAGAAAAGAAGGCAGCTGTAAAGACCAGCTCAGCCATCATGGGCCTGTCTGAACTGGATCATTTTACAGCTGAAAAAGAATTCACCCGCTGTGGCCTCTGTGAAAATAACTGTGCCCTGACCGTGACTATTTTCAGTGACGGCTCCAAATTCGTTACCGGCAACCGCTGTGAGCGGGGGGCTGAAAAGGTAACCAAGATTAAATTTGACCGCAGCCAGCAGAAAGAAAATCTGGTCGATTACAAGTACAAAAAACTCTTTAAATTCAAGGCTCTGTCCAAACGCAAGGCCCCACACGGGGTCATGGGGATTCCCCGTGTGCTCAACATGTATGAAAACTATCCCCTCTGGCATACGATTCTGACCGACCTGGGCTTTCGGGTACAGATTTCCCCCAAGTCTGACAAAGCCTTATATGAGAAGGGGATTGAAACCATTCCTAGCGACACCGTCTGCTACCCTGCCAAGATGGTTCACGGTCATATTCAGGCCCTGATTGACAAGCAGGTGGATGCCATTTTTTATCCTAGTGTCATCTATGAACGGATTGAAAATAGCAAGGCACCCAACCACTACAACTGTCCTATTGTTCAGGGTTATCCTGAAGTTATCGAGAAGAACATGGACCCTATCCGTGATGGTCAGGTCAAATACTTCCATCCCTTCGTGAATTTGGCCAATCCCAAAACCCTGGTTTCTTCCCTGACCAAGGCCTTTGCCAAGGACTATCCTGATATTAGCCAGGAAGCCATTAGCCAGGCAGTTGAACATGGTTATCAGGCCCTGACCGATTTCAAGGCCGACTTGCAGGCCAAGACTGATGAGTTGTTGACTAAGATTGCCCTCAAGAAAGAAAAGGCCATCGTCCTTTCTGGTCGGCCCTACCACCTAGACCCTGAAATCAACCACGGCATCGCCAATATTATCACCCAAGAAGGCTTCCACGTCCTGACCGAGGACATGGTCTCTAGTCTGGAAGAAGTTTCCGGCCTGCGGGTCGTTAACCAATGGGTCTACCATTCCCGTCTCTACGCTGCCGCCAAGGTGGTCGCTAAAAATCCCAATCTGGAATTAGTCCAGCTTAATAGTTTCGGTTGTGGTCTGGATGCCGTTACAACTGACCAGGTCGAAGAAATCATGCGGGGCCACAATAAACTCTACACCGTCCTGAAAATTGACGAAGGCAGCAATATGGGAGCCATTCGAATTCGGCTACGCTCGCTCAAGGCTGCCGTCCAAGAACGTGATAAGAAGGCTCAAACAGTCAATCTGGACCACATCTTCAATCAGGTCACTAGCCTGAAGCTGGATGAGACCGATAAGGAGGACAAGCAAAAGCCAGCAGAACCTGTCTTTACCAAGGCCATGAAGAAGACCCACACCCTCCTCATGCCTATGCTATCGCCTATTCACCAGAATGGCCTAATTGAGGAGGCCTTCAAGCAAGCCGGCTACAAGGTGGTTATCCTGCCAGCCATGGACCGGCAGGCCGTTGATGTTGGCCTCAAATTTGTCCACAATGATGCCTGCTACCCTGCCATCATTACCATCGGTCAGCTGGTTGAAGCCCTGCAAAGTGGTGACTACGATCTGGATAACACCAGTGTGATGATGACCCAGACCGGTGGCGGCTGTCGGGCTACCAACTATATTCCTTTGCTGCGTAAGGCCCTCAAGGATGCTGGTTTTCCACAGATTCCTGTCGTTTCCATTTCCATGGGTAACCAAGGGACCGAGGAAACGCCTGGCTGGAACATCACCCTGCCCTTTGTTAAACGCCTGCTGATTGCCGTTCTCTACGGGGACCTCTTCGAGCGTCTGCTTTACCGGGTTCGTCCCTATGAAGCGGTTCCTGGCTCCGCCAATGCCCTCTATGACAAGTGGCTAGAGATTGCCAGAAAGAATATCAAATCCGGTTCCTACTTTGAATTTAACCGCAATATGAAGCGGATTATCAAGGATTTTGATAATTTACCAACCCAGGACTTCGATAGTAAACCGCGTGTCGGCGTGGTCGGCGAAATCCTAGTCAAATATGCCCCAACTGCCAATAATGACATCGTTGGTACCATCGAGCGTGAAGGGGGTGAGGCCGTCGTTCCCGACCTGATTGGCTTTATGAATTACTCCCTCTTCAATCAAATCTGGAAGTCTGACGAGCTGGACATGAGCCCCAAGGCTAAACGTTTTGCTAAGCTGGCCATTGATACCATCAATTTCCTAGAAAAACCGATGAACAAGGCCTTAGAAAAATCGCAGCGTTTTGACGGTATCGAGTCCATCTACCAAATCGCTAGCCAGGCTTCAAAAATTATCTCCATCGGTAACCATACCGGCGAAGGTTGGTTCCTGACTGGGGAAATGATTGAGCTCCTCAATAGCAATGTCAAAAATATCGTCTGCCTACAGCCTTTCGGCTGCCTGCCTAATCACGTGGTTGGTAAGGGTATGCTCAAGGAGCTCCGTCGCCAATACAAGGGAGCCAATATCGCTCCCATTGATTACGACCCAGGCTCCTCAGAGGTCAACCAACTCAACCGAATTCGCCTCATGATGACAACCGCCAAGAAAATGCAGAAGGTTGAAAGTCATGGCTAAAAATAGAAAAGCCATAGATCAAACCATGGTCTAGAGTTGCTACAATTTGTCTACTTTCTCCTGTCTGGTAAGCAAAATCGCTAAAAAGGAACACCTAGATGGCCGTCTAGGTGTTTTTCTTATGTATTAATTTCTTCGGACTTTTAAGTTCCTTTAGTGTATCACATCAAGGCAACCTAGCAAAAAATCGGACATTTACACTTCTGAAAATAGGTTTAATAACAGTTCTACTTCCTAGATTTAGCTTGCTTTTTTTGCGCAGCCAGTTTCTTGGAAAGTTCTCTGTGTACACTCTGGTGATGAGCCGTGCTATAATGTAGCCAAGAGCACTTGAAAGGACCAAGCATGACAGACACCATTTCAGCCCTCAACACCCTAGCCAGCTACTTGGGCCCCAGAGACTTCGACCAGATCAATCAGGGCAATCTTTACACCCATCAAGGCATCCGCCAAGCAGACATCTTTGCCTTCTTTGGCGGCAGTATTTTGGAAGGGATCAATGTGCTGGCACAGGCCATGAACAATCAAATAGCCAAGCATTACATCATCATTGGTGGGGCCGGACATACTACACCTGCACTGGTAAAAGAAGCTAGAAAAGCATTTCCAAATCTCACTGTTCCAAATAATACAACAGAGGCTCAGCTATTTAACCAAATTCTCCAAGACCAATACGGTCTCAGTGCTGATTTTTTGGAGACCAAATCTACCAACTGTGGCAATAATATTAGCTATCTTCTGGACCTGATTGCTGCTGAAAATCTGGAGTGTCAATCCATAATCCTCTGCCAAGATGCCAGCATGCAAAGACGGATGGGGGCTACGCTTGCCAAGCAAGCACCCCATATCAAGGCTATCCACTATGCTGCCTATGAAGTTGAGTTCATCAGTCAAGACGAGACTATCAGTCTTCAACCACAGAATTCATTGGGCATGTGGTCAGCACAAGACTACATCCGTCTGCTCATGGGAGAAATTCCTCGATTACAAGACAAGCCTGACGGCTACGGACCAAGGGGGAAAAACTATCTGGTTCATGTCGATATTCCAGACCAAGTTCAAGAAGCTTTTGACAGCCTTCTTCCAACCTATGGGCATCTGATCCGTGAGGCAAATCCAGAGTTTGCAGATAAATAGAATACAAAAGGCCCCTGATATCCAACCAAGGGTCTTTGCTTATGTTTTGATACTCTTTAAAGTTTAAAACCTGCTATCTTTTGCTCCATCATGGACACAATTCGCTAAAAAGCCGAGTACTTTAATTGGATGACAGAATGATAAAGTGATACTTTCGCCAAAGTGGTATTATTAGCGACAACTACAGTTTTAGCTAATAACGGGAATTTTCGAGACAATGGCTCGAAAATTAGCAATGAAACTTCGTGAGAAGTTTGCTTGCGTCCGCACATTTTAAGAAAGTATCAAAAATGAAAGTTTTAATGTTAAATAAGTATGAAATCAGATAGCCCAACTATTTCTGCTGGTTTATCCCAGATAGGCAACGACTTCTACTTCGACCTTGACATCCTTAGGCAGGCGGGCCACTTCTACGCAGGAGCGAGCAGGAAATTCTTCCTTGAAGGCCGTCGCATAGACTTCATTGAATGCCGCAAAATCATTGATGTCACTCAGGAAACAGGTGGTTTTAACCACATGGTCAAAGTCGGTTCCAGCGGCTTCCAGAATAGCCTTGATATTTTTTAATACCTGCTGAGTCTGCTCTTCAATGCTAGTGCCAACCACTTGGCCCGTTTCTGGAGACAGAGGAACTTGACCAGAGGCAAAGAGGAGGTCGCCAGCTTGCTTGGCTTGAACGTAAGGGCCTAGGGCCTTAGGAGCTTTATCAGTATGGAAGGTTTTCATAAAATGACACTTTCTAATTTATGCTAACTTTTGCCCTAATTGGTCAACAGCCAAGATGGCTTTGGCAAATTTTTCACCATCAAAAGGGGTATTCTTATATTCATTGGTCGTCAGGGCAACTTGGACAATCTTGGGAACGTCAGCTTGCGTCAAACCCAATTCCTTGAGAGTAGTTGGTAGTCCCAGTTCCTTATTGAACTGGGCAACTCTTTCTAACTCATCAGTTTCTTCAAAGTAGGCGTGAAGAACTAAGACACCATAGGATACAACAACACCATGCAGGTACTCACCCTGACGTTGAATGGCCGTTGTTCCATTGTAAAAAGCGTGAGCATGGCAAGAATTGTAGTAAAAATCAGGTTGGTTGACTAAGTTTGAGGCATAACCTGTTGAGACAACAATGTCCAAAGCAATTTCTTCAACCGCCTTTGAAGGTCGCTTATTTTTTACATCCTCCAGACCTTGCTTACCATAATAATAGAAAGCATCCTTGGAGGATAGGGCAACAGCGTGACCCAATGTTGCTGTATGAGGGAGCTCAAGCAAACCCTTTTTCTTAGCTTCTGCTACTGCATGCTCCACTTCCGGTGCCTTAGAAATTCCATCACCGATACCGGCCCAAAAATATTTACTTGGGGCTTGGGCAATAACGCGAGTATTGATAAAGATATGCAGAGGAGAGTTTGGGTAACCGTAGCGGAGCACCGAATGATCGTCCTTGTAGACCACAGCAATGGCTGTCCCTGCTGAACAATTTGAACAAATAGTCGGGAAGGTGAAGGTTGGTTTGTCTAACTCCTTTGCGACCATCTTGGTGGTATCTAAGGCACGACCTCCACCGAAACCAAAGATAGCATCAGCCTCTTGGACAGCTGGTTTGGCGACTAACTTATCAATATTGGTCTGGGTTGAATCCACCCCATAGACAAAGCTTCCGGTCGTCTCAATGCCGGCCTTAGACAAGATTTCTCGAACCTCTTTTTCCGTTGCCGCCAGAGCTCTCTTTCCACCGATGAGGGCCACACGATGAATCCCATAAGACTTGAGCACCTTTGGAATTTCTTGGTAACAGTCTTCTCCGTAGCTGTAGTTAGCCATTACAGTCGTTGTCATAACATCTCCTCCTAATCATCTCTTGATTATTATTTGATTAGCGGTAACAAAATAGATTTGGGAAGCCCAAGCCCCCATGGTGCCCCTATTATAGCAAAATATTCAGAAGATTTAAACAGGAGAAAAAGGGCTTAACGGCTTTGTATCTTAGGGTTTAATCCGATGGAGCATCCGTGGGAATGGGATGGCCTCGCGGATGTGTTTGGTGCCGGCGACGAAGGTGACCATCCGTTCGATTCCGATACCAAAGCCACCGTGAGGGACGGAACCATATTTACGCAGGTCCAGGTAGAATTCGTACTCGGACTTGTCCATTTCCAGGGCGTCCATCTTGGCAACGAGGGCATCGTAGTCATCTTCCCGCATGGAACCACCGATAATTTCCCCATAACCTTCTGGAGCCAAGAGGTCGGCACAGAGGACCCGGTCAGGATTGCCAGGGACTGGCTTCATATAGAAGGCCTTAAAGCTGGCTGGGTAGTTGACCACGAAGGTTGGGACACCAAAGTAGTTGGAAATCCAGGTTTCATGAGGGGAGCCAAAGTCGTCCCCATGTTCCAAATGCTCGTAATCGGTATCCGGATCATTTTCATGCTCCTGCAGGAGGTCAATGGCATCATCGTAAGAAACCCGTTTGAAAGGCTTGTCGATGTAGCTCTTAAGCAGGTCTACATCCCGCTCCAAGATTTCCAGAGCATGAGGAGCCTTGTCCAAAACGCCTTGAATCAGAGCCTTGACATAGGCTTCTTGTAGGTCCAGTGACTGGTCGTGATTGAGGAAGGAATACTCCGCATCCATCATCCAAAACTCGGTCAAGTGACGGCGGGTCTTAGATTTTTCAGCCCGAAAAACAGGTCCGAAGTCAAAGACCCGGCCCAGAGCCATAGCACCCGCTTCAAGATAGAGCTGACCAGACTGGCTGAGGTAGGCTGGGGTTCCGAAGTAGTCGGTTTCAAAAAGTTCGGTTGAATCTTCTGCCGCATTTCCTGACAGGATTGGGCTATCAAACTTGATGAAGCCGTTCTTGTCAAAGAATTCATAAGTCGCATAAATAATAGCATTACGGATTTGCATGATGGCCATTTGCTTGCGAGACCGCAACCAGAGATGGCGGTTATCCATGAGGAAGTCTGTTCCGTGTTCCTTAGGGGTAATGGGATAGTCGTGAGACTGACCAACCACTTGGACATCGGTCACATCCATTTCGTAGCCAAACTTAGAGCGGTCGTCTTCCTTGATGGTCCCTGTAACTAGGACAGAAGTTTCCTGGCTCAGGTGCTTGATTTGGTTGAATTTCTCCAGTCCTGCTTCTTGGCCATACTTTTCGATGAAGTTTGACTTGAAGGCAACACCTTGGAAAAAGGCTGTTCCATCTCGCAATTGGAGGAAGGCTAACTTCCCTTTACCGGACTTGTTAGCCACCCAGGCTCCAATGGTAACTTCCTGACCAACATGGTCTTTAACATCAATAATTGATATGAGTTCTTTTGACATGAATTTTCTCTTTCTTTTTTCTACTTCTTATTTATGGGCGGGACTATTGTCCTCAAGGGTAATTTTGCTAATGACACCATTTTGGCAGTCAAGGGAGATAATATAGTTTTTGGTGAGGGAGGCATATCTTGCCTTCTCGTTGACATATTTATAATCTAGATGAAACTGATTTGTCATATTTTCTAAGTTACACCGAGTGCTGAAAATCAGGGCTTTGAAAACTTCTACTTAACGAACCTTTCCACTGTGTCACAGGGGATTACATCCGTTCACTTTTACTTATCGCCATGGCAAACAGCTTCAATATTATTGCCATCTAGGTCAAGTAAAAAGGCTGCGTAATAATTGGCATGGTAGTGTGGACGAAGCCCAGGTGCACCGTTATCTTTTCCACCTGCTGCTAGACCGGCTTGGTGAAAGGCCTCTACTTCTGCATGTGTCTTAGCATTGAAGGCAAAATGCATGGGGGCTTGCTGACTAGCGTTTAACCAGAAATCACCACCTGGATCTGTGCTGCGTTCATCGCCAAAACTAACGGTGTATTCATTATTAAATCGCAATTCATAGCCTAGCGGAGCAAGCGTCTTTTGGTAAAAATCTTTTGAGGATTGTAAGTCTTTCACCTTTATTCCAAAATGATCAATCATAATAATCTCCTATTCACCTTTCATAAAGACCTTTAGACGGCGGACAGCCTCTTTGAGGGTGTCCAAATCGGTCGCATAACTGAGGCGAACATTATCAGGTGCCCCAAAGCCAGCTCCCGTAACCATGGCCACGCCCGTTTCTTCTAGGATAGCGGTGGTGAAGGCCGTCACGTCATCGTAGCCCTTCAAGGCCATGGCTTCCTTGACATTAGGGAAGAGATAGAAGGCCCCCTGAGGCTTGACTGTGGTAAAACCAGGAACCTCATTGAGCAGAGGATAGATGGTGTTGAGGCGTTCCTCAAAAGCCTGGCGCATGCTTTCAACTGTGGACTGGTCGCCCGTGAAGGCTTCGATAGCCGCATATTGGGAAACAGTTGTCAGGTTGGATGTTGTCTGGCCGATAATCTTGGCCATAGCTGCGATAATCTCAGGATTACCAACAGCAAAACCGACCCGCCAACCGGTCATAGCGTAAGATTTAGCTACCCCATTGACCACAGTAGTTTGCTTTCTGATGGCCTCGGATAGGGTTGAGATGGGTGTGAATTTGGCTCCATTATAGACCAGACGGCCATAGATATCATCTGCCAGGATGAGGATGTCGTGTTGGACAGCCCAGTCCCCGATGGCCCGCAACTCGTCAGCCTCATAAATCATCCCTGTTGGATTGGAGGGACTATTTAGGAGGAAGACCTTGGTCTTATCGGTTCTGGCTGCTTCCAACTGCTCGACCGTCACCTTGAAGTGATTCTCTTCCTTGGCGGGAACGAAGACTGGCTGACCTTGAGCCACCTTGACCTGATCGGCATAGGAGACCCAGTAAGGGGTGGGAATGATGACCTCGTCACCAGGATTAAGGACTGCCATGAAGAAGGCATAGAGGACAAACTTCGCCCCTGTTCCTGCTACTACCTGGTTGGGCTCTACGGAGTAGCCATAGAAATTTTCCATGTAGCTATTGATGGCAGCCTTGAGTTCAGGTAGTCCAGAAGCCACTGTATAAAAAGAAGCTTGTCCACCTTGAATGGCCTTGATGGCAGCATCTTGGATATTCTTAGGCGTTACAAAATCGGGCTGTCCCAATGTCAGGCTAAGAATATCACGCCCTTGAGCCTTGAGTTCCTTGGCTCTTGCTCCTGCTGCTAGAGTGACACTTTCCGCCATTTCTAAAACGCGATTGGATAAATAAGTCATAAGCCCTCCCTTTGAATTAAATCACCAGTTTTAAAGTCGATGAGGTAGTATTGGCTACCGGAGCGCACTTCCCAAATGGGCACGCCCTTGGCCATCCCAAAGGTTGTCTTTTGAATGGTCTTGGCACCATTAGTCTTAGCCACCTTCTGGGCATCCTTTGCTGTAAGGCCTTGGTCAGCCTGGTAAACGTAGACCTGACCAGCATGCTTTTTATTGATGGTCACCATAATCTTTTGGCCCGACTTATCCTTGCCAAAGACCGTGTAGAAGACCTCATGGCCATTATATTGCTCGACATCGCTAATGGCGCTAATATTGGCATACTGCTTGGCTGTCCGAATAGCCTGATTCCTCGCGTCTCGGTGAGGCTTAATAGCTCCAACCAAAAAAATAGAAACAAGGGCGCCAATAAGAATTAAAACTGCCAGAATACTGATAAAATACCGCCAAAAATGGCCTTTTTTAGGCTCTTTCATACTACCAACCTTTTCAACTGTCAATCAGTTAAGGAAAGAGGCCATTAAAATGGCTCTATTTCCTACGGCAACCACTAGGGTGGCTTGCCTAAACTTCTTACTAAGTCAGATTTTCGAGCGTTATCGGCTCTCTAATCTGACTGTCGTTATTATATCAAATATTTTTGAAAAATTGAGCCACTTCCGCCAATATTCTTGCAAATTTCCCTTCTGCTAGAGGGAACTCTTGGGCTAGGGACTGGTATATCTGATGACCATACCCTTTCGTCAAGACCCGCTTGTCCAGGATTAGGACAGCTGACATCTGATCTTCTCTACGTTTGCTGCGACCGATAGCTTGTTTGAGCCGCAAAATAGTTAAAGGGAGGCTGTAGTCATAAAAAGGATGTTTGCCTGAAGCAGTCAGTTGCCGATTGACCTTCTTAATGAAGGGATCCTCTGGATTATCAAAGGGTAGACGGGTAATGACTTCAATCAGGCCATCCTGACTGGCGAAATCCACCCCTTCCCAGAAGGAGCCCGTTCCCAGAAGAATGTTAGCCTCTCCCTTGTCGAAACGCCGTTTGACATTGGCTGCCGGGCCATTCTTATGCTGACAAAGGTGGGCTAGCCCTGTCTCATCTAATTTTTCAGAGACGTCAAACATGGGCTTCTTGGCGTTGAAAAGAACCAAGATAGGTTTCTTGAGTTGGGCTAAATCCAGTAATCTCGCTACAATCTCCTGGGCGTAATTCTGGGCAGACAAGTCAGGAATACTTGGCATGGAGCTATCCAGCCAGATTTTTTGGCCACTATGAGACTCTCGGGCTAACCGCAAATAGTCATAAGCCTCAAAACCTAGCAAGTCTGGTAAGGAAATCCGAGCACTAATTTCTAGGGTAGCAGAGATAAAATAAGTCTTTTGGGTCTGAGGTAGGAAATCACGAAAATTCATAAAGTCCATCCGAGCACTATTTAACTTAGTTATCCGGTGCTCTGCTGCCCAATCTTGGCTAAGCCAGAAGTCAGAGAATACCGGTGCAAAAGCATCCTTTAGCTCTCTAAATTCAGGGTTATCCAGCTCAGCCAAGTCTTGACTAATCTGCTTGACCGATTGCTTGGAAAGGTTGGCCTGATGATTCTTGTAATAGCCCTGGACTAGATTGGATAATTCAAATTGCAGACTCTCCAAAATTCTACCCTGCAAGTGGCTTTCTGGATTTTCTAGGCCAGCATGAATTTCTTTCATCACTTTTGTCAAATTGACCTGGCGGCGGGAAAACTGTTCTAAATTCAAGAAGAGTTTCTGCGCCTCATCAACAATCAAAACCTGGTCCTTAACGAAGTCCTTATCATCCTCAACTCGAGTCAGAAAATAGGCGTGGTTGGTGATAATCAGACGAGACCGCTTGGCCCGCTCATAAGACCGATTCCAAAAATCACAATCCCAAAAAGGAGACTTTTTACTGAGTTCTCCGTCATGGCGAATTTGGTCAAAGTAGGTTTCAAAGCGCTGCTTCTGCTTGATTTCATCTAGGTCACCGGTTTGCGTTTGCGTTAACCAGACCAAAAGTTGCATCTTGTAGCGATTGACCAAGCGGTTGCTGTCCTCCTTAGCTAGGCTGGCTGCGAAGGTGTCTAGTTTAATATAGTTTCTGGGGCTCTTGAGACTGTGGAGATTAATATGGAAAACCTGGGCCAGTTTTTTACCCTCTTGCTCCATAATTTGGTCCTGGAGGACCTTGGTGGGCACCGTGACAATAATTTTTTCATCCTTAACCTTACTGAGCAAGGTCAAGAGATAGGCATAAGTCTTGCCCAGACCAGTCTGTGCTTGGATAAAGAGAGGCGTGGGCTGGTCATAGTACTTGGCTAATTCAGCCGCAAAGTCCTCCTGCTGGGGTCTCTTGTCTAGGTCTAGGAGGGCCAGATTGGTTGCAAAATCAGCCGATAGCCGGCGCTCCTCAAGCAGGGAAACTTCCTTCCTTACAAGGATATTTTGTACTTCTACAAAGTCATCCGAGCTGTTGAGTGACATGGTCTGATAAACCTCTTCAACTAGGAGACGGGATTCATAGAGGAGGTAGTCGGCAAAGTCCAAAATACGCTCAACTGTCAAACGAGGGAGGCTAGCAATTTTTTCTTGCAGACTAATCAATAATTTGGCCGTCGCATAAGCATCTGCTATGGCTGTGTGGGCACGCTTCAAATCCAGTTGCAGATGCCAGGCCAAATCCGACAGGCGGTAGCGCTCCAGAGTTGGAAAGAAAACCTGGGAGAGCTCCACCGTATCTACCCGCGGGGTCTTTAGCTCATAGCCCTCTAAAAAGAGCTGTTCTGCCAAGAGATTGGCATCAAATTTAACATTGTGGGCCACAAAAATGCAGTCCTTAATCAGGGCAAAAATGTCACCGGCAACCTGAGAAAAATCAGGGGCCTTTGCCAGCTGCCGATCGGTAATACCTGTCAGGTCAATAATATGTTTGCTCAAAGCTTCATGAGGGTTGACATCGGTTTGGTAGGTCTGGACGATTTGACCCTGGTCAACGATGACAATCCCAACCTGAATAATCTGAGCCGCTGTCGAAGCACTGGTCGCTTCTAAGTCAACAACGGCATACTTTCGTCCAAGTTTCTTGTCAGTCATAGTGCTTCTATTATAGCATGAATAGGTTGAAAGTGGATAAGGGCTGAATCACAGAAGAATACAAAAAAGCTGGAAAAGTAAGTTCCAACTCTAAAGATAAGACCAAATTTTCCAGCTCATTTAACACGCCTAAGTAGCAGTAAAATTGCACACCACCATCAACGACAATCGTTTGACCAGTAATGTAATTCGAGTTCAAATTCGGGTCAAGGCCAGCATTATTCAAAAAAACAGTTAAATCCTCAAAATGTTCGATAACTTTTCCAACAGTTGCTTCTACTTGGTCTTGTTGACATCGGTAACAACAAAGGTCAGTTCAGGTGATAATTTCCCAACCGCCTCCTTAACCGTTTCTTCATCCTAGTCATGGATTCCAATCTTAAATCCATCCTTGTACAACCGTTTAGCAATAGCAAAACTAATTCCCCGACTGGCACCCCTAACAATGGAAACTTTTGTCATAAAATGACCTCCAAATTTTGATGGCACTATTATAGCCTTTTATTGTTATCAACAAGAAAAGTCTTACAGAACCATCAAAAGAATGATTTTCTGGTTATTCTAATTCTATTTAGTTTCCTTGCTTTCTATGCTATAATATGGGCAAATACTAGATGGGGGAAAGCTATGAGACGGACCAAGCTCAACAATTATTATCTGGAGATGGAAGAACACTATCTGCACCTTCCTTACTATGATGAGGAAAGGCGGATTCGGGTTCTCCTGCCTAAGGACTACAACAAAGAGGACTGGGCTAGCTACCCCGTTCTCTACATGCATGACGGACAAAACATCTTCTATAGTAAGGAATCCTTTTCTGGTTATTCTTGGAAGATTATCCCGACCATCAAGAAGCACAAGGAATTACCCAAGGTTATTATCGTTGGAATTGATAATGCCGAAGGGAACCGTCTCAATGAGTACGCACCTTGGATGACCGATGTTGGTACCACTCCTGAAACAGCTAGTGTGGGCGGTGATGGTATGGCCTACGGCGAATGGGTTATCAATACAGTCAAACCCTTCATTGACAAGACTTATCGGACCAAGCCTGACCGGGAGCATACCCTACTGGCCGGTTCTTCAATGGGAGGTATCATCACTGCCTATATGGGAGCTGCCTATCCAGAGACCTTCGGAGGCCTAGGGGTCTTCTCCCTAGCTTCCTGGTTCAGCGAACGCGATTTTCTGCGTTATTGCGACAGTCATCCCTTAGACAAGGAGACAAACGTTTATATTCAAGTAGGGACCAAGGAAGGAGACGAAGTTGATGAGGCCTTTGCTCCCAATATGAATCAGGCCTACATTGATTGCAGCCTCCACTACTACCAATCTTTGCTCAAGTCGGGCAGTCCCATGGACAAGATTGAATTGCGGGTTATGGCGAATGAAATCCATCACGAAAAGTATTGGGCCGACCATTTCTTAGAATTCTTGGAATTTACCTTGAAAGAATGAGGAGCGAAGCCTTTATGTAAGAGCTACAACTCGTCACACTAAATCTGGCATTTGAAAAAGAAATTCTAGCCTACAAGTCTGAGTTTTCTCGTGAGCACATGTATGGCGGGGCAGGTTTACAAGAAATAGATAATTTAATCGAATGGCTGGAGCATGTTCAGAAGGCTTCATCCTATGATACTTGGCAGAAAGAGCAGACTCCGTCTTCAACCTATCTCTGCATTCGTCAGTCAGACCAAAACATGGTGGGCATCTGCAACATTCGTCATAAGCTCAACCAAGAGCGGCTGCTTAATGTCACGGGACACATCGGCTATTCCATCAGACCAAGTGAGCGACAAAAAGCCTATGATTGGGGTGTTTTAGTATAAAATGACGATTTACGGTAAGGACGAGATTGCTAATGACCTCATTATAGATATCAAGCAGTCTGTTCTTGCTTTTCCTAATGTTAACTATATTAAAAACAAAATTTTTCATAATTTGGACATCATAAAGGAGAAGACCAAATAGGTCTTCTCGCGAATAGAGCTTTTTTTTCACCAGAGTTGATAAATAGCCTTTTTATTGAGTAAGGTGCTTAAATCCTTCCATCTTCTTCAAGTTTCCCAAGGAAATAGGGCATTTGTTGCCGCCACCAGGGCCAGTCATGGGCAACGTCATTGCCCCAGTAGTCAAACCAACCTGGAATAGATTTGTGAGAGAAGGCTTCTTCTAACCGCATGGTATCCGCGATATGAGGGCCTTCCCAGTCCCCTTGCCCAACCGACACAATATAAGCATTTTGCCGGTAGCGATCCAAGAACCAAGGGTCTTCTTGATTCCAGAGATAATCAATCGGTGAGTTGTAGTAGACAGCAGGGTCACCATAGTATTCTCCCGTAAAGAAGCGGGCATCATAGACGCCTGACTGGGCTACTGCAATATCGAAGAGATCTGGATGGCGGAGAGCAAAGTTGATGGCATGAAAGGCTCCCATAGAGCATCCAGTCGCCATCATTGGTCCCTGCCAGTTGGACTCATAACGAATCAGGGGCACCAACTCATTGACGATATAGCGGTCATAGGCCTCGTGGGCCAAGGCCATATCATGGGGTGATTTGCTCTCACAGAGCCAAGACTCATTGTCAAGCGAATCCGGTGTATAAAACTTAACCAGACCTCGGTCAATAAAATCCTGACAAGCCTCAATCATGCCAAAGTCTCCGTATTCATTTTGGCTACCGCCTGATGAGGGAAAGACGATGATGGGTTTTCCAGCATGACCATAAACATTAAAATACATCTTGCGGCCGAGTTCCCCCGACCATTGACTTCTGCTTTCAAAATGCATAATAGATACTAGCAGGTGCTCCAGGGAACTCCTGCCTTTTCCTTCCAATTTGTTAAGGAAATAGGTCATTAAAAATGTCTCTATTTCCTACGGCAGCCACTAGGGTGGTCTGCCTAAACTTCTTACTAAGTCAGATAATTGAGCATTTTCGGCTCACCTATCTGACTGTCGCAATTTGTTAAGGAAATAGGTCATTAAAAATGTCTCTATTTCCTACGAGGTGAGACAAAAATCTTCACCCTGTTACTTTTTCAACATCAAACAGTTTGACGCAGTGGTTGATTGGTGATGAGTGACTTGACACTTTAGTGCTTAGTCACTCACATGCCAGTGAAACGGCGGTAAAGTACTTGTTCCCTTCGGGACAGGTCCAACAGTCTGGGGGCTGTTGGAGAAATCCAAGTCAACTGTGTGGGGGTGGGAAAGAAATAGTCTGGGGATAGACTATTTCTTCCCGAACCTTGAAACTAAAGAGTGAGGTAAATCAATTTCTTCGAAATGACGATTTTTGTCCCACTCCCTAAACTTCTTACTAAGTCCGACAAGCGACCATTATCGGCTCGTTTATCGGACTGTCGCTAAATTTTTAAGCCTTTTCTTGGGCGTAAGCAACTAATTCTCTGAGCTCATCCATTGTTTGGGTTCTAGCCAAGATGCCGACTTCTCCCATGATTTGGGCAAAGACACCTGGAACCGACTTGGTCAAGATAATCTTGTCACCAAAGTGGGCCTCAACATCCTCAACAGAATGGGCATAATTGCGATTGGCCTTGCGCGAGATATAGACCACATTGTAGCGGTGTTGAATGTCCGCTGTAAAGTGATTACCTCGCACAACTTTGGCATACTGGTCAAAGATATCAAAGTCATCCGCATAGTTCCACATATCAATGGTCAAGCCACCTGGTGGCCGACAGTTGATTTCAAGAGCCATCAGGTCTTTAGTTTTCTTAACCCGGAAGAATTCAAAGTGGAAGAAACGTTCCTTAACATTAAAGGCCTCGACACATTTCTTGCCCAGTTCAATCAACTCTGGCGAGAATTCTCTTGGGACATAGTAGAACATATCATTATCATGGTCCAAGGTATCTAGGACAGCCTCCGAGTATTCTAAACCGGAATAAAAGACAATATTGCCATCATGGTCGGTCAGACCATCGAAGGTGATAATGTCCCCATCAATAAATTCTTCCATAATGTACTCAACACCTGGACTTTGATGGCCGAAAAAGTCTTCCAATTCTGCCTCAGACTTAATCTTATAGGTGTCAGAAGCCCCAACCCCTGAGTTGGGCTTGATGATAACTGGAAAGCCCAGTTCCTTGGCCAATTGGCGAGCCTCATCATCGCTGTGGAAGACCTCACCACGGGCCACCTTGATACCAGTTTGGCGGAAGATCTCTTTCATCTGCCGCTTGGTCTTGATGGACAACATATCATCATTTTTATAACCAAAGACATTGAAATCTGTCCGCAAGTGAGCATCCAATTCCAACCAGTATTCATTGTGGGATTCAATGCGGTCAATCCGACCATACTTATGGGCAAAGTAGGCCACCGCCCGATAGACCTGGTCGTAGTCCTCCATATTATCCACACGGTAGTATTCCGTCAAAGCAGCCTTCAAGCTATCTGAAAGTTCATCATAAGGGGTGTCCGCAATTCCCAAGGTCTTGAAACCATTGGCCCTTAGGCGATGGGCAAAGGGTTCAAAGTTAGTTGGGAAATGAGGGGAAATCATCACAAAATTTAAGGGTCTTGTCATTTGAGCCTCCTCTATTTATCGTTACTCCTATTCTATCATCTTTCAAGCTGTTTTGACAGACTTTTCTGAAAACTTCCCAAAGTCGGCTACAACTTTCCCAAGGACATTTGCCTTCCCCTGCGTTATAATAGGGACAAATCTATCCATTGAGGTCAATCACCCATGAACATTTATAGTATTAAAAATCAAGTCGCCCTAGAAAACACCTATATCTTGGAAAATGACCAGGCCCTCTTGGTCATTGATCCTGGTAGCAATACACAAGAAATTCTAGACAAGTTAAAAGAGCTGGCCAAGCCAGTCGCAGCAATCCTCCTGACCCACGCCCACTACGACCACATCATGAGTCTGGATGCCGTCCGTGATGCCTTTGAACAAGCTCCAGTTTATATTTCAGAAAAAGAAGCTGGCTGGTTGACCAGCCCAGTGGATAACTTGTCAGGCCTGCCCCGCCATGACGATATGGCCGATGTGACAGCCAGACCTGCCAACCACTTCTACCGCAATTACCAGTCTTATGATTTGGTTGACTTCACCTTCAGCGTCGTTCCAACGCCAGGCCATTCCTGGGGTAGCGTATCACTGATCTTCAAGGATGAGGCGGTCGTCTTTTCCGGCGATGCCCTTTTCTGCGAGACTATCGGCCGAACCGACCTCCCAACCGGCAATCGCCAGCAACTCCTTGACTCCATCCGCCAGGAACTCTTCACCCTGCCCAACCACTATCAGGTCTACCCCGGCCACGGCTTTGACACCACCATTGGCCACGAGAAGAGCTTTAACCCGTTTTTTATTTGTGATAGAGACTGGAGATAGACGCACTTCATAAGCACTGCATCCATACTCACAGAAATAGGTCATTATGGGAGACTATGTATAAAAAGTTGCGATATCTAAAAGATGATTGATTATCATCTTATTTCTGTATCATCATTATCAAAATATGAATAGAAAAGAAATTCTCTAATTTAGAAGTATTAAATCTTGCTATTACTTGGGTTAAATAATTGTCCTACATTCGCATAGATAAGACGTTTACGCTGACCTGTCAACATCCAGATAGAAAATAACGAAGAAAATAGGAACAGATAAACATCTTGAGGCGTTAACAGATCACCGACAGACATCGCTGCCATCGTAGAAGAACCACTACTGGAAAATGCTAAAAGATCAATAATCGCGTGGAAAAGGATAACCGTCCACAATTTACCCGTATAGAGATAGATAACAGAGAAAGCTATCCCCACTGCAGTAGCAAAAATCACTTGGGAGGTAGTGGCTACTAAATCCTGTCCCTTAATAAGATTGCCAAAATGAATTAGACCAAATAGAGCTGAACTAATAAAAATAGCTAGGGGGACTTGATACTTGTGGTTACGCCAGAAATGAAGTAATGATAGAAGAAAAATATAGCGACAGACGATTTCTTCTCCAACCCCAGCTCGTAAGGCAGCGAAGGTAAGGGGGAGTGTTGGTTTAAAGTCACTAAAGTCAAAAACAAAGAGAGCTTTTAGCCAATTTTGATCTATTGAGAAAGCATTGAGGAAAGAAAAATAGAGAACAAAAAGGCCTATCAAGCTGACTGTCCAAACCGATAATTTTTTAATAGGCCCCCAGTCACAAGAGCCAAATCCTAATTGCCTCATCAAAAAAAGGGCAAAGATGACGTAAGCCAAAGCATCCCAAAGACCACTAGAAAAGAGGTCTTGGAGAAACTGATTTCCTAGTTTTTGTCTCGTTAATGCTACCATAGGAGGAGTCCACAAGAACCAGATATAACTGAATAGGAGTCGATTGACTAGGGGAGTAAAAACTGAGAGTAAATTATAAATTACCGGCAAGAGTGTTACTAAGGTGTAGAGTGCCAAGACTAACACAAGAGGTAGACTGTGCAGACGTTGACCTAGGAAACTATAAATAGTGCTTGAGACTACAAGATAAAACAGCGCTTCTATCCACCGAAAGACTAGAATTAGTTTTGTCAATCGCTTTTCTAGCAAAGTCAGACTAGCCCCCATTAACATGGTAAGGATTAAGACTGATGATATAAGGAGCCTTCCTATATCTATATTTCCAGCTGTTATATTGGCAAAAGCAAAGATGATAATAAAAACAAAGTATTGAGTGATATACCACCACTTCATAATTTTTTTCATAGGCATTGGCCTTCTTTCTAATGAGAATAATACTCGAGCAGTCAAGATATTTTCTTGACCTACTTAGCTTACTTAAAAAGCGAAGAAAAACCAAGCAAGCCTTTTGTTACATATTGATTTTATAAGGTTCGCAAAGCTTTTGTTATTTTAATCAGAGAAATTTTAGAGGGAACTTTACAGTACTTGTCAATTTAGTTGACAAGCAAAAATAAGCTAAGATATTAAATATCTTAGCTTATTTTGAAATTTTATAATTGTCTGTGAAATTTTTAAGCAACTTCTACTTTGGTTCTAATGGACATCCTTATAGATATTCTTTATATTATAACGAACGTACTGTTTGGTTAAACGCCAAATTTTTCGGGTTAATAAAAAGAGCAAAGGTAGAAGAATAAGACCGATTAATGCAAATAGGGTTGAATTGAAATAAGGATGACCTGGGTTAAATTCTTTACCTGCTATAATAATCTGAAGTTGCACTTGACTACTGGTTCTCAAATCTAGTAAGGCTGTTATCAGTGGCAGGAAGACAAAGAAAATAGACATAAACCAAGACATAAATAGAAAGACTGACATCACAAGATAGGCAAAGCTAACAAAGAAAACATTAAAGCAAATAACACCGAACAAAGCGTAAAAATTAATCTGCTTTTTAACTTGAGAAGTATCTAATAAAAAATAGGCTACTTCAACCTTGTAAAGCTGGCTCAAATCCTTCAAAACATAGATATTGGGAAGATTTTTTTCCTGTTCCCAACGCGATACTGTCTGTCTAGTGATAAAAAGCTTTTTAGATACCTCCTCTTGGGTTAGACCTGCATTGATTCTAGCTTGTTTCAAACGTTTTCCTATTTCCATCTTGGCCCCTTTGCTGCCTATTGTTTGTTAAAATTAGCATTTTTCTAGGTCACTGTCAAGAGGCTTCTATGTTAGTCGCTTTATCTCTTGAACTCCTAGCTTTTTAGCTAGGAAGGGCTTTTTAAAATTAAACAATTCGATATTATAGTTGAAATTTCCAATAAATAAGTACTTCCTAGAGTGGAAGTGCTCTTTGTTTTAGATTGCCTTTTTATCCTGTCCGAGGGCTCTTTGGATGGCCTTGACGATTTCAACCAAGACGACAATGAGGAGACTGGCAATAATGACAGCCAACCATTGAGTTGCATCAAGGTGGGAAACATGGAAGAGCTGGTTGAAGCCAGGAACCACAATGGTCACCATGAGGATTAGGAAGGCTACTGGGATAGCCCAGTTAAAGGTTCGGTTGCTAAATGGTTTAACTTTAAAGATAGACTGATAAACCGATTTAACATTAAAGGCATGAAGGAGTTGAATCAAGCCTAGGGTAGCAAAGGTCATGGTCAGGGCATCTTCGTGAACCATCTGGTTATTGCTATGTTCTGGGGACATGATGGCCCAGCCGTAGATACCAATTACTAGAGCAGTCTGCAAGAGGCCTTGATAAATAATGGCTTCAAAGACACCGCCATCAAAGAAGTTGGACTTGCGACCACGTGGCTTGTGGGTCATGACACCAGGCTCCGCTGGCTCAACACCCAGGGCGATGGCTGGCAGGGTATCGGTTACCAGATTAATCCACAAGAGGTGGACAGGTTGGAGAACACCCCAGCCAAAGAGGGTGGCAAAGAAAATGGTGAAGACTTCGGCCATATTGGCAGACAAGAGATATTGGATGGATTTTTGGATATTGGAGAAGACTTTACGTCCTTCTTCAACCGCCACGATAATGGTAGCGAAGTTATCATCGGCCAATACCATGTCGGAGGCCCCCTTAGAAACTTCCGTTCCGGTGATTCCCATACCGATACCGATGTCAGCAGTCTTGAGAGATGGGGCATCATTGACCCCGTCACCGGTCATAGCAACGACCTTGCCTTCATTTTGCCAAGCCTTGACGATGCGGACCTTGTGTTCAGGTGATACCCGAGCATAGACGGAGTATTTTTGGAAGACCTTTTGGAATTCCTCATCTGAGAGCTCATTGAGCTCAGCACCAGTCAGGACATGGTCTTGACCGTCTTCTTCAATAATTCCCAAACGTTTGGCAATGGCTTCTGCTGTGTCTTGGTGGTCACCGGTAATCATAATCGGACGAATCCCAGCTTCCTTGGCTACCGCAACCGCATGGGCGGCTTCTGGCCGTTCGGGGTCAATCATACCGACCAGACCAGAGAAGACCAAATCAGCTTCAACAACTTCAGATTCCATCTCTGGCAGGCTAGCTACTCGTTTGTAGGCCATCATCAGCACTCGCAGGGCCTGTTTGGCCAGGTCCTTATTGGTTGCTAGGATGGTCTGCTTATCGGCCTCTGTAATAGGACGAATCTGACCATTTTCCTCGATTTGCGTTACCCGTTTGAGCAGTTGGTCAGGGGCACCCTTAACAGCAACAAAGTAAGAAGAGTCCACTTCTTTATGGATGGTGGACATGAGCTTGCGGTCCGAGTCAAATGGTAACTCAGCCACACGAGGCTCGGTTTGCAGGACTTGACGGACATCAAAATTGTGGTCAAAACCAAATTGCACCAGGGCTGTTTCGGTTGGATCGCCAATCAACTTGCCTTGTGGGTCAATCTTGGTGTCATTGGCAAAGTTCATAATCCGCAGGGTGTTATTATCTGCGGCAATATCAGCTGCCGATGATTGCAATTGGCCGTTGGTATAAACTTTTTCAACGGTCATCTGATTCATGGTTAGGGTACCAGTCTTATCTGAGGCGATAATTTCTGTAGAACCCAGGGTTTCAACCGCTGGTAACTTCCGAACAATAGAATTGCGTTTAGCTAGGGTCGTTGTTCCCAGAGACAAGACAATGGTAACGATGGCTGGCAGACCTTCCGGAATTGCCGCAACCGCTAAGGCTACAGCTACCATCAGTCCATTAAGGGGTTCTTCACCTCGGACGAAAATGCCGACTAAGAAGGTCACCGCTGCAATGGCAACAATCAGATAGGTCAGGGCCTTAGACAGTTGGGTCAGGCTCTGCTTGAGTGGGGTTTCCGTTTCATCGGCATTGGCCAGCATGCCAGCAATCTTACCAACTTCGGTGTACATCCCTGTGTTGACCACGACACCAGACCCACGCCCGTAGGTCACATTGGAATTTTGGTAGGCCATATTGAGACGGTCACCAATTCCAGCATCTTCCGCTAGGTCAACTGTCAAATCCTTTTCAACTGGCACAGATTCCCCTGTCAGGGCAGCTTCTTCGATTTTCAGAGAGGCGGCTTCCAGCAATCGCATATCCGCTGGAACGACATCACCGGCTTCCAAGAGAACGACATCACCTGGAACTAACTCCTTGGAATCAATCTCAGTTACATGGCCGTCCCGACGAACACGAGCCAGGGGACTGGACATATCCTTGAGGGCCTCAATGGCCGCTTCAGCTTGTCCTTCTTGGTAAACCCCAAAGGCAGCATTGAGGATAACGACGGCTAAAATAATTAGGGCATCCGTCAGCCCATGCATCCCTTCGGTAATCACAGACAGGGCTGCTGCTACCAGAAGAATGATAATCATTAAATCCTTGAATTGGTCGATAAACTTGGCAAGTAGCCCTCGATTTTCGCCTTCTTCCAACTCATTTTTTCCATAGGCTTCCAGCCGACTTTGTGCCTGACTAGAAGTCAAGCCCTCCTTAGAGCTGTCAACTTCTTTTAGAACTTCGTCCCCTGTTTGAATATGATAGGGAAGTCTTTCTTGTTCTTTGTGCATAGATTTTCCTTTCTCCATTCCTCAATAACAATATTAGACAGGCCGACTTTTCCGATAAAAAAGAGACCTGTTTTCTAAAAAAACAAGTCTCGCTGTTTAAGTCAGTGCCGGAAATTTCTTTCGTAATGACGACAGTGACACGATTGCCCTTCCAAAATTAGGACCGCAAACGTCTGCTACTCCCTTGATATAGCAACTATTATACCAAATCTCTTACTACTTCTCAACACCTTGACCTGACGTTGGATTATAGATTCCTTCGGCCTCACGCTTTTCACCGAAGATATCTTCAACCCTACAACGGACATACTTGACACAAAGTCGGTTGTGGTAGGCATAAACTAAATGAAGCAGACTATCCTTAGTTTGATAAAGGGTTGGGTATTCGTACTGAGCATTGTTGGTCTTGTTTTCCTCACCAATATAGCCTTCAGCCTGTTCCAAGACACGTCCAATTGGCCAGGTTTGACCAAAATCCTCAGAGACAGAAACTGCGACTGGATTCCTCAAGCCAGGCCAAGAAACCTTTCCAAATTCGGGATGACTGGCTGAATTGACATTGTAGGATAGGGCAATTTCTCCAGTCTGCAGCTTAATGGCACTAATGCTGGCATTGTTATTTGGAAGGACTGATTTTTCAGGCACCGTCCAAGAATCACCAAAATCATGCGATTCACTAATATAAATATTGTCAGCAAAACGACTTCTCAGAAAAGCAACTAGGTGCCCCTCTTCAATTTCCACGATATTAGCATGCACTCGACCGTTACTTTCAGGCATCCGAACTCGTCGCCAGGTTTGACCTTGGTCATCGGAAACTCGAAATTCTGTCGGGTCATTGGTTAAACCTTCTGCAGAATCTTCACAAAGCCAAGTCGCAAAAATCCAGCGACCATTGCTCAAAATTTGAATGACCTGACGGGAGAAGGTTCCTTCTTCTGGGAATAATACTTCGGGCTCTCCCCAAGTAAGGCCCTCATCAGAAGACTTTTGCACCATGATAATGGAGGTAAACTGCATATTGTCCTTACCTTCTTGGCGACTGAGTTGTGAAGTATAAATCAGCCAAATTTGACCATCCGGTGCACGGAAGAAGGCCGGATTTTGCTCACTGCGATTTTTTCCTTTAGAGACGATGACAGCATCGGACCAGACTTGAGTTTCCGGATTCAATTTTGAAACTGCTATTGAAATATCCCCACTGCCTTCAAACAATCCAGCAAACCAGGCACAGAGCAAGCCGCCATCCTTTGTTTCAATTAAAGCTGGGACATGAGCAGTAGCTTTTCCACCTGTTGGAATCAAAGCAAAGTCAACATTTAAAAATTCATCGCGATAAACCACACCATTGGGGTCTGATACTCTGACACTTGGAAGTTTCACCATTTTGCCACCTCTTTATTTCTAGCTTTACTAACTGCAATTTATCCAGATAATTCTTTATTTTTTATGGTCAGCCAAACGGATAGCGTAGTCAATGGCATTTTCCAGACTTAGCTCACTAGCTGTCCATTCTCCCGCTGGGTCGAAAGCTGTGCCGTGGTCAACAGAGGCACGAATGATAGGCAAACCTAAGGTAATATTGACACCCTCAACTGCCTTCCAATCCCCCTTACTTTGGTCGTAAACAAAACCTAAGAGTTTCAAAGGAATATGGCCTTGGTCGTGATACATGGCAACAACAATATCGTACATTCCTCCATTTGCCTTTGAAAAGAGGGTATCAGGTGGTAGACTGCCTTCCGCATTGATACCTTCAGCTCGAGCTGATTCAACTGCAGGGTCAATCTCTTCGATTTCTTCTCGGCCAAAGAGACCATTTTCGCCGCAGTGAGGATTTAAACCAGCAACGGCAACTCGAGGGTTTTCAATTCCAAGATCCTTACAAGCCTGATTGGCAATCCGAATGACGTCAAGAACCCGTTCCTTGGTTGCTCGGTCGCAAGCTTCTCGCAAGGAAACGTGAGTCGAAACGTGAACAACCCGCAAATTGCCATCGGCCAACATCATGGTATATTTTTCTGTGTTGGTCAAGTCAGCATAAATTTCTGTATGACCCGCATAATGATGGCCTGCCGAGTTCATGGCTTCCTTGTTCAATGGATTAGTTACAGTAGCGTCAACTTCCTTAGCAAGGGCTAATTCAATGACCTTTTTGACATATTGGAAGGCAGCATCTCCGCCAACCTTAGAGACCTTACCGATTTCAAAGTTAGCCATATCAACGACACCAAGGTCAATCAAATCTACTGTTCCATAAGTATAGGCTCCTTGAGCTGGTTTGGAAATAACGTTAAGACTTAGGTTTAGTTCTGGATGTTTATTGAGATAATAGTCCACAACCGATAACTTTTTTAGGCATTTGTAAACTGTAATCTGTTAGCATTTTTTACTCCTTTGCTTCTTGATTTAAGGCTATAAAGAGGGATTCTTTACCGAAGCCTCCCGATTTAGTCAATACTTGATAAGGTTGGCCTTGCCAAACAATCTCTGAAAAAACAATTCCCGGTTCATACTCGACAATTGGCTTGACATCTGTGATTTTTAACACACCCATAGTCTGAAAAAGGGTATCACCACCAGTCAGCAATAAGGTCCTATCGGGAGCTTGAGTTAAAATCTGTTGGGTCAGATCGCCTAAGGTTTGACCTATATCCAAACGAATTTGCTCCGAGTTAAGCTTGCCAAGCCTAACCAACTCTTTAATCTCTTGAGAGATCTCTTCACTAAAGGTCTCAAAGATGAGCAACTGATTGCCAGGCTTAGTGAGAATATCCGAGAGAATATTCTTCCCTTCTTGACTTGTCCAATAGCCCTTATTAAACAACTGCTGAGAATTTAAGGAGACCCTCAAAGCTCCCTGTTTCTGTGCATAATCAACTTGATTTTTTGTAACCTCATTGACAGAACCACAAATAACAACCAAAGATTTAAGTCTTATCGACCTAGCCGATACAGTGGGCTTAAATAATAAGTGGCTGAGAATTTTAGCAAAGCCAGCACAACCGACGGTTACCAAAAGCAAGCCTTTTTCCTTCAAGACCATTCCGATAGCTTTTAAATCCTGATCCGTCTCAGCATCAAAGATATGGAAAGGATCTTGAGCAGCAAACTCGTCTCCCTGTTTTACTAATATTCCATCTAAGCCGGCTTCTCCTTTTAAACGTGTAAGGATATTGCTCTCCTTTACTGGTTCATAGGGATCCTCTGAAAAAATACTCTCAGAAACTGGTAAGCCATCAATATATAAAATCCCGTCCCGAACCACTCGGTTCATTTCTGGAATAGCGGGTAAGAAAGCAACATGATTACTAGCACTGGCATCTACCAGTGCTTTGATTTCACTTGGCACATTTCCCCGTAGGGCTGAATCAACCTTTTTGTAGATATTGGGGATATTTTTACGATGGGCAAATTCTACAAGCTTATGAATAAGGTCATAGGCAGCAGTATCCGAGACATGCCGAGTTTCTGTATCGACCACTAGTACTTCAAGATTTAAGGGAATTTTCACTTGCTCTAACTGAACTTGTGTTGTCACCAAAGTTTCGACACCTAGGTTTGAAAATTGGACTCCGGTATCTAAGGCACCTGTAAAATCATCGGCTAGAACCAATAATTTCACCATTGAACTTCACCTCCCTACTAGCCTTTATTATACTGTTTTAAAAAGGCTTGTGTAGGACGATAAAAAAATATATGGTTCCATATTGAAACTATGCATAAAAACTATTGAAGTATATCTAAAGTGATGTATAATGTTTTAAAATGAAACAGGAGGCTATGTATGATGCCAACTGTTAAAGTATTAGGAATCGCCCCTTATCGCGAACTCCAACAATCAATGTCGGAAGTCAGTAAGCAATTTCCTGATATCGAAATTGATACCTGTCTTGCTAACTTAGATAGCGCCAAGGAAATTGTCAAAAGTGTTAGTCCTCATCAATACGATGCCATTCTTTCACGAGGGGGGACGGCTGATCTTATCAAAGATATGATTAATATCCCTGTTATTGATGTTTCAATCTCTCTCTAGGACATCCTCAGTACCTTACAAATTGCTAAGAACTATTCAGATAATTACGCTATTATTGGTTTTCCAGGAGTAACAGAACCAGCCTACCTGATCTGTGATTTAATGCAATATAAGGTTCCAATTATCACAATTAATAGTATAGAAGAAGCCCAACAGGGACTTTCCAAAATGCAAAAAGATAATTACTCTTTAATTCTATGTGATGTCATTACTAATCAAATTGCCATTGAAAAATCTTTCAAGACGATATTGATTACCTCGGGCACCGAAAGTATTAAGCATGCCTTTAAAGAAGTCCTACAAATTACACATCTAATAGAAAATTCAAATCAGCAGACACAAATTTTAGAGCAAACTCTCACCAATCAATCAAATGCCTTATTGCTACTCAATGCTAACTTTAAACTTCACTATTCTAATATTGAGCAGGAACTCCAACAATCGGTGCTGGCCTTTTTAGCTAAAAAAACTCTTCTGCAAGATCACCAAATCTATTATCATTCTTTCAAAAGAGCACTTTATCGCTTGGCTATTTCCAATTTTACATCATCAGCTGGTTCCTACTATCTTGTTGAGGTAAAGTTATCAACACCTCCTTTAATCAATAATCAATTTGGTATCAAGTACCAGCATTTTGATGACATTAAACAAGATATTTCTCAACAACTAACCTTTACCACTTTCATTGAAGAAGAGAATAAGAAAAAAGCCAAACGATTGGATAATTATTTTCGCTCTCTCCTAATTTTTGGTGAAAGCGGAACTTCTAAGACGAGTTTGGCCCAATACTTATTTATTAAATTCCGATTATAATCGGAATTTAATAACAATAGACGCTAGTGTTTTTAACGATAAAACATGGAAATTTCTTACCAACCTCAATAACGGTCCACTAATTGAAATCGGTAATACGCTCCTCTTTCAAAATAGCGACCAAATGCCACTTGTCCAGTTAAATCGGTTGGTTAGTCTTATTCATGATAATAATTTTTCTCGCACCAACCGTATCATTTTCACCTACAATACCAACGGTCAAGATCCCAATCAAAAAATCTATCACAAAATTGTCAATACTTTGGATTGCACAAGTATCTATTGTCGTTCAATTGAAGAAAGAAAAAGTGAATTGGCGATGATTATTCCACTCTTTCTCAATCAAATCAACATCCAATGCAACACTTCAATTTTAGGATTCGAGCCTGATGCTCTCAAAGAAATGATTGACTTTAACTGGCCGGGAAATTTCTCTCAACTTTCTTCAATCATAAAAAAATTAGCCTTGGAGTCGAGCAGTTACTATATCACGCAGCAACAGGTTGTAGCTGCTTTAGAACTGGAACGAAAGGCTATGCAAACAAATTCTTATTATAAAAAGACTGAGCAACTAATAGCAGAGCACAAAAGTTTGTTTGAATATACACAAGATATCGTAAGAGAAGTCCTTGAACATAACCATGGCAACCAGACTAAAACGGCTAAACAGCTTGGTATCAGTCGAACTACTCTATGGCGATACTTAAAGTCGAAATAATTATGTCTTTGACCTGCTCCAAAAGTTAAGTCCAAATCTCTAAAGTCTTGGATGAATCCACTTATAGTAACTCCCCATAAACTCAAAAAAGCCAAGAACCAGTTGTCAATAATGGCTCTCAGCTCCAACTTATTTGCATTTTGTAAGAGGCCAAGGGAATTTTTGCTTCGGAGTCTGTCAAAAGATCATATCCCAAATGAAGCCGCCGTGCTTCTTTTTCAAAGACAAAACTTTTTGTCCGAGTTACTAAGCTTTGCACTCCCATAGAAGTAGGGATGGAAGCCAGATTGTCCTCATTTTTAACAAAATGCATAATGGATTTAGGTTGAGAAAAACGGGTCATCGTCAATTCCTGACTATTGAATTTGATAACCACCTTTTCATCATGATCATTTTGGTGAACCAAATAGTCATAATCCCCTTTACTGGTCCATTGACAATCATGGATTTCTTCAATGATTTCGGTATCATCTTCCATTTGAATAAGATTATAGATTTTAAGCTGCATAATCTGCCTCCAAAACATCAAATTTTTCGTCATCTCTAGACCGACTCAAAAACTAGGACAAGCCTGTCTTTTCGACTTATTATTCTACCAATTTCGGCAGAACTTGGCAATTTTTGCTATACTAAAATCATGAATGAAAAAATTTTTCGTGACCCTATTCACAATTATATATCTGTTACAGATCCAATCATTTACGACCTGATTAATACCAGCGAATTTCAGCGTCTGAGACGGATTAAACAGGTGGCAACAACTAGCTATACCTTCCATGGAGCTGAACACAGTCGCTTTTCCCACTGTCTGGGAGTCTATCATCTGGCCAATTCAGTGGTATCCTACTTTGAAAAGCACTATCCTGATGACTGGAATCAAGAGGACAGTCTTCTGACCATGGCAGCAGGTCTCCTGCATGATCTTGGCCACGGGGCCTATTCCCACACCTTTGAACGACTCTTTGGAACAGACCATGAAGCCGTTACTCAGGAGATTATCACCAATCCAGAAACTGAGGTCAATGCGGTCTTGCGACGAATTTCACCTGACTTCCCCGACAAGGTGGCCAGCGTTATCAACCATACCTATCCCAACAAGCAGGTAGAACAATTGATTTCCAGCCAAATTGACTGCGACCGTATGGACTACCTCCTGAGAGATGCTTATTATACAGGAGCCAGCTATGGACAATTTGATTTAACCCGTATCCTTAGTGTTATCCGTCCCTATGGTAATAGAATTGCCTTTACTATTAATGGAACGCATGCTATTGAAGACTATCTGGTCAGTCGCTACCAGATGTATATGCAGGTTTATTTCCATCCAGCCAGTCGGGCCATGGAGGTCCTCCTACAAAATCTGCTCAAGCGGGCCAAGGTCCTCTATCCCGATCAAAAGGTCTACTTTGAGAAAACCTCACCCTGCCTGATTCCTTTTTTTGAAAAGAACTACAGTCTGCAGGACTATCTGCGTTTGGATGATGGGGTCATGAATACTTATTTTCAAAGCTGGATGACCTCAGAAGATGCCATCCTGGCTGATTTGGCCAATCGCTTTATCAATCGTAGACTCTTTAAATCAGTGATTCTGACCAACCAAAGTCAAACACCACTGGCAGACCTGAGGAAGCTAGTCGCTGCCATTGGTTACGACCCTGACTACTACACCGCTGAACACAAGAATTTCGACCTGCCCTATGATATTTATCGGCCGGAAAAAGAGAATCCCCGAACTCAGATTGAGCTTTTGCAAAAAGATGGCAGTCTCAAGGAACTCAGTCAAGAATCTGACCTCGTCAAAGCTTTGACTGGAACGGTTCACGGAGATAGGCGTTTCTATTTCCCAGCTGAAATGCTGGCGACTGACGACCTTTTTGCTAGAGAAAAGGAGGTCTTCCTCAGCCACATCAAGAATGATGTCCTGCAGTAGTGGAAATTTCTATTCCTAAAATTTTCCTGACCTACTTCATAACCTGATATCAGCCCAGTACTTGAGAACTTTGTATTAACCTAGTATCCCAGCTGACAAATAGCCTAATTTTTAGTAAAATAATAGGGATGTATGAGCCCTCAAGCCCTTGCCACTGAGTGCTTGGGCTTTTACTTTTACTCATTGAAAATCAAAACAATTTGATGACAAGGCAAATCTAAGATTTAGAAAATCTTGATTTGCAACGGTAGTCACCATTGTGGTCTACCTATGTCATTCACTAACTCTAACCAAACAGTAAAATCGACTGTCTGGTTTTCGTGTCGCAGCGTTAACTCGCTTTGCCGTACCTACTGAGTGAGGAAAGTAAATCTTTCTCAGTTTTCCACTTCAAAAGGTCTCCCAGACCTTTTGAGCTACCAGCAGCCCAGTCAGTTAACTGGTGACACACGGATAACGTAATCGATAACACTACTTCATCCGTGTTAGTAAGGGAGCTAGGTAATCGCTATAGAGATTACCGTTAGATATTTACCACTTTAGTGGTTGGTGTCTTTGCTCCATCTTATTTTCGATTTTCATCGAGTAGTAATAAAAACTGGAGAAAAAAACCATGTCAATCAAACTTGTTGCTATCGACATTGATGGCACGCTAGTCAACAGTGACCGCCAAATCACGCCCGAGGTCTATCAAGCCATCCAGGAGGCTAAGGCTGTCGGTGTCAAGATCGTCATCACAACAGGTCGCCCTATCGCTGGTGTCCAAGCTCTCTTAGAAGAGCTAGGCCTAAACGAGCCTGACAATTATGTCATTACCTTCAATGGGGCTCTGGTTCAAGAGACGGCTAGCAGCCAGGAAGTCATCAAGGATGCCCTTTCTTACGATGACTACCTAGACATTGAGCTTCTAGCAACTAAGTTAGGGGTTCACTCCCACGCCATCACCAAGGACGGCATCTACACCAGCAACCGTAACATCGGGCACTACACGGTCCACGAAGCTACCCTGGTCAGCATGCCAATTTTCTATCGGACACCTGAGGAAAATCGCGATAGGGAATTCGTCAAGACCATGTATATTGATGAACCTGAAATTCTGGATGCGGCCATTGCTAAAATTCCTCAAGAATTTTATGGCCGTTTTACCATCGTAAAATCTCGGCCCTTCTACCTAGAACTGACCAATAAAACTTCCAGCAAGGGGACTGCAGTCCTTCATTTGGCTGAAAAATTGGGCATTGCTGTCGAAGAAACCATGGCTATCGGCGATGAAGAAAATGACCGGACCATGCTAGAGGTTGTCGGCCATCCGATTGTCATGGAAAATGGGAATCCAGAATTGAAAAAAATTGCCGAACACATTACCAAATCGAATGATGACTCCGGTGTCGCTTATGCCATTAGAAAGTGGGTTTTAGATTAATGTTTACTTATAAAGTGGGAATTTCTGCCCAAGAACATGACCAATTTGCCAAGGCCAGCAACCAAACCAATTTGCTCCAAAGCTCCAACTGGGCTCAGGTCAAAGATAATTGGGACAATGAACGCCTAGGCTTCTACCAGGATGACAAATTAGTCGCTTCTGCTTCTATACTGATTAAACGCCTACCTCTGGGAATGACCATGCTCTATGTCCCTCGCGGACCAATTATGGACTACCAAAACCAAGAGGTTGTTGACTATGTCATTAAATCCCTAAAAAAATACGGTAAGTCCAAGCACGCCCTCTTTATCAAATTTGATCCAGCCCTCCTGCTCAAGGCCTATAAAATTGGCGAGGAAGTTGAGGAAAATTCTAAAACACTAGCTGTTCTCGAAAACCTCAAAAAGGCTGGGGCCCAGTGGACTGGTCGCACCATGGAGATCGCTGAAAGTATCCAACCACGTTTTCAAGCCAATGTCTACACCCAAGAAGACATGCTTTCAACCTTCCCTAAGCACACCAAACGGCTGATGAAAGATGCCCAGAAACGGGGTGTTATTACCAGCCGAGGAACTATCGATGATGTCCAAGCCTTCGCAGATGTCGTGGCTCTGACAGAAAATCGTAAGGGTGTTGCCCTGCGTAATTATGATTACTTCAAGAAGATGATGACCATCTATGGTGATGATGCCTATCTGCACCTGGCCAAGGTCAATCTGCCTAAACGCCTAGCCGAATACAAGGAGCAACTGGCTCAGATTGAAAAGGATTTATCGGAAACAGCCGAAAATCAAAAGAAACGGCTGACCAAGCTGACCCAACAAAAAAATTCTGTTCAAAAATATATTAGCGAATTTGAAGAATATGTTGGCAAGTATGACGATGAGCTGATTATCGCTGGTATCCTGTCCGTTCGTTTCGGCAATGTCATGGAAATGCTCTATGCCGGCATGAATGATGAATTTAAGAAATTCTATCCCCAATATTCCCTCTATCCAAAAGTCTTTGATGATGCCTATGCTGATGGTATTATCTGGGCCAATATGGGTGGTGTTGAAGGAACCTTAGATGATGGCCTGACCAAGTTCAAGTCCAACTTCAATCCAACCATTGAGGAATTTATCGGGGAATTTAACATCCCAGTCAGCTTCCTCTACAAACCAGCTATGTACGCTTACAACAAACGTAAACAAGCAAGGAGTAACCACGAATGAGCTTTGAAATTTTAAGCAAGAAGGTCTTCGAGACCTTCAGCCAAAAGGTAGCTTATAAGTCCTTTATGCAGTCAAGCCAGATGGCTGAGCTCTTTAAAAAACGGGGCTATAGCATTGCCTACGTTGGTCTCAGAGCCGATGGAGATCTGCAGGTGGCTGCCCTAGTCTACTCTATGCCTATGACTGGTGGTCTCCATATGGAAATCAATTCGGGTCCCTTCTCAACAGACACAAAGTACCTGAGCGACTTCTACCGTGGCTTGCAGGATTATGCTAAAAATGAAGGGGCTCTAGAGCTGCTGGTTAAGCCCTACGATACCTACCAAACCTTTGACAGCGATGGTAATCCGATTGATGACGAACGCCCAGAGCTGATTAAGACCTTGACCGACTTGGGCTTTGTTCACGATGGCCTGCAAACCGGTTATCCTGGGGGTGAGCCTGACTGGCATTATGTCAAGGATATGCGGGAGATTACTGCCGATAACCTCATGAAATCCTTGAGTAAGAAGGGCCGACCTCTGGTTAAGAAATCCAAAACCTTTGGAACCAAGCTGAAAAAATTGAGCCGAGAAGAGCTAGCGCTGTTCAAGGAAATCACGTCTTCTACTTCTGACCGAAGGGATTATACCGACAAGGACCTGGAATACTACCAAGCCTTCTTTGACAGCTGGGGCGACCAGGCAGAATTTATGATTGCCAGTCTTAACTTTCAAGATTACGCTGATCATCTGAAAGATAGTCAGACCAAACTTCAAGCCAAACTAGACAAACTCGCCCAGACCCACGCCAAAAATCTTGAATCTTCCAAATACCTAAGGCAAAAAAAAGAACTGGACCAACAAGTCGCTACCTTTGATAAACGCCTAGAGGAAGCGCAGGAGCTGCTTGATCACCATGGTCATCAAGATGTGATTCTAGCTGGCAGTCTCTTTGTCTATACCAAACAGGAAGCTATTTACCTCTTCTCAGGCTCCTATACCGAATTCAATAAATTCTATGCCCCTGCCCTCCTGCAGGAGCATGTCATGCTGGAAGCCATCAAGCGTGGCATCCCCAGCTATAACTTTTTAGGAATCGAAGGTATCTTCGATGGCTCTGACGGCGTTCTACGTTTCAAACAAAACTTCAACGGTTACATCACCCGTAAGATGGGAACCTTTCGCTACTACCCAAGTCCCCTCAAATTCAAAGCCCTCAAGGGCATTAAGAAAGTATTGGGACGCTAGTAAACAAAAAGGCTGAGAGTTTTGAATTTCTCTCAGTCTTTTTTAGTTCAAAAATTTTTGACAAGAGCATCAAATCCTTTGATTAAAAAATCGAAATTTTCCTAGAAAATTCATCTCATGACAAATTTAGACCGTTTCACGACATAGATGAATTTTCACCCTTTTTCTGTGATATTATACAAGTGTCTGGTGCATAAGACAAAAAAATATCTATCAAAGCTTTTTCAATTATACCTTATTGAGTTGCGACATTTTGGTGTTACAGAAGCTCAAAACACAGAAATAGGAGGTCTGTTATGAATAAAGATGTTCTTAGTAACTTTGAAACTTTGGATAATACTCAACTGGTTAAAATAAAGGGTGGAGGAGATGAGGGATATAACTTCTGGTATGGTATTGGAAAATGGGCTCGACAACAATATCGTGGCTTTTGTAATTGGTCTAACTGGTGTAAAGGGTAAAAGAAAGGAGTAATACTATGAAAAACTATCAAAATATGACTGCTGTAGAACTGTCTCAATCGTTGGTGGTGGTGGAGGCTTAATTCCTACACTTCCAACCTATAATCAACTTTTAAGATCCTTTTGTGGATTGGCTGATGGTTGGAATGGTAAACGCCGTCGTGGTCACTGCTAAAAGTGCATTGGTACTAATATAAATCTTTTGAAGCCCTAGCTTACTAACAGATTAGGCTAGGGCTTCTTATTTTTTATCTTCTTTAATTTAACAGTTCTGCCTCCATTCCATTAGAAAAGCAATAAATATGAAAATCATCAGATCTGTCTCTTTAGTAATTATTACCTTTATTTTATCTATCCTCATCCAACTTCCGACTTATATTGTCATTCAGAAAATGAATCAGGCTGGGCTTGATATGAAGGAAGTTTTTATAGCATTAATCGTCGCTTGTACCATTTTCTTCCTTCTCTTTTTGCTTAGACAGAAAATCCTAAGAAAGAAACATTTGCCGAGAAAACCAATGGCTATTTGGAAGATTCTACTTAGGGTCATATCCATATTTACTCTTGAATTGTTAGCCAATAGTATTCTAATCAAATTAGGACTATATACTGAATCGGGTAATAATCAAGCTATTATAAAATATCTATTCTCTGATAAATTTTACTTCATGCTGTTTGCTACAAATCTAATGGCTCCTATTTTAGAAGAGCTACTTTTTCGAGGTTTTTTACAAGAAATTTTGCTACAGCTATTTCCCAAATCTGAGATCATTGTCGTTCTTTTAGTCGCTTTTTACTTTGCTTTCCTACACACCTATTCATTCAATTTTAATCTCTTTGGTTATCTAATAAGTGGTTTATATTTTACTTTGATTTATTGGAAAACTAGAACGATAAAATACAGTATTATAGCTCACATCGGCTTCAATAGTCTAATTACAGTAGTTGCACTGATTTTCCATTAGTAATCTTATAGATTTTTATGAGTCTAAAATTCCATAAAAATAGGTCAGAAGTACAAATAACTTCTAACCTATTTTTTTATTTAACTATTTTTGCTTATTGATTATTTTACAAAGTCCAAAAGTGCCAAGAAGCTGTCTGCTTGCAGTGAAGCACCGCCCACGAGAGCCCCGTCAACGTTTTCTTTAGCCATATATTCGGCAACATTTTCAGGTTTTACAGAACCGCCGTATTGGATACGAACAGCTTCAGAGACTTCCTTACCGTAAAGTTTTTCAACAGTTGAACGAACAACGCCACAAATTTCATCAGCAATATTCGCATCAGCTGATTTACCAGTCCCGATAGCCCAGATTGGTTCGTAAGCGATAACCAAGTGAGATACTTGTTCTGCACTCAAGCCTTTAAGGTCGGCAGTAATTTGCCCCTCAATCCATTCTGCTGTCTTGCCAGCTTCATAAGTTTCAAGCGATTCACCACAGCAAAGGATTGGTGTCATACCATGCTTAAAGATAGCATGAGCTTTCTTATTGATTTCCTCGTCGGTTTCGTGGAAGTAATCACGGCGTTCTGAGTGACCGATGATGACATATTCAACACCAAGAGCTGCGATTGTTGCAGGACTGTTTTCACCCGTAAAGGCACCAAAATCTTCAAAGTAACAGTTTTGGGCTGATACTTGTAAGTCAGTTCCTTTAACACCCTTCTTCATTCCTTCAAGGAAGATAGCTGGTGCACCAATAACAGTATCAACAAGTTCGTTTGACGGGATATTATTTTTAACCGCATCAACAAATTCACGAGCTTCTGCTGCTGTTTTGTTCATCTTCCAGTTACCGGCAATAATTGGTTTACGTGACATTTCACATACCTCTTCTATTTTTATTTACTCCCTTATTCTACCACAAATCACTAGGCATTTAAAGATTTACCCAGATTTTTCTCCAGTATTAAGCCCATCAGATCAGTTGGTCTAAGCCGATATCAAACTCGGTTAAGAGGCCTTCCAATTGTTTAAAATTTAGGCGAAAATGTTCTAGCTTGTGGCCATCAGAACCTAGGGAGTACTTTTGGCAGCCCAATCTTTTTACCAGACCCAAGGCATAGCGATAAAGATCCTCGTGATGATAAAGATACATAGACTTGCTATTTAGTTCGAAAGCCAAGTCGTTCTTGATCATCTTTTGGAAAATAGCAATCAGTTGTGGTTCATAAATCTGCAAGTCAGCAGGACTAAGCTCAAAGAGCCGAAAGCCATAATCAAAGTGGGCCAAGACATGAGCATCCACCCGTCCAATGGCAGCCTCGAGTAAATCCAGGTACTCAGAAATAACCTCATCCCTATCACGCTCTGCTATCTCATCATCCAGATAATCGTTTTGACCATTGTGATGAACCGACAGCAGCTTGAGGTCATAGTCCTTATCTGCCAAGTAGGCTAAAATATCTGCTTCCCGAGGCTGGTAATAGCCAATCTCGATGCCACGTTTAATGCGATTACCGTAAAGTTGATTGAGTCGCTCAATTTCCCGACTGTAGGCAGCATAATCAGGAGCATCATCCTTTTTCGTATAGGGGTTGGACAAATCAAAATGTTCGGTTGTCACGATTTCTCCAGGATAGGTAGCCAGATAGTCTTCGAATTTAGCCTGGGAATCATAGGAAAAATAGGTGTGTAGGTGATTATCTCGCATATAAGACCTCCTTTTGCGACAGTCTTTAATAGGTAACCGATCGTTCAAATTGGAAATAATGGGCTTGACTTGATCCGTGGATAAGACAAGTCGATAAAATTGCCTGATCTAAGTTAGTCAGAAATATAGAAAACTCAAAATAGTAGCTTTCGTAGTCACTCTTAAAAAAGCATCAAAAGAGTAACTTTATCCGTGACGATTAGGTATTTCCATTTTATCATATTTGACCAAGGTCCCTGCAGTATAATTTTAACTTTCTTCCTCCTTTTTGGCCACCGTAATTCCTTCATCTATGCTATACTAGTTTCTAAAGGTTTAAGCCAATGAGTTAGGAATTGAACACGCCTACAAGTCTGTGAATTTAGATGAAATCACCTAGGCGCAAGCACCTGCGTTGATTTCAACCTCACTCTTCTATTTTCAGGTTCGGGTTAAAAAGGTCTCCCAGACCTTTTTAACCCTATGAGTTGCTTAACGGCTTAGCGACACGAGAACCAGCCAGTCGAAAATACTGGCTGATTGAAGTTAGCCAGCTCTTGTATGGACAAGAAGACGGCTTTGCTCCGTGGTATCGTTTGCGACAGTCAGAAAATTGAGTCGATAATGCTCGATTTTCTGACTTAGTGAGATGTTTAGGCGAACCACCATAGTGCTTGCCGTAGGAAATAGAGCCATTTTAATGGACTGTTTCCTTAACGTTTGCGACAGTTGGATAAGCGAGCCGATAATGGTCGCTTATCCAACTTAGTAAGAAGTTTAAGCAAGACACCATAGTGCTTGCCGTAGGAAATAGAGCCATTTTAATGGCCTATTTCCTTAACTGATTGAATTGAATACGCCTACAACTCTGTGAATTTAGATGAATCACTTAGGTGCAAGCACCTGCGTTGATTTCCCTAAAATTCTTTGAGTTGTTTAACGGCTTAGTATCTTATGGAAAGGAAGCAGACATGGCTAAAAAGAAGAAATCTTTCCCAAGCCTTTTTAAAAGACTCTTTAAGGTAAAAAAGAAAAATCGTAAATCTTTCACCCTTACTCTGATTCTCATTCTAGCCATCTTTCTTTTTCTGAGCTATGGCTTATACAGCCGAATGACCATTATTGATACCCAGCCACCTAAAAGCCGTCAAGACGATAGAGAAGTCGCCGTTCTTTACTTTATCAATAACATCGGTGAAGATGCTAGAAGTATCGCTCAGGAAAATGACCTCTATGCTTCAGTCATGATTGCTCAGGCCATCTTGGAAAGCAACCACGGTACTTCTAAATTGGGCTCTGAACCCAATTATAATCTCTTTGGCATCAAGGGAAATTACAAGGGGAACTCTGCTAGCTTCCAAACCTGGGAAGATGATGGTAAGGGCAATACCTATAAGATTAATGCAGCCTTTCGCAAATACCCCTCTTATAAAGAGTCGCTAGAGGATTATGCTGATATACTCAGCAAAAATCTCTATGCGGATGCTAGAAAATCCAACACAACTAATTATCAAGAGGCAACCCAGGCCCTGACAGGACGGTATGCGACCGATACCAGCTATAATGCCAAGCTCAATCGTCTTATCAAACTTTACCATCTGACTGACTATGACCAGCCTATCAATCCCTACAAACCTGGCCAAGTCTACAATGTCTATCGTATGGCCTATACCGACATCCAAACCCTTAAGTCAGACAATAACTGGGCTAAAGGTCAACTGACCAACTAGACCTGCCTAGGGAGGCCAACAGATTTATTTACTAACTTAAATTGGAAACATGAAATTTTAGATTGAAAAAGAGCTCTTCCTAAGAAAAGCTCTTTTTTGTGCTTCGTTTATTTCGCAATGTCGAAAACAACAGACTTAACATTTGTCATGGCATGGATAGAATATTTAACCCCTTGAACACCAGCACCAGATTTTTTAGCTCCCAAGAATGGGAAGTTATCGGTACCACGTTGAGTTTTATTGTTAATGTGAACAGTACCAACTTCCAATTGTTCCGCAATTTTAAGGGCTAATGGGAAGTTTTGGGTAAAGACAGAAGACTGCAAACCGTATTCAGATTTATTGGCAATTCCAACAGCTTCTTCAACTGAGTTGACACGGATAATTGGCAGAACAGGACCAAATGGTTCTTCCCATGCCAAACGCATATCAGTTGTCACCTTATCAAAGACAGTTGGGTAGATAGTATTGCCTTCCCGCTTGATTGGGGTTGTGGCTACTGCACCCTTATCAGCTGCATCTTGGATTAAGCCATCTACATAATCAGCGGCTTTAGTGTCAATTAATGGCGTGATGTCAGCATCGTCTTCTGGCATACCAACAGAAAGTTTTTCAACTTTTTCGGTAACCAGTTTAGTCAACTGGTCAGCAACACTATCCATTACGAGGACACGCTTAACGGCAGTACAACGTTGACCTGAGTAACCAAAGGCCCCAGCAACGATGTTGCTAGCTGTTAATTCTAGATCAGCATCTTCCAAAACGATAGCAGCATCTTTACCACCGAGTTCCAGCATGATTGGACGCATACCAGCTAATTTACCGATATTTTCACCAACTGGTGTTGAACCTGTAAAGTTGATAAAATCAACCGCTTCATGTTCAACAATGTAGTCCCCAATAACAGAACCACGACCAGTGATGGTGTTGAAAACACCAGCAGGCAAACCAGCTTCGGCAAAAGCTTCAGCCAAAAGCAATCCAGAAATTGATCCCTGCGTTGGTGGCTTAAAGGCAACAACATTCCCTGAAATCAGGGCAGGAGCAATCTTAGAACCAGCCAAGTTTACTGGGTAGTTAAATGGTGAAATAGCCAAAACCAGACCGACTGGTTCACGGCGGACAACTGCAATTTTGCGCTTGCTAGCTGCATCGAAACTGCCGCCTTCAAGAACTTCACCTTCAGCACGAACACCTTCTTCAGCAGCAAAATTTACAATTTCTGCTGTCCGAGTTACTTCTCCAATAGCTGATTTCAATCCCTTAGCAATTTCTTTGGAAAGGATGGATCCAATTTTTTCAGCGTCACGTTCCAAAATGTCAGCTGCCTTATGAATGTAAGCTGCCCGCTCGATATAGGAAAGTGCTCGCCATTCTGGAAGAGCAGCTTTAGCTGATTCATAAACGTAATCAACTTCCTCATGGCTCATAGCTGGTACAGTACCCAATTCTTTGCCAGTCGCAGGCTCATAGATTGTAATATCTTCATGAGATAACTTCCATTCACCATTGACATAGTTTTTGTATTGCTTCGTCATCTAGTTCTCCTTTTACTTATGATAGACCTATTCTATCACTTTTTAATCAATTTTCCAATATCTGATATGTTAATAATCTGAATATTTTGAAATCTGATCCTTCCAATAGGGCTTTATAGACTAGTTTACAAACGAAAAGTTGCGAATAATCCGAGAAACTGCCATTTTCTCTTATTCAAGTTTAACAAAAAAGCTAGAGCTCCCCCTAGCTTTTATCTATGAATCAGTCAAAATCGACATATTCTTTTTCAAGTTTCAGAACTTCTTCCATAGTAGAACATTCTGTCAAAGCACGCTGTGCTAATTCTTCCATCTTCTTAGTATCTAATTTCTTCATCAAGCTACGAGTCCGAAGCACGGATGTCGCAGACATTGAGAATTCATCAAGTCCGATACCCACCAAGAGCGGCACAGCTGTTTGGTCTCCAGCCATTTCACCACACATACCAGCCCATTTGCCTTCTGCGTGTGCTGATTTGACAACACGGTCAATAAGACGAAGAATTGATGGGTTATAGGGTTGATAGAGGTATGAAACCTGTTCATTCATACGGTCAGCAGCCATGGTGTATTGAATCAAGTCGTTAGTACCGATTGAGAAGAAGTCAACTTCCTTGGCAAACTGATCAGCAAGCATAGCTGCGGCTGGGATTTCAATCATGATTCCAACTTCAATATTATCAGCTACAGCAACACCTTCGGCCTGTAGTTTAGCCTTCTCTTCTTCGAGAATACCCTTAGCCTTGCGGAATTCTGTCAGCAAGGCAACCATTGGAAACATGATCCGCAATTGACCGTGAACAGAAGCACGGAGAAGAGCCCGCAATTGGGTGCGGAACATTTGGTTTCCAGTTTCAGAAATAGAAATACGCAAAGCGCGGTATCCCAAGAATGGGTTCATTTCCTTTGGAAGATCAAAGTATGGTAATTCCTTATCACCTCCGATATCCATTGTACGGACAACAACTGGTTTACCGTTCATACCTTCGAGAACAGCCTTGTAGGCTTCGTATTGATCTTCTTCAGTTGGAAAATCTTGCGAATCCATATACAAGAATTCTGTGCGGTAAAGGCCGACTGCTTCCGCCCCATTGTCGTTAACGCCTTCGACATCCTTGGGCGTACCGATATTAGCAGCCAACTCAAAGTGTTTGCCGTCAGCGGTCACTGTATCAGCATCTTTCAGAAGAGCCCATTCAGCTTTTTGCTTAGCGTAGGCTTCGCCAGCGGCCTTAAATTCGGCAACCTGGTCATCACTTGGGTTAACGATGACTTGACCGGTAATACCGTTAACGGCAACTATATCTCCGTTTTTGACCACTTCGGTCACATTGTTGGTACCGAGTACAGCAGCAATTTCCAGAGTACGAGCCATAATAGCTGAGTGAGAAGTCCGACCGCCAATGTTAGTTACAAAAGCCTTAACAAACTTCTTATCCAACTGCGCAGTATCTGAAGGCGTCAAGTCGTTGGCAATAACGATTGATTCTTCGTCAATGGAAGCTGGGTTTGGTAACTTCTTACCGAGCAGGTTTGCCAAAACACGTTTGGTTACGTCACGAATGTCGGCTGCCCGTTCTTGCATGTAAGGATTATCTTCCATGCCTTCAAAAATAGTGATGAACATATCAGTCACTTCTATCAAGGCGGCTTCTGCATTCACTTCTTTTGCACGGATGGTTTCTTTAATTTGACCAATCATTTCTGGGTCAGCCAAAACCATCAAGTGGGCATCAAATACGGCTGCAGCTTCTTCTCCAAGGCTATCAACTGCTTTTTCCCGGATAAGAGAAAGCTCGTCTTGTGACGCTGCCAGAGCTGCGTCCAGACGAGCCTCTTCTGTATCTGTATCTTTAACGGATACAGTCTCAAATGATAAATCCGGCTGAACCAGTAGATATGCCTTAGCAACAGCAACACCATCAGATGCTGCGATTCCTTTTAGCATTTCTGTCATAGTCTTAAGCCAATCCTTCTTTTGTCATTGTTTCGTTAATAGCTGCAATTGCATCGTCTGCATCAGTACCTTCAGCTGAAATTGTAACATCAGCACCTTGACCAACACCAAGGCTCATAACGCCCATGATTGATTTAAGGTTTACTGATTTACCCTTGTAATCCAAAGTAATATCTGAAGCGAATTTGCTAGCTGTTTGAACAAGCAAAGTAGCTGGGCGAGCGTGGATACCTGTTTCTGCAACAATGTGGAAATCTTTAGAAGCCATAATGGTTCTCCTTTTTTCTAATGTAAATATTTTGGATTATCTTATGATAACCCTTACAAATTAGGATTATATCATATCACCCTCTCGTTTTCAAGACTTAACCCAACTTTACATAAAAAAATGAAACCCTTTTCCTAAATATTTCAGGCCAAGTTTTCAGGAAATAATGGGAAAAATCGGTACCCTTTATTAGATTAAAATTCTACTTTTGATGTCCAAGGTGACTCGTCTTTTAAATTGAGAAAAAGTATCTATTGCAATATTTTTTCTAATAGTTTTTAAATTGGAGTTGACCTTTTTTAATTTACATGGAAGGAAAATTTTTTTGTTCCCAAGTTTCTTCCATCCCTTGCTAGCTCTAGTTTTCTCACTGATATTTTAATCCCTAAAACCAACCACAACATATTGGGGATTAACCTTTTTTAAACACAAAATATTGTGTTTTTCGAGCAAAATCGCTTGATTTTTTTAGCTGATTTGGGTATCCTATGTAGGTATTAAATTTGAGGAGAGAACAATGTCACAAATCACATTATTTTCAAAAAACAACTGTATGCAATGTAAGATGACCAAGAAATTTTTGGATCAAAATGGTGCCGAATATCAAGAAATTAATATTGACGAGCATCCAGAAAAAATTGACTACGTTAAAAGTCTAGGTTTCACTGCTGCTCCTGTTATAGAGGCTGGCGATATAACTTTCTCAGGCTTCCAACCTGCAAAATTGAAAGAAATCGTCTAACCTAATAATATAAATGGCCAAGCTCAGCATTGAGCTTGGTTCTTCTTAGGCAATTATCCCCAATAAATAATAAAGAAGGAAAAATTATGAGTCTCAAAGATTTAGGCGATGTCTCCTACTTCCGCCTCAACAATGAAATCAATCGTCCCGTCGATGGACAAATCCCTCTTAATAAGGATAAGGAAGCCCTTGAAGCCTTCTTCAAGGAAAATGTCCTTCCTAACTCCATGGCCTTTGATTCTATTACTGATAAAATCAAATTTCTGGTTGAGAATGACTATATTGAATCTGAATTTATCGCTAAGTACAAGCCAGAATTTATTGAAAGTCTAGCTAAGGATTTGCAGGCTGCCGATTTCCACTTTCAATCCTTTATGGCGGCCTACAAATTCTATCAGCAATATGCCCTCAAAACCAATGATGGTGAGGCCTACTTAGAAAGTATCGAAGATCGGGTTCTCTTCAACGCCCTCTATTTCGCAGATGGCAATGAAGACTTGGCCCAAGATTTGGCTCGGGAAATGATTGCTCAACGCTACCAACCAGCAACCCCTTCCTTCCTAAATGCCGGTCGCAGCCGTCGGGGGGAACTGGTTTCTTGTTTCTTGATTCAGGTGACTGATGATATGAATGCGATTGGTCGCTCCATCAACTCTGCCCTGCAGCTGTCTCGTATCGGTGGTGGGGTTGGGATTTCCCTCAGCAACCTGCGGGAAGCCGGAGCTCCTATCAAGGGCTATGCAGGAGCAGCTTCTGGAGTTGTACCTATCATGAAGCTTTTTGAAGATAGCTTCTCCTACTCTAACCAACTGGGCCAACGTCAAGGGGCTGGGGTTGTTTATCTGGATGTCTTCCACCCAGATATTCTCAACTTCCTTTCAACTAAGAAGGAAAATGCCGATGAAAAGGTCCGAGTTAAGACCCTTTCCTTGGGTGTAACTGTTCCTGATAAATTCTACGAATTGGCCCGTAAGAATGAGGACATGTACCTCTTTAGCCCTTATACGGTTGAGAAGGAATACGGCCTGCCTTACAACTACATCAATATTACGGAAAAATATGATGAGCTGGTGGCCAACCCTAATATCACCAAGACCAAGATTTCTGCCCGCGAATTGGAGACAGAAATTTCCAAACTGCAACAGGAATCTGGCTATCCTTACATTGTCAATGTTGATACGGCAAATCGCTCTAATCCCATTGATGGTAAGATTGTTATGTCCAACCTCTGTTCGGAAATCCTCCAGGTACAAAAACCTAGCTTGATTAACGATGCCCAAGAATTTGTCAAAATGGGAACCGATATTTCCTGTAACTTGGGTTCAACCAATATCGTTAACATGATGGCTTCTCCTGACTTTGGTCGCTCAATCAAGGCTATTACAAGGGCTCTGACCTTTGTCACCGACTCTTCAAATATTGAGGCTGTGCCAACCATTAAGAATGGTAATGCCCAAGCCCATACATTTGGTTTAGGTGCCATGGGGCTTCATTCCTTCTTGGCCCGCAATCACATTGAATACGGTAGTCCTGAATCAATTGAGTTCACCGATATTTATTTCATGCTGATGAACTACTGGACTCTTGTGGAATCTAACAATATTGCTCGTGAACGTGGCGAAAGTTTCGTCGGCTTTGAAAAGTCTAAATATGCGGATGGTACTTATTTCGACAAGTATGTGACCGGTCAATTCCAACCTAAATCTGCTAAAGTCAAGGAACTCTTTGCCAAGCACTTTATTCCGCAAGCAAAAGACTGGGAAGCCCTGCGTCAGGCTGTTATGAAGGATGGTCTCTACCACCAAAACCGCCTGGCGGTTGCACCAAATGGTTCTATTTCTTACATCAATGATGTGTCGGCTTCAATCCACCCAATTATCCAAAGGATCGAAGAACGCCAAGAAAAGAAAATCGGTAAGATCTACTACCCAGCTAGTGGCCTTTCAACCGATACCATTCCTTACTACACCTCAGCTTACGATATGGATATGCGTAAGGTCATTGATGTCTATGCTGCTGCGACCCAACACGTGGACCAAGGCCTATCGCTGACCCTCTTTATGCGCAGCGAATTGCCACAAGGCCTCTACGAATGGAAGACCGAAAACAAACAGACCACCCGTGACCTATCTATCCTGCGCAACTACGCCTTCAATAAGGGCATCAAGTCCATCTACTATGTCCGGACCTTCACCGATAACGGCGATGAAGTTGGGGCTAACCAGTGTGAGAGCTGCGTAATCTAATAAAACTAGGGAAAGTCCCATAGGATTTTTCCTTGCTACTCTAACTCTATAGGAATCTCATTATTTGCGATTTTTATTCCCTGTCGTGATCTCGCAGTACCGGTAAGCCTGAGACTAAATCAATACTACCAATCTATATGTGCAGTATGCACTATTTTTTCGTAGTCAATCGTAAAAGAAGTTAGATTAACCTGATATTTTCGCCGTAGTGGTATTATAAGTGACACAGTTAATGTCACTTATAACGGAAGATTGAGATTTTGGCTCAATCTTAGGAATGAAACTCCGTGAGGAGGTTGCTTCCGTCCGCACTACCTAAGAAAATATCAAAAATAAACGCTTGATATTTATTGAGTATGAAACCGCTAATGAATCCAAGGCTGATGAGAAGAGCCCCTGACACTCGTCCCGACAAGCAATGAAAAATAGACAAGTAATCTAGACAAATTTTTTAGGAAATACTATTATGACAACTTACTATAAAGCCATTAACTGGAATGAAATTGAAGATGTGATTGATAAGTCAACTTGGGAAAAGTTGACCGAGCAATTCTGGCTGGATACGCGGATTCCCTTGTCCAACGACTTGGATGACTGGCGTAAACTGTCAGAGGCTGAAAAAGATTTGGTCGGTAAGGTCTTTGGTGGCCTGACCCTCTTGGATACCATGCAATCCCAAACTGGGGTTGAAGCCATCCGTGGCGATATTCGTACCCAACATGAGGAAGCCGTCCTCAATAATATTCAATTCATGGAATCTGTCCATGCCAAGTCCTATTCTTCCATCTTTTCAACCCTCAACACCAAGTCTGAGATTGAGGAAATCTTTGAGTGGACCAACAATAATGAATACCTGCAAAAGAAGGCTGAAATTATCAATGAAATCTACCTGCACGGTGGTGCTCTCCAAAAGAAGGTAGCCTCTACCTTCCTTGAAACCTTCCTATTCTACTCAGGCTTCTTCACGCCCCTCTACTACTTGGGCAATAACAAATTGTCCAATGTGGCGGAAATTATCAAGCTGATTATTCGGGACGAATCTGTCCACGGAACCTATATTGGCTATAAGTTCCAACTGGGCTTCAATGAATTGTCCGAAAAAGAACAGGCTGACTTCCGTGATTGGATGTATGACCTGCTCTACCAACTCTATGAAAATGAGGAGCTCTACACCAAGACCCTCTATGACACAGTAGGCTGGACGGATGAAGTTATGACCTTCCTGCGTTACAATGCCAACAAGGCCCTTATGAACCTTGGTCAGGACCCGCTTTTCCCTGATACGGCCGATGATGTCAACCCTATCGTCATGAATGGGATTTCAACCGGAACCTCTAACCACGACTTCTTCTCACAAGTCGGAAACGGTTATCTCTTGGGTACTGTTGAAGCCATGCAGGATGATGATTACAATTACGGTCTCTAAATTTTCATCTTAACCTTCCTAGAAATCTAGGGAGGTTTTATTTTGCCCAGACCGGAATCAAAAATATTTTCAATCTTTTTGAAAGCGTTTTACTATCTTGCATTATATTTTCATAGTAGTAAACTGGTTGTAACATTAGATTTTTGGATGGGAGTCTTCTATGAAATTATATGTCCAGTTTATGATTATTCTCATGTTTTCACTGGTCGGAGAAATTATCTCAACAGTCTTTAAGCTGCCGGTCCCCGGGAGCATTATCGGTCTAATCCTGCTCTTTATCGCCCTAGAATTAAAACTGGTGAGGCTGCGACATATCTATACTGTGGGAAAATTTTTGCTCAATAATATGACTATTCTTTTCCTGCCTGCCGGTGTCGGGATTATGCAATACTTCAATGTCATCATTCCTAATATCTTGCCCATTCTGATTATTACCGTTGGAGCTCTGATTTTGAATCTCTTGACTATTGGTTTTGTCGTTTCCTGGATAAAGAATCACTTTGAAGGGGATTATAAGGAGTGAGTCATGTCTGCTATCTATACTAATCCTATTTTCGGCCTTTCTCTGTCAATCTTTGCCTATTTGATTGGCCTGCTAATTTTCCGTCGCTTTCCCCATCCGGTAACTACTCCTCTTCTGATGGCAACAGCCGTTCTCATTGTCTTTTTGAAGCTGACGGGAATTTCCTATGCCGATTATTACAAGGGCGGGGTCTATCTCAATTCCTTGATTGTTCCCTCGACTGTGGCCCTGGCTATTCCTCTCTATCGGAATTTTCCCCTGATGAAGCACCACTACCGCAGTATTCTTTTGGGAACTGGGATTGCTACTTTGGTCAATACCATCTATACGGCTCTTATTGCTAAAGCCTTTGGTCTTGATTTCTTCTTTTCAATTTCTCTCTTTCCCAAATCAGTTACAACAGCCATGGCTATCGGTATCAGCCAAAAGATGGGCGGACTCACAACCCTGACCTTGGCTGTCGTGGTTATGACAGGAATTCTAACCAGTGTTATCGGTCCATCCGTGCTCAAGGCCTTCAAAATTAAGGACCCAATTGCCTTCGGGCTGGCTCTGGGGGGAACTGGTCACGCTATCGGAACCGGTGCCGCTCTCAAATATGGTCAAATTCAGGGGGCCATGGCAGGACTGGCCATTGGGATTACTGGTGTCATGTATGTTATTATCAGCCCGATTGTTGCCCAGTTAATTTTGAAATAAATTTACGAGGTAGCGAAGTACTGCTGCGACATACTGAGTCAGGTCCACTTCTATTTAATGATTATCATAAGGTTTACTCTAATTTATTTTCATTTGAAAGAATTTTTGAATTAAAATTCCTCAAAGATTTTTTATTTAACAAAGTCATTATTTCCCTCTAACTTCAATCTTTTTGGGTACACAAACTAAAAAAAATATTTGACACTAACTTTGTCAGATAGGAAATCTATCAAAAAAACGAAGGAGTTGATCTTATGAATTCAAAAACATTTGAACAATTTAACACCATGGACAGCCAAGCATTGGCTACTGTGGAAGGTGGGGACGGGGACTACATAGGTGGCCCTTTATATAGAGAGGTTTACTATCTGGATGATCCTCCTATCAATCATTGGATTCTTGATAGATATTTGTAATTCCCCGATTCCTTAACAATTCTATTGACATTGCAGAAGTGTTCGGAAAGTATTCCAAGCGCTCTTTTCATTATGTCAGTAGAGTTGTTTTCAGTCTGCGATGCCTGTCCTTCATTACTTGACAAAAAAACTTGATTAGAAAAACTAGCGATGATAAATTCATCACTAGTTTTTATCTTTTTAGTCCATTTCGTTCGGCAACTATGAAATGGAAAAGTCATTTTAACAGGAATCTTCGATTAGGCAAATACTTGAGACAAAATGGCCACGCCCTGATCAATTTCTTCCTTGCTCAGAGTCAGAGGGGGCAGGAGTCTGATGACATCGCTACCAGCTGTCAGGACAATCAGTCCCTGGTCACGGGCAGCTTGAACCAGGTCCGCCAGATTCTCAGTCGTCTGGATGCCAATCATATAACCGAGACCACGAATATCGCTGACCTTGGGATTATCTCCTAAGGCCTTTTTCAATTGGTCTTGGAGGTAATTTCCATTTTCCCAGGCCTGCTCGAGAAAACCGGGTGCGATCATGACATCAAGAACGGCTGAACTGGCGGACATGGCTAATTTATTACCGCCAAAGGTCGAACCGTGGCTACCGTAAGAAAAGGCCGGACTAAGGGCTGATTTCGCCAGCATGGCCCCAACGGGAACACCATTGGCTAGGCCTTTAGCCAAGGTGACGATGTCGGGAACAATGCCATAATGTTCAAAGGAAAAGAGCTTACCAGTCCGCCCCATACCCGTTTGCACCTCGTCAACAATCAGATAAATCCCTTTTTCCTGACAAAAGACCGCTAAATCTTGGACGAAACCTTGGTCAGCTGGGAGAACGCCGGATTCTCCCTGAACCATTTCCAGCATGACAGCAGCTGTTTCTTCATTAGCCAGAGCCTTGACAGAGGCTAGGTTATTGAATTTGGCGTAAGTGAAATGAGGAACGGCATCCCCGAAACCAGTCTTAATCTTATCCTGACCGGTGGCTGACATGGAGCCAAAGGTCCGACCATGGAAGGAATTTTCAAAGGTGATAATGCCCTGCTTGCCACTAGACTTACGGGCAATCTTAATGGCTGCTTCATTGGCTTCCGCCCCGCTGTTACAGAAGAAGGCCAGATAGTCGTAATCACCGATTAATTTTTGGGCTACTTCTTCCTGCAGGCTATTTTGATAGAGATTGGGGCTGTGCCAAATCTGTTGAACCTGATTTTCCAAGGCAGCCTTGACCTGAGGGTGGAAACCAAGATTGGTTACCCCAATCCCTGTTGAAAAATCTAGGTAATGCTTGCCCTGGCTATCTATCAATTCATTGCCCTGGGCTTTGACAAATTCAATGTCTGCTCGCTTATAATTTGAAAATAGTTTCGTCATTTTAACCTCCAGCTGGCTGCTGCTTTCTTATCTTTCTTCTATTACCTTATCAGGCTTCAATCAGGCTACCGCTAGTCAAATTGTCACCAATCAAGACTTGCTTAACACCGGCTCGAACTGTTTGGGCTGCACTCTTTAGCTTGGGAACCATGCCACCGGTGATAATGCCCTGCTCAATCTTCTCAGGAATCTCCCCAATTTTCAGTCTGGACAAAACCTGGCCATTTTCTTTGACACCGGGAACATCGGTCATGAGAATTAATTTTTCCGCCTGCAAGGCGACAGCTAAGCCTGTTGCTAGGTAGTCAGCATTGATATTAAGTAAAGTCTGGCCATCCTGATAACCCAAAGAGGGAATCAAGGGAATCACTCCCTGCTCCAAGAGGGGGGCTAAGACTTGCTCATGAATCTGGCTGACATGGCCGACATAACCGTACTTGGACTGATCCAAGAATTGCGCTTCAACCAGGTCTGGCAACTGGTCTACCAGCTGCTGACTAGGCAGACCAGCCTGAGTCAAGCTGGCATGAATGGTTTTCCCAACAATCTCAATGAGAGCCTGTTGGACCAACTTCAAAGACTCCTGGTCAGTCACCCTTAGCCCATCAATCTTTTTGACAGGAATCTGGGCCGCTTCCATGAGCTGATTAATGGCATAGCCACCCCCATGGACGATGACCAAGGATTTTTCCTGGGCTTGCCAAGCCTCCACCTGTTCCAAAAATTCTTGAGACAAGTGCTGGCTGGCCCGACCACCAATTTTAATAACGATTGTATCTGACATAGGGTTCCTTTCTTGATTAAGATACTAAGCCGTTAAACAACTCAAAGAAAAATAGCGAAAGAACCGAAGATGCGAACAGCATCTAGGTGATTTCGTCTTTTTTCACGGAGTTGTTGGCGTGTTCAATTGAGCAGTCTCACAAAATAGCATAGTTCTCGTTTTACTACGAGATTTTCCATAGAAAATCTCAAGTACACTAAGTAGTTTATAAACTCTGCCATCAGGTCCGATAGAGGGCATTGATTTTTACGTAATCATAGGAGAGATCACAGCCCCAAGCCCGACCGGATTGATTACCAGCATGGACATCAACCTTAATCTGAATTTCATCCGCCTGCATAATCTCATCCATTTCCTCACTATCAAAAGTGACAGGACTGGAAGCCAACATAACGGGCAGATGGCCCAGATAAATATCAATATTATCAACGGGAATGTCAACGCCTGCATAGCCCAGAGCTGCTAGAATCCGACCCCAATTGGGATCTTCACCGAAAATAGCTGTCTTAACTAGGCTGGACCCAACAACTGACTTGGCCAACATTCGAGCATCTAGTGCCCTTGCTACACCTTCCACGTCAACCTGGATAAGCTTGGTGGCCCCTTCACCATCTTGAGCAATTTGCTTGGCCAGGTCAGCCATGACATATTCCAACATGGCAAGAAATTGATCAAACTCAGGAGTATCTGGCAGAATTTCTTCATTCTTGGCACAAGCATTAGCCATGACCAGAACCATATCATTGGTCGAGGTATCGCCGTCAACTGTAATTTGATTAAAGGTGGTTTCAACCTTATTGGACAAGGCTTTTTGCAAGGTGCTGCTTGAAATATTGGCATCGCAGGTGATGAAGCCCAGCATGGTAGCCATATTGGGGTGAATCATGCCTGAACCCTTGGCGACACCAGCCATGGTGACCGTGTCCCGACCAAAATCTTGGCGGACAACTACCGTCTTAGTATGAGTGTCAGTTGTTAGGATAGCCTTGGCGAAATCATCCGCATTCCCGTTCACGACAATCTTAGAAAGACCTGTCTTCAAGGTATCCATAGGTAGGAGCTCACCGATAAGACCGGTCGAAGCAACCCCAACCAGTTTAGGGGCCAGGCCTAATTTTTCAGCCGTTAATTTTTGCATTTCCCAGGCATCATCCAGACCCTGAACGCCAGTGCAGGAATTGGCTATGCCAGAATTGACAACGATAGCCTGCATCTGTCCAGCCTTTTCCACCGATTGCTTGGTGGCAATCAGAGGGGCCGCAATTACCTTATTGGTGGTATAGACTCCAGCCACACTAGCTGGACATTCTGAAACAATCCAGCCAAAATCCATCTTCCGCTTTTTAAAACCAGCATGTAGGCCATCTGCTGAAAAGCCCAGTGGGCTAGCAATATTTCCATCAAGAATTTCCATCATTTTCTCCTTATGAACGCGTAAGTGTGCTAGAAGTTTTCGCCTTGGCGAAACATCTCTTTTTATCCTCTTCTTACAAGTAGTTCGGTCCTGATAATAGTCCATCTGTTTCTGCAAAGCCGAAGGCCAAATTCATATTCTGAATAGCTTGGCCGGCAGCTCCCTTGACCAAATTATCAAGGACAGAAACCACGGTTAAAATCTTAGTTACCGGATTATAGGCAAAGCCGATATCCGTGAAGTTCGAACCAAGAACATCGTGTAAGTTAGGCAGGCCCGCCTGCAGTCGAACAAAAGGTTTGTCTCCATAAAATTCCTGGTAACATTGCTTGATTTTCTTCTGGCTGACATCTGCCGTCAACTTGATATAGGCCGTAGCCATAATGCCCCGATTGATAGGCAGGAGGGAGGTTGAAAATTGCAGATGTTGGAAATTAGGATTAAATTTCTTTAACTCTTGGACAATTTCAGGAATATGCTGGTGTTTATTGACCTTATAGGTCATATAATTATCATGGACATTGACAAAGTGACTGGACTCAGCCAACTTCTTTCCAGCTCCAGTCAGACCACTCTTGGCATCAACAATGATGGAATCCAAATCAACCTTATCCCAAGTCATGAGTGGAATCAAAGCCAGTTCTGTCGCTGTCGCATAGCAGCCAGGATTTGAGATAAATTTTCCCAGTTTGTCATTAGCAAATTCTGCCAAAGAATAGGTGAATTTATCCAAAACAGCAGGGCTAGCTGGCTTCTTGCCATACCATTTTTCATAGACCGCAGCTGGCAAACGATGGTCCCCCGAGAGGTCAATCATGGGGAAATCATGTTGGACAAAGACTTCTGACGCCTCCTTGGCAACGCCGCTAGGGGTGGCAAAGAAGACTAGGTCTGTATTTTGTATAATATTCAAAGCTTGAAATTCTTCAAGCTGCAAATCACAAATACCATTTAGATGGGGATAGAGGTCTGATAGCTTCTGGCCAATTTCTTTTGTAGCATGGACGGATGCTACTTGGACTTGGCTGTGTTGGGCCAGGAGACGAACTAATTCCAGTCCGCTATAACCTGTTACACCGACAATTGCTACTTTCATGTATTTTACCTCGCTATGAATAAATATGTGATTATTCTAAAAGAATATTGTATAAATGTCAAGGTTTTTTCGTAAAAAAACGATTTTATGCATAAATAATAATTTTCTTTCTATTCTAATTACAGTTGATGAAAATCAAAGTTTAAATCTTGATATTTTCTTGGGTATTAATTTTTTTACCTTCCGAAATAGAAAAAGAGTTAATGAACGATACGCTCATTAACTCAAAAATGGGAAAGCATAATTATCTGTAAAAGGGATGTTTATCATCTGAAGTCTTGGAATTCACGAGAACAGCATCAGACCGATAGGTTTGGTTTTCATATTTACTTGCTGTGCCAGTCGGAACAAGGAAGATGCTGACGACATCTCCGCCTTTGATTTGAAATTGGGCTTCCAACCGTCCGTCCAAGAGACGAGCATTATAAATTTGACCTTTACTGGTCTTACCCTTTTTTGTTTTGTAAGTGACTTGACCTGCTGTATCAAAGGTGATACTAGCACCAGACTCACCTTTCCAGGTACCTACCACACTTGAATAATCGCCATTCAAGACACCACTAACATCTAAAGGCAAAATTTTGCCAGTAGTCTGGGCAACAGGATGTTCTGAAGAAGATGTATCTGAACTTACCTTATGCTCGATTGCTCCCAAAGCGAAAGCAATCAAAATACCAATAGTAATTAGTAGAGCAAGTTGCAAATCAAATCTTAGATTTTTGTTCTTTTCTTTACTCCCTTTTAGCACACTTGACATCTTCACCAACATCTTGTGTCACCCCCAAACTTCAAATACTATATCTAGTGTTTCAGAGAAGTTTCCAGGCAGGAGAATAGTATTAAAATACTATCCTCCTGTTTTTTCTCTCTCCCGCAAATGCAGAAATTATTCTACCATCTATTTCTTGGTTTGACAAGTAGTATTAAAATATTTTTTTGAAAAATTTTTGAATTTAAAAAGACTGAAAGTTCTAAAATGAAGTTAGCCAGCACAAGGGTATAAAAAAACACCTCAGAGAGATATAATTGTAATCACCACAACAACAATTAGAAGGACTCTGAGATGCAAGACTATTATACACCAAAAGGGAAACAGTTAACACTAGCAGA
>NZ_JMLC01000002.1 GCF_000686605.1 Streptococcus sobrinus DSM 20742 = ATCC 33478 | reverse complement strand
TTATCTTAAGTTGTCAGGCAAGTGCTAAGGAATTCTGTGCTTATGTCCGTGGGCATTGGCAAATTGAGAGCATGCATTGGCAGTTGGATGTTGTCTTTCGTGAGGACGCCAACAAGACCTTAAATAAACAATTAGCTTTTAACTTGAACGTGCTGGATAAGTTTTGTTTAGCTGTGCTTAAACAGTTAGATGTTGGCAAGAAAATGAGTTTGAGACGGAAAAAATTCAACTTAGGGATGAACTTTGACCAGTATTTGAAGAAATTAATCTAGTCAAAAAAGTGATCGTCTATGGTAAAACAGAGAAGAAACATTCATGCGTTTGTCGTGAATTAGGCTCCACTCCCTTTTAAGCCAGGGCGAAGTGTGCTATAATAAGCTAGTTAAAAGATTCAAATTAGGAGTAGAAAATAATGGAATTAACTCGTGATCAAGTATTTGTCAATCAATACCACTATGATGCCCGCAATTTAGAATGGGAAAAACAAAATGGTGAGCCCAAAACCAATGTTGAAGTCACCTTCCAATTGGTCAGCAAGGACGAAAAGAAAACCAAAACCCACTTGGTAGCGGTTCTCCAGTTCCAAATTGTGCGTGAAGAATTCGTCATCGCTGGCGTTATCTCACAAATGGTCCATGTTCACAACCGTCTGGTTAACGAGCCAAAGGAATTTTCTCAAGAAGAAGTACAAAGCTTGGCAAGTCCCCTCTTGGAAACCCTGCAAAGGATGACCTACGAAGTATCAGAAATTGCCCTTGACCGTCCAGGCATCACTCTGGAATTTTAAGATGAAATTAGCAGTTATTACGGATTCTTCGGTTTATCTGCCCCAGGCCTATATTGGTCACCCTGACCTCTATGTTCTAGATATTCCCATCATGATTAATGGGGAGACCTATGTCGAAGGCAAGAATCTGACCATTCAAGAGTTTTATCCCAAGATGCAGCAGGCTTCTAGCTTACCAAAGACTAGCCAGCCCAGCATCGCTGATTTGGACGATGCCCTGACTAATCTGGAAAAGGGTGGCTATACCCATGTATTAGGTATCTTTCTTTCCAGCGGGATTTCTGGTTTCTGGCAAAACATCCAGTATCTGATTGAGGAGCATAGCCAGCTGACTATCGCCTTTCCCGACAGCAAGATTACCTCTAGCCCCATGGGTTATATGGTGACTTCGGCTCTGGATGGGGCTCAGGCTGGCCACAGCTTTGAGCAGATTTTGGCCCAGTTGGAGACCATGATTGCTGGCACTGAAGCCTTTATTATGGTGGATGACCTGGACCATCTGGTCAAGGGTGGTCGCCTCTCCAATGGGGTTGCCCTCTTGGGAAATCTCCTCAACATCAAGCCTATCATGTATTTCAATGACGGCGTGATTGAGGTTTTCGAGAAGGTTCGGACCGAGAAGAAGGCCCTCAAGCGTCTGGTCGAGATTTTGGACCAGCGGTCTGGTCAGAGAGCTTATAAGACTTGGATTATTGAGGCCAATGCCCAAGGCAAGGCTGAAAGTTTTCGAGAGCGGCTCTTGGCTAGTGGTTTTGAAGGTGATTTGGACATCGTCCCTTTCTGTGGTGTTATTTCGACCCACCTAGGAGAAGGGGCAGTAGCAGTTGGCTTCACGCCCAAGGCTGAATGGTAATGCCATTTGGCAAGATTGGGACTGACTTGGTTAGCTTAGTTTAGGAGGAAATCTATGAGTATCAAAGTAATTGTAGCAGGATTCAAGGGCCGGATGGGCTCAACAGCCGTCGATATGGTCAAGGGGGATGCAGACCTCCAGTTGGCTGGTCTGCTGGACCCTTTTGCTACCGAAAAAGAAGTGGATGGCGTGCCTGTTTTCAATAAAAAGGAGGACCTAGTTGGTCTAGATGCCCAGGTTTGGGTGGATTTCACCATGCCCAAGGTTGCCTATGAAAATACTCGTTTTGCCCTAGAAAATGGCTTTGCTCCCGTTGTTGGAACAACTGGTTTCACACCGGAACAAATCACAGAATTGACCGAGCTTTCCCGGCAAGAGAAGATTGGTGGGCTAATTGCCCCTAACTTCGCTATCGGTGCTATTCTTCTTATGGAATTTGCGGCTAAAGCTTCTAAGTATTTCCCAGATTTGGAAATCATTGAGCTTCACCATGATAAGAAGAAGGACGCTCCAAGCGGGACAGCTATCAAGACTGCTGAGTTGATTCAGAAGGTGCGGACTGCTAAGAAGCAAGGAGCACCAGATGAAGAAGAAACCCTTGCAGGTGCTAGGGGAGCTGAATTTGATGGCTTCCGTATCCACTCGGTCCGCCTACCTGGCCTGGTTGCCCATCAAGAGGTTATCTTTGGGGCAGAGGGGCAAGGCCTGACCCTTCGTCATGATTCCTATGACCGTGTTTCCTTTATGAGCGGGGTTAACTTAGGTATCAAGGAAGTGGTTAAGCGAGAGGAACTGGTTTACGGTTTGGAAGAATTACTATGAGATTAAAAGAGTTGCCTTCTGAGTTTCAGGAGGCTTTGCCAGTCTTAGAGAAGATAAAAGCAGCGGGCTTCGAGGCTTATTTCGTCGGCGGTTCGGTGCGTGATGCCCTCCTAAAGCGGCCCATTCACGATGTCGATATTGCCACCAGCTCCTATCCCCAGGAAACCAAGGCTATCTTCGAGCGGACGGTGGACATTGGGATTGAGCATGGCACCGTCTTGGTCCTGGAAAATGGTGGCGAATACGAGGTAACGACCTTTCGGACCGAGGATGTCTATGTCGATTATCGCCGGCCCAAGAGTGTTTCCTTTGTTCGCTCTCTAGAAGAGGACCTCAAGCGACGAGATTTTACGGTCAATGCTTTTGCCTTGGCGGAAGATGCCCAAGTCATCGACCTCTTTGATGGACTTGCAGATTTGGAAAATCAAGTCCTGCGAGCAGTCGGCAAGGCTGAGGAACGCTTTAGCGAGGATGCTCTGAGAATTATGCGGGGACTTCGCTTTTCGGCCAGTCTGGATTTCGCCATTGAAGACCAGACCTTTGCAGCTATGAAGACCTATGCCCCCCTTCTGGAGAAGATTTCAGTTGAGCGGTCTTTTATTGAATTTGATAAACTCCTGACCGCTCCCCATTGGCAGCAAGGTTTAGCGGCTTTGATTGATGCTGGAGTCTATGATTACCTGCCAGATTTGCGGAACAAGTCACAACAACTGGCTAGCATGCTGGAAGATTATGCCGATGATTTTGTCATTGCGACCAGCGAGCAGGCCTGGTCAGCTCTCTGCCTGGCCCTCAAGATAAGGGATTGCAAGCCCTTTCTCAAGAAGTGGAAGACCCCCAGTCATTTTCAAAAGACGGTGACCGACCTGGTTGCCATCTATAGGCACCGCCTGCAGGCCAGTCACAACAAACAAACGATTTATCGCTATGGCAAGGAACTGGCTGAGCTAGCGGAAAATCTTCGTCAAGGCCAAGGCTTGGCTGTCGATTTTGACCTTATTAGCCAGTTGGACGCCAGTCTGCTTATCCATGATAAGAAGGAAATCGTCGTCAACGGTTGCCTTCTTATGAAAGACTTAGGTCTCAAGCCAGGCCCTACCCTAGGTCAGCTGCTCAATCAGATTGAAGCGGCTATTGTCGAGGGCGACTTAGCCAATCAGCAAGAAGCTATCCTAGATTTTGTCAGAGATAGGTCGAAGTGAAAGAGCTCTGGCAGAGCTAACTAAGTAAAGTAGCTAATCCGGAAACGACATAATTATATTTATGTAAACAAACAAAGAATTTTCTTGCTCAAGGAGGAAATATGAGCGATTTTATTGTGGAAGGATTGACCAAGTCAGTTGGTGATAAGACTGTCTTTAAAGCTATTTTCTTCATTATCCATGATTTGGACCGAATCGGTCTGATTGGGGTCAATGGGACTGGTAAGACGACCCTCTTGGATGTCCTGGCAGATAAGATTGGTTTTGATGGGGATGTCTCCCCTTTTTTAAAGGCCAAAGATTATAAGATTGCCTATCTGACCCAGGAGCCCGATTTTGATGATAGTAAGACGGTTCTGGACACTGTTCTCTCATCTGATTTGAAGGAAATGGCTCTGATTCGCCAGTATGAGGAGCTCATGCTCCATTATGATGAGACCAATCAAGAAAAACTTGAGCAGGTCATGACTCAGATGGACAGTTTGGATGCCTGGACCATTGAGAGCGAAGTCAAGACCGTCCTATCTAAGCTGGGAATTGTTGATTTGACCCAGAAAGTCAACCAACTTTCCGGTGGTCTGAGACGGCGGGTTCAGTTGGCTCAAGTCTTGCTGGGAGATGCTGATCTCCTGCTCTTGGACGAGCCCACCAACCACCTGGATATTGAAACCATTGCCTGGCTGACCAATTTCCTCAAGACCTCTAAGAAAACCGTCTTCTTTATTACCCATGACCGCTATTTCTTGGATAATGTGGCAACAAGAATTTTTGAATTGGACCATGCCCAACTGACCGAATACCAGGGCAATTATCAGGATTATGTTCGTCTCAAAGCTGAAAGGGACGAGCGAGAAGCGGCCAGCCTGCATAAGAAGAAGCAGCTCTACAAGCAGGAATTAGCTTGGATGCGGACCCAGCCCCAGGCTCGGGCAACCAAGCAACAGGCTAGAATCAATCGCTTTCAGGAGCTCAAAGGTCAGGTTCAAAGTACCAGTATGACCAATGATTTGGAAATCAATTTCCAGACTAGTCGGATTGGTAAGAAGGTGCTCAACTTCAAGGATGTCTCCTTTGCCTATCCAGACAAGCCCATTTTGAAAGACTTCAATCTCTTGGTTCAGAATAAGGACCGTATTGGAATTGTCGGTGATAATGGTGTCGGTAAATCGACCCTGCTCAATCTTATCAATGGTGATTTGCAACCCAACTCTGGTCAACTGGAGATTGGCGAAACGGTCAGAATTGGCTATTTTTCTCAGCAAATCATGGGCATGGATGAGAGCAAGCGGGTCATTAATTACCTGCAAGAGGTGGCTGATGAAGTTAAGACGACCGTTGGCACCACCAGTATTACCGAGCTTTTGGAACAGTTCCTCTTTTCCCGCTCCAGCCACGGCACTCAGATTGCCAAGCTCTCGGGCGGTGAGAAGAAGCGACTCTACCTGCTTAAGATTCTGATTGAAAAGCCTAATGTTCTCCTTTTGGACGAGCCGACCAACGACCTGGATATTGCGACCCTGACTGTCCTAGAGAATTTCCTCCAAGGCTTCGGTGGTGCTGTTATCACCGTCAGTCACGACCGTTATTTCCTCGACAAGGTGGCCAATAAAATTTTGGCCTTTGAAAATGGTGGTGTTCGGGAATTTTTCGGCAATTATACCGACTATTTGGATGAACAAGAATTCTTGAAAAATCAAGCCAGTCAAGTTAGTCAGAAATCTGAAAAGACAGATCAGGAAGTTTCCCAAGAAGAGCTAGCCAGCTCCTCAAAGAAACGCATGTCCTGGCAGGAAAAGCAGGAATGGGCTTCTATTGAGGATGACATCGCTGAACTCGAGGATATGATTGCGGCAGTCGAAGCTGACATGCAAAATTACGGCAGTGACTTCACCAAGTTAGCCGAGCTCCAGAAAGAACTGGACCAGCTCAACCAAGACCTGCTAGACAAGTACGAACGCTATGAGTATTTGAGCGAGCTAGAGAATTAGGATAAAATTAAATGGAGGAATCCGTTTGATTCACTGCATTTAGATTTTATAGGGAGTCGAAGAATGGAAAAAATACCCAGTACCTGGATAATGAGAATTGCTACTATAATTAAAGATAATTTTACGATGGCTGAGATTTTATCTTTGACTAACTCTTTTGGAGCAGAACACGATATTAAGATAACATATCAGAATCCCCCAAAGTATACAAATAAACAAAAAGTTGCAAACCAAAATTTTTCTAACTTTACTCCAAGTCAAATGATCTTGTTTTTAACTTATTTAGTTGAGTCAAAAAAGGGTACTTCTCCGCAACAAATCAATGAATTAAAAAATGAAGTAATTGCTAAATTTAGCAATGCTCAAGTAGAAACAACTCCAAAAATAGAAAAACGTTTTTCAAAATATCCAGATGTAGTAGAAGTTTGGGATAGGTCAATTGTTTGCTTATCAAATCGTCAATATCATGAGTCTGTAAATAATTCACGGTTAGCTTTAGAAAAATTATTAAAGCAATTATTCACTAATAATAAATCATTAGAAAATCAGAAGAGTATTATTAGTGAATATTTGAAAAGTGAGAATGTACCTAAAGAATTTATAAATTTGGTTATGCAACACCTAAGAATTTATGAAATTGTGCAAAACGAACTTTTTAAACATGACTTTACCAAAGAATTTAGAGAATCGGAAATTAATTATATTTTAAACACTACTTACTTGCTAATGGACTATATCGAAAGAAAAGTAAAGTGATTTTACTATATGAAAGGAAATCAAATACTCTATGAACCTTATTTGGTCTTATTTGAAAAAGTATCCCAAGTGGTTGGTTTATGATCTCTTAGGGGCCCTCTTATTTGTGGTGGTCAATCTTGGTCTACCGACGGTCTTGGCACGGATGATCGACCAGGCTATCAATCCCAAGGACAAGCAGGCCTTGACCTTCTGGGCCTTGATTATGTTGGCTGTTGTCATCTTAGGGATTATTGGCCGTATAACCCTGGCCTATGCAACTGGGAAATTGTCCACCAATATGGTCCGAGATCTGCGGCGGGATATGTATGCTAAGTTGCAGGACTATTCCCACGAGGAATATGAGAAAATCGGTGTTTCGTCGCTGGTAACACGGATGACTAATGATGCCTTTGTTCTCATGCAGTTCACCGAAATGAGTTTGCGAATGGGAGTGGTGACCCCGCTCATGATGGCCTTTTCAGTCATCATGATCTTAATGACCAGTCCTTCCTTAGCCTGGGTCGTGGCAGTTTTTATGCCCTTCTTGATTGCGACTATTGCTTATGTAGCCATTAAGACAAGGCCCTTATCAGAACGGCAACAAAAGACCCTGGACAAGATTAACCAGTATGTCCGAGAAAATCTGACTGGACTTCGGGTTATTCGGGCCTTTGCACGGGAATCATTCCAGGAAGAGCGCTTTGATAAAAAAAATCAGGTCTATGCTAGTATTTCAACTCGACTTTTCACTTTGACTGGTCTGACTGAACCCATGTTTATCCAGATTATTGTGGCTATGATTGTGGCTATTGTCTGGTTTGCTCTTGAGCCCCTCAATAAGGGCAACCTGCAAATTGGGGATTTGGTGGCCTTCATTGAATACAGCTTCCATGCTCTCTTTTCCTTCCTGATTTTCGCCAATCTCTTTAATATGTACCCAAGGATGGTCGTTTCCAGTCGGCGAATTAATGCGGTCATGAACATGCCCCTCTCAATTTCGCAAAATCCTGACGGGGTGACCGAAACCGCCAGCAGAGGCTATCTGGAATTTGACCATGTCACCTTCGCCTACCCAGGTGAAACTGAAAGTCCCGTCCTTCATGATATTTCCTTTAAGGCGGGACCTGGTCAAACAACGGCTTTTATCGGTTCGACGGGTTCGGGGAAATCCTCCCTGGTTAGCTTGATCCCCCGTTTCTACGATGTCACCCTCGGCAAGATTTTGGTTGACGGTGTTGATGTGCGAGACTACAATCTCAAGGCTCTGCGGCAAAAGGTCGGCTTTGTCCCCCAGAAGGCCCTGCTCTTTACTGGCTCCATTGAGGAAAATCTCAAGTATGGTAAGAGTGATGCTGACATCGAGGAATTGGACCAGGCAGCATCGGTAGCCCAGGCCAAGGAATTTATCGACAGCCGTGAGGAAGGATATGCCACCCACCTAGCCGAAGGTGGTAGCAACCTTTCTGGTGGTCAAAAACAACGTCTGGCCATCGCCCGTGCCGTTGTCAAAAAGCCTGATATTTATATTTTTGACGATTCCTTCTCAGCTCTGGACTACAGGACGGATGCTCAACTGCGAAAACGCCTCAAGGAAGTCACTCAGGATGCCACAGTTTTGATTGTTGCCCAGCGGGTGGGAACCATCATGGATGCTGACCAAATTATTGTCCTTGACGAAGGCCAAATCGTCGGTCGAGGCACCCATGAAGAACTGATGAAAACCAACGATATTTATCGCGAAATCGCAGACTCCCAGCTCAAGTCTGGCAAGCTCTTAGAAGATTAGAAAGATACTAAGCCGTAAAGCGACTCAAAGAAAAAATAGGGAAGGAGACGAAGATGCAATGAGGCATCCAGGATATTTCATCTTTTTTCACAGAGTCGTAGGCGAGTTCAATTGAGCAGTCTCACAAAATGCTAAAGCACTTGTTTGACTATGAGTTTTTCTATTGAAAATCTCTAGCTCACTTACTAGTTTATGTAGGTGGGTGTTATTAACTAAGCTACATAAACATCGCAATTAGAAAGGTGACTTATGTCAAAAAATGTCTTTTTACGTCTCTGGGACTATCTCAAACATTATCAAGGCACCCTCTATCTAGCAGTCTTTCTCAAGATAGTCGCAGCAGTAGCTAGTGTTATCGAGCCCTTTATTTTGGGCCTTATGGTGACCGAATTGACCTCCAGCCTTATGGCTGGACGGCCTATTGATGGACAGAAGATTCTCTTTTTGATTATTGTCTATATCATTCGCGGGTTGCTTTCTGAGATTGGTAGTTACGGTTCCAACTTTTTCATGACTAGGACGGTGCAACGCTCCATTCACGATTTGCGGCACGACCTCAGTCATAAAATCAATAAGATACCCGTTTCTTACTTTGATAAGCATAAATTCGGTGACATGCTGGGCCGTTTTACCAGCGACGTCGAAACGGTTTCCAATGCCCTGCAACAATCCTTCCTCCAGGTTATCAATGCAGTTTTGACCCTGATTATGGTTGTTGCCATGGTTCTCTACCTCAATATCCAGCTGGGACTCTTTGTCATCGCAACTATTCCCATCACCTATTTTTCGGCTTCTTATTTGCTTAAGAAATCTCAGCCCTATTTCAAACGTCAGGCTGACGTTCTGGGAGATATGAATGGCTTTGTTCAGGAAAATCTGACCGGTTTCAATGTCATCAAGCTCTACGGTCGTGAAGAAGCTTCCGCCAAGGAATTTGACGGTATCCTCGATGAATTACAGGAGGTCGGTTTCAAGGCCAGCTTTATTTCCGGTATCATGATGCCTATTCTCAATGCCATCTCGGATTCCTCCTACCTGATTATTGCGGTCTGGGGCGGACTCAAGGTTATCGCAGGTAAGTTGACGATTGGTAATCTCCAGGCCTTTGTTCAATATCTCTGGCAGATTGGTCAACCTATCCAAACCCTGACCCAGCTTGCCTCCATGCTCCAGTCGGCTCGCTCATCTCTAGAACGGATTTTTGCCGTTCTTGATGAGGATAATGAAGTGGCAGAAGTGACCGAGCACCTTTCTCATGACCTGACTGGACAAGTTTCCTTCAATCATGTGGATTTCCAATATGTGGAAGGTAAGCCACTGATTCGGGACTTCAATTTGGATGTCAAGCCTGGCCAAATGATTGCCATCGTCGGTCCAACGGGAGCTGGTAAGACAACCTTGATTAATCTCCTCATGCGGTTCTACGATGTTACCAAGGGAGCCATTACGGTGGATGGCCACGATATTCGCCACCTGTCTCGTCAGGACTATCGCAGACAGTTCGGCATGGTGCTCCAGGATGCCTGGCTCTACGAAGGAAGCATCAAGGACAATCTTCGTTTTGCTAAACTGGATGCGACCGATGAAGAAATCATTGCCGCAGCCAAGGCAGCCAATGTTGACCACTCTATCCGCACCCTGCCAGGTGGCTACAATATGGAAATGAATCAGGAATCCAGCAACATCTCCTTGGGTCAAAAGCAGCTTCTGACCATTGCTAGGGCCCTCTTGGCTGACCCTAAGATTTTGATTTTGGATGAAGCAACCTCCTCGGTTGATACCAGGTTGGAACTCTTGATACAAAAGGCCATGAGTCGACTGATGGAAGGTCGGACCAGCTTTGTCATTGCCCACCGCCTCTCCACCATTCAAGAGGCTGATAAAATTCTCGTCCTCAAGGATGGTCAAATCATTGAGCAGGGCACCCACGACAGTCTCTTGGCTGACAAAGGTTTCTACCACGACCTCTATATGAGCCAGTTTAGTGACCAAGCGGGATAATGGCATAGCAGTCCTTAAAGCGTCATTATAAGTTAGCGTGTCAGAACTTAGTATTCTTAATATTCTATGGCTAGCTTGATAGATTTACGACAGTCAGCCTGATTTTTTGCTAGTTCCCTTCCTGAATCTTTCTAGGCAAAAGAAAACCAACCCTTAGGCTGGCCTTCTTATAATTCTTCAATTTTATAAGTGTAGGTTGCTGCCCGCTTTGTGCGGGTAGCTTTTTTCTTGTCCGTTTTTGTAAAAAGACGTTTAAAGCGTCGCAAGAAATTCGTGGAATCCATCTTGAGGTAGTTCTCGTTGAAACATCCGAAAAGCTCTCGGTAGGCTGTAAGGGTTTCCTCTTGAGGCATGATTTGCAAAATGGTTGGAAAATATTCTAGGCGACCTTTGATGCGGTTGATAGCGGTCTCTAGAATCTGCCAGTGGTCAAAAGCTAGCTGCTCCCGACTCAGGGCTTGACCATCTTCAAAAAGTTGCAACTGGTTATCTTTCGCGAAGATATTGACCCAATGGAGTGAAGCGGCATCATCACCAGCCCGTGCACGACTCTCATCAGTTGTTTTCAAGTAGCAAAGATAGGCAACCGTAATCACCCAGAGTCTAGGATCGCGTCCAGGAGTTCCAACTGTTATTAGTTGTTCTATCTGATCTTCTGTCAGATTGACATTGGTCTCTTTCTTGACCTGTCTACGGATAGCCTGATCTAAGTCTTCATCCTTTTCTACAAAACCGCCACTTAATGCATAACAATCTTTAAATGGATGAGTCTTTCGTTTAATTAAAAGGACTTGAGGCTGGCCTTCGTGATAGCGTAACAAGACACTGTCAACAGTTACAGAAGGCTTCTCGTACTTGTCTTTTAGCTCTTCACGATAGGTCTCCAAAAATTCCTTTTCACTACCGATCTGTTCAAAATTTCTAACCGTCATAGAGACTCCTTAGTCTGATTAGTTTGGGCAAGTTTTGCCTCCTTGTTCCAAGTATACCATCCAAACAGGCTGTTTAGCAAGTAGACCCAGTACATTCCCTACATAGCAATACTGGTTCCCCACCAGAGGTAGATGGAAAAAATATTGGTAGCCGCCCAAAAGAGCCATTGCTCCCAGTAGTATTCGTTCATCAACAGTTGGCCGGTAACATTGGTGCCATCAGTAATACTGTCACGAAATGGCTTATTAGAGCTAATAGATTGATAGGCAAAGCCCATAACTAGCCAAGTTAAGATGGTTAGACCTAGATTTTTTATCCAACCTTTCAAGTCAAGCGAGCGGACCACAAAACTTTGCTCCTGCGATTTATGGCGACTGGCATTGAGCCACATAAAAAGCCCAATAGGTTGCATCACTGTGAAATAGGTCGTGGTAGCAACCTCGCCGTAGAAGGCACCACCCTTTGCTGTCAAACAGAGGTAGAGATAGATAAGAGAGTTGATGAGACCGAAGAAGTAGTTGCTGTATCGACCCTCACCAACTAAAATGACACAAACTATACCTGTCCAACTAGCCAACAAGCCTAACCAATCATGGTCGGCAACAGTCAATTCCAATAGAAAGGGGATGCTTGATAAGGTAAGGAGATAGCACCATTGGAAGAGGCTTCGACCAAGAAATAGGTCTGCTATAACAAGTTTAAAAACTTCTTTTGCTCCCATTTGCCTAGCTTCACATACCATATAACGGTAGCCTTGCTTGGTTTCCAGCCAAATTCCCCGCCATTTTTTTAATGTTCTATTTACTAGTGTTTTCATAATTGTTCCTAACGTTTAAACATCGATTCCCAGTCGTTCCTTAATGGCAGCCTTTGCTGTCTGATAATTATCAATAAAGAAATGTTTAGAGTCACTCCTTTGGCCTAAAATGACAAGTTTATCAGCGAAGGGCTGAAGCAAATTAAGCAGGTGTTGTGTAAACCATTCCCGGGTTTCCCTATCAGCCATAGACATATCCCTAAAGCCATCATCGACATAATCAGACTTGGGCAAGACTAAGAAAATAAGATCCCATTTCTCTTGAGCTAAGGTAATTCGATAGAGATGGTTTAAAGTTGCCAATTCTTCAGAACTTAAATTCTCTTTGAGATAATAGTCAATATAGGCCTTGGTGACTGTCGAATTGGTATCAGCAAAAATGAGACCTTGATGTTGTCCCTGATCAATTAAGTGGGAAGTCTGGGCAAATTGATCAGTTAAGAGGTGAACGTAGTCATTGGCATCTAATTCTTCATCGCGAACATTATAGGTCTCTTGGTATGACCTAGCATACTCCAGAGAGTAAGGGGCATTGTAGGTTCTAGCCAAATCCTTGACCAAAGTCGTTTTTCCACCCGAAGCAGAACCAACAACTAAAACCTTTTTCGTAAAATGTCGTCTAAAGGGCTTGGTAATGTACCGCCAGTTTGCCAAAGGGTTCTTGCGAATCTGACTAGCAGAAATGGGAATAATTGAGCGTTTTACCAGTTGTATCTCAGCTTGAGGATAGTAATGGGCTAATTTCTTTTGATAAATAGATTCTCCCACATAAATCTTGATTGCAGCAGTGGCCTGGCAGTTCTTGTCAATCAAAGCTTTCAAGGCAAGAACCCATTGCTGCCAACCATCAGGATAAGCAGGCATTCCAGTTTCGTCTAGTTTATCAACCAGGACCAATTCATCATCATAAAAAACTTCTCGAACGTACCGAAACCGCTTGCTCAGTGGAAGTCCCGTCCTCGCCCCTCTGTCATCCTCAGAATTTGTCCCACTGACAATGACTAAAACTTGGTCACATTCTCGCTTAACCTTGGTAATCAAGTCAACATGTCCAATATGCATTGGTGCAAAGGTTCCAAATACAAGCCCAATCCTCTTTCCATTTAAAACTTGCCTATTCATCTCATTTCTAAATCTAGTATTTTTACTAGATTCCTTTCTCAAAAAAATTAGTATCTCTACTAAATTAAATCTACCAAAAGATTTTGAATTTGTAAATAGTAAATTTACTATTTTTAAAAATTCTTTTCTTCCAACTAGGCATCACAGGATAGACAAGAAAAGCAGATGCAGATTGCTCTAAGGATAATCCTTACTATATTAGTTAATAATTTATAGTCGTCCCTAGTTCAAGTTAATAAGAAGAATTACCAAAATGAGGCTAGGACCAAAGCCCAAGCCTCATTACTTTTTTAACATCAAGCGTCTTTACCAACTCTCTAGCTAGGATAAAACGATGTGGTCGATTGTTTTATCTCCACATCGCCTTAATTTTTATTGTAGAAGATGCCAGTGAAGCGGTGGTAAATCCTTATTCCTTACCAGGAAAGTGATAGGTTCAACAGTCTGGGAGACCGTCGGAGAAAACCAAGTCGACTGTGCGGGATGGACAATAAAAAGGTTACAGTGTAGCTTGAATCCCGCGACTGGAGACAAGTAAACTCGATAATAGTTTACTTGTGAAGTTAGTAAGGGAGGTAGGCAGTTCCTATTAGCGACTGCCGTTTTAGATCCCTTGAACCTTAAAATGGGAGAGTGAGGTAAATCAATTTAATGAAATAGCGATTCACCTCACTCCCTGAGAAAAGGTAGAAGAACCTTTTAGTCAAAATTCAACCTAAAAAAGATAGACAGAAGAATTAGGCCAACAAAAAGGAAGACCAGGGCGATTAAGAGACCAATAACACTGGCAGATAAGAGAGGTGCTCCTAGAAGGACCAAACCGAAGATAATCGTAAGTACAGCAGAGTAAATATGTAAAGAACTTCTTGGAAAACCAAGTCTCCGTAACTGGAAACCAGTTAGGAGTCGCAGAATTCCTGAAAAAAGCACCCAGTAGGCAATGACTGTCATAAAGGCAATAGCCAGTGAGAAGACGGAACTAATCAAGAGGACAAAGCCGATGATAATGGAGAAGAGACTCTGAATCAGTTGCCAGAAGCTGCGATTGTCGGAGTGGTTGATATACTCCAAAAAACTAGAGATACCACTGGCAAAAATCACCAGAGCAATAATCCAGGCAATGGTTGCCACACTGGTCAAGGGATGAGCGAAAAGGAAGAAAGAGTAGAGGATGGATAGAATTCCACCGACTAAGGGAAACCATTTCATAAAATAACCTCACATTCTGTCTTTATTATACTGTAGACTGGGAACAAAAGCAAAAATCTCCCTTGAAATTTTAGGGCAAAATCCGAATAATAGATAGAAATTTGTCTCTTTTTAAATTTTTTTGCCAAAATTTGCAAAAAATATTTGACAAAATATTCAGAAAATTTATAATAGAGACTGTAATTAAAAATTACTAATTATGTCATATCGGAGGTAAGATGAATGACAAGTGGAAAAGCATATGTTGATAGCGTTTTTGAAAAAGTAAAAGAACAAAACCGTCATGAACCTGAGTTCTTGCAAGCGGTGGAAGAAGTTTTCCAATCTTTGGTACCTGTCTTTGATAAGTATCCAAAATACATTGAAGAAAACCTTTTGGAACGTCTGGTTGAACCAGAACGTATTGTTTCCTTCCGTGTTCCATGGGTTGATGATAAAGGACAAGTGCAAGTCAACCGTGGCTTCCGTGTTCAATTCTCATCTGCCATTGGCCCATATAAAGGTGGTTTGCGTTTCCACCCATCTGTAAACCAATCTATTGTTAAATTCCTTGGTTTCGAACAAATCTTTAAAAACTCTTTGACTGGCCAACCAATCGGTGGTGGTAAAGGGGGATCTAACTTTGATCCTAAGGGTAAATCAGATAACGAGATCATGCGTTTCTGCCAAAGCTTCATGACTGAATTGTCTAAGCACATCGGTGCAGATACTGACGTTCCTGCCGGTGACATCGGTGTTGGTGGTCGTGAAATTGGTTATCTCTATGGTCAATATAAACGTTTGCGTAACGAATATACTGGTGTCTTGACTGGTAAAGGCTTGACTTGGGGTGGTTCCCTTGCTCGTACCGAAGCAACTGGTTATGGAGCTGTTTACTTCGCTGAACAAATGCTCAAGGACCGCGGTGAAACCTTCAAGGGTAAAACAGCTGTCGTTTCAGGTGCTGGTAATGTTGCCATCTATGCTGTTGAAAAATTGGAAGCACTGGGTGCTAAAGCTGTAACTGTATCTGATTCATCAGGTTTCGTTTACGATCCAGATGGTATCGACGTTGCTCTCTTGAAGGAAATCAAGGAAGTTAAACGCGAACGCATCGTTAAGTATGCTGATGCCCGTCCAAACGCTACCTTCACACCTGCCGGTGGTGAAAAGACTGTTTGGTCAATCAAGGCAGACTTGGCCTTCCCATGTGCCACTCAAAATGAATTGGATGAAACCGATGCTGAAACACTCGTGGCTAATGGTGTCCTAGCTGTTTCTGAAGGGGCAAACATGCCTTCTACCTTGGGAGCTATTGATGTCTTCATCAAGGCTGGCGTTGCCTTTGGTCCTGCCAAGGCTGCTAATGCTGGTGGTGTTGCTGTATCAGCCCTTGAAATGGCTCAAAACAGTGGACGTACCGCATGGAGCTTTGAAGAAGTTGATGGCAAGCTCTATGATATCATGAAGAATATCTATGAAAATGCTGCTGGAGCCGCTAAGGAATTTGGTCACGAAGGCAATTTGGTTGTCGGTGCCAACATCGCTGGCTTCCTCAAAGTTGCAGAAGCAATGTCAGCACAAGGTATTGTCTAGGTGATAGTCGTTTCGACTTTAGTCGATTACGAATATCCCCGCACAGATCACACAATGACCAAGGAGCTTAAGCGACGCTGGGAATTGATGTGAGCCGCTGCGTCTAGTGGTGACGACCTTAGTCATCTATTAGGTCTCACCCCCGCAAAGTTGAATTGGTTTTCTCAAACAGTCTCCCAGACTGTTTGACCTATCCCGTATGGGATAAGTACTGCCAATCAACCACTGCGAAGCTGGCGTTGTCCCTATAGGGATTACGAATGTCCCCGCATAGGCGACACCCAGAACTAGGAACCTAAGTAACGAAGTGATGGGATGTTGACTACTGTCTTTTTGGAAAAGTGAGTCTGTATCCTAAAAAGGCAACCTCTTGCAGTTCATTCTGCAAAATTAAATCCTTCAATAAAATAACAAAAAGAATGGAGTCCGTCTGGGCTCCGTTTTTTTGTTTAGTCGCTTTCTCAAATCGGGAGCTACCTGCAAGTCCTCTAGTTCTTTTAAGACTTGCATCTTATCAGAGCAATTTGCAACTTGTAGAAAAAGCCTTTACGTCACTAGTTAATCTGCTATAATGGTCGCAAAGGAGATAAGCTATGAAGCTACGTTTGGAAAAGGTTCCTCGGGGTCCAGAAGAGGTCATTGTTCGCTATCAGCGGATGACACCGACAATTCAAGCTATCTGCGACCTTTTGGAGGAGGACCGTCCAAGAATCTTAGTCAGCAATCAAGGTGAAAATTCCTACCTATTTTTAGATGAGATTCTTTATTTTGAGACTGTTGATGGCAAGACCTTTGCCTATAGTCGGGATGCTGTCTATGAAGTTGGGCAAACTTTGAAAAATTTGGCAGCCAGATACAGCGACAAGGGTTTATTTCGGGCATCCAAGTCTCTCTTGGTTAATATCTATCGGATTGCTAGTTTTAAAAGCCAATCATTTGGGCGAATAGAAGCGAGCCTGGATAATGGGGAAGTGGTTATCATTTCAAGAAGATATGCCAGTCAGCTCAGACAGGTTCTGGAGGAAGGAGTTCAAGATGAAAACTAAGTGGCAGATATTTTTAAGTCAAGAAATTGCAATTGAGTATAAAGCTGCTACCTATTGTTTCCTTCTTTACTTTTTTTTGGCTTGCTATCAGTTGTTTAAGGGATATTCCACTGTTGCTATTGCTAGCTTAGTCGAAATGGTGGTGGTGGCTTACTTTATCAGTCAAATTCAAGTTTGGCTTTTCGATAACTTTGATGAGGCAGACCAGTTAAGGGGGCGCAAACTTTTGGGGATAGTTTTTTGTCCGATTCTTTATGGCGGTTTTGCCTATCTCTTTGATTGGTTTGATCGCCACTGGTTGACCTTACTTTGCTTTGTCCTGTTTCTTTTGCTGGAATACCTGACAATTTTTTACTTCAATCGTCTCAAACGGCGAATTGATAGCAAACACCTCAATCAACTTCTTAAAGATTATAAAGAAAGGAGAGACTGATGACAGCTGTTATCGAAATTAATCATCTGCAAAAATATTATGGAAAACATATGGGAGTGGAGGATGTTTCTCTAACCGTTGAAAAAGGGGAAATTTTCGGTTTCCTTGGTTCTAACGGAGCGGGGAAATCTACGACTATCCGCTGCCTACTGGGCTTGATTAAACCAAGTGGTGGGCAAATTAGTCTTTTCGGGGATAGATACTCTAGCTTACCTAAGGCCCTTAATCATATCGGTTATATGCCTTCGGAGGCCCAATTTTATCCGTCTATGAAGGCTAAAGATGTCATTACCTTGGCTGCCAAGGCTCATAAGCAGGATTGTAGCAAGGAGGCAGAGCGTCTCTGTGAAATCTTAGAAGTTCCTCTGCAAAAGAAAATTAGCGATTTGTCTTTAGGTAATCGTAAGAAAGTCAGCATCGTCTGTGCCCTCCAACACCAGCCTGAGCTTCTGATTTTGGACGAGCCGACCTCTGGCTTAGACCCGCTTATGCAGGAACGGTTCTTTGACCTCATCAAAGAAGCTTGTGCTAAGGGGGCAGCCTGTCTTCTGTCTTCCCATGTTCTCTCCGACATTAAAAATAACTGCCAGCGAGCAGCCATTATTAAGTCTGGCAGGTTGTTGACAGTCGATAGTATTGAAAATCTTACCCGTTCCCAAGCCAAGCGGGTAACCATTTGGAAGCAGGGTCAAGAATCCCATTTTAATTTTTCAGGAACTGGCTCTGAGCTCCTAGCAGAATTAGGCAAGCAGGCTCCAGATGATTTTCTTGTTGAAGAGCCTTCCTTGGAAGATCTTTTCTTGCACTATTATGAGGAGGACAAGGATGATATTACTAAAGCATGAACTGAAAGAGATGGTTAAAAGTCTCTTGATTTGGTCAATCAGCGTTGGATTAATCTGTGCCGGTTGTATTCTGCTTTATAAAAATTTGGAAAGCCAGTTGTCAAAAACAGCCCAGCTATACGCTAATATGGGGGACATGACCAAGGCTCTGGGAATGGATAAAATTAGTCTGGCAACCCTGAATGGTTACTTTGCTACCGAGATCGTTCTCATGTTCGGACTGGGTTCGACCATGTTTGCTAGTATGATTGGCACTAGTAGCTTGGCCAAGGAAGAAGAAGGCCACACCAGTGAATTTCTCTATAGTCTGCCCTTTTCTCGCTGGTCCATTTTGGGCTGGAAGCTCTTGTCAATCCTGCTAGTTCTGGTCTTTTTCAATGTTTTGAGCATGGGGTTAGAAGCTCTGGCTATCTGGTGGATTGACCTAGACTTTTCCTGGAAATCCTTCTTGACATATCACGGCCTGGCCTTTATCATGCAGATTGAAATTGTCAGTCTAACCTTTCTTATCTCGGCTATCAGTCGTAAGAAACAGTTAGGGCTTTCTATCGGATTGGTTTTGGTTATGTATGTCATGGATTTAATGTGCCGCATTATTCCAGATATTAAGAATCTTAAGTATTGGACTCCTTTTTACTTGGCAAATGGTTCAGATATTTTTTCTCATAGTAAATTAGCTGAAACAACTCTTTGGCTCACCCTGTTAATAAGCTTCTTAGCTCTCCTGATTAGTTTCATCTACTATCAGAAGAAGGATTTGTCAGCTTAAAGAGTGGGACACGGATTTTCCTAAAAAGAAAAGCGAATGGTTAAAACCTAATTAGGTCTCTATCATTCGTTTTTTTATGATTTATTGTTGGAGCTAGTGAAAAACAAGGGTAGGCCGCCTTGGGCCACCCTTGCAGAACAAGAGTTTTAAATCTTAGTTTCAATTTGCTAACGGAACTTGAGATTTCCAAAGACCATTAGTCTCTTTCCTTGGATCTTTTAGCAAGAAGTCCAGCGAAGGAGACGAGAATGAGACCAAAGATACTGAGGCTGCTAGCCACTTTTTCATCACTTCCTGTTTGAGGGAGGGCTTGAGCTTCAGTAGTCTTGGCTTGGTCAGCTTGGCTAGCAGGAGTAGTATTTCCTGATTTTTGAGTTTGGGGTGTGACAGTTAGATTAGCACTTGCCAAACCTTTAGCTTGAGATTTACTTGCAGCTGGAGCTTCTTCTTCCTGAATCAACTGGTCGCTGACAATGGACTGGCCGACTTCCTGACCTTGACGGTCGAGATAAGTTTCAATGGTGACAAGGTGACGACCATCTGGTCGGTCTAGGTAACTGCTAGATGTTTGAACGGTTACATAGGTCTTATGATTGAGGGTCGGCTGATCAATAGTTTTACCAGCAGCCTCTTGTTTTTTTAGGTAGTTGACAAAGGTTTCCGTATCGGGGTCAACAGCTCCGATGAGAGGGACACCTCTTAGGGCAGAGAAGCCATCGCCGCCTCCGTAAAGGAAGTCGTTAATAACGACCTTGTATTTGGCACTAGGGTCGATTTCGCTACCATCATCCTTGAAGGCCTTGACAACCTTATAAGGCGTATCTTGACCGCCGGTAGGATTGTCGGTATAGAGGTAGTGGAGGCCAGCCATCTGTAAGAAGTAGCGTTCGCTTTCATCATATTGCTGATTGAGGGCATCATAAATTTGTTGGCCAGTTAGTTGGACAATTTGCAGGACATTGCCAAAAGGCTGAACAGCTTGAGCAGCACCCCAGGTGATGGACTTATCAGGGTTGACAATCAGGTCAGAGCGAACACCACCGTTATTAGTCAGGGCAAAATCAACGTCAGGGTAGCTTTCTCGAGCCATGGCTAGTTGCCCTTGGGTGACTAGGTCTCCGACAGCCGTTTCCTTGTCCTGGTTGGTTGTACGAGTAATTGCTTGGGGTGTTGTAGCCGTCGCAATCTTCGCCTGGGTGACTGCCTGAACTCGCTGATTGGCATCGTCGACAATGGCCTGAATATCAGGACTGCCAGTCGCATCATGCATGACTGGGATAATCTGAGCGGTCGGAATGTCTACAAAGTCACCGGTATCGGTGTCCAGAACGCCGCGCACATCTTCGAAGGCCTTGCCTTGGGAGGTTGCTGAACCACACGGGTCTTACCAACTACTCCATTAGCGTACTTGTGGCTGTGACCGGCAAAGAAGATGTCTACGCTATTGTCGGGATAAATCTGGTTGAGTTTATTGATGATAGGAATGGCATCGCCTTCCAGCTCACCCTTGTCGTTATCAGCAGCGACGTGGGCAATGACACCGATAGCATGGACGCCTTGGTCATTCAATTCCTTGGCATACTTGGCAATAGTTTCTGCCTCATCAAGGAAGGTGTAGCCCTCCAGGTTCTTCCGCAAGACCAGATTTGGGATTTCTGTGGTGACAATACCGATGTAGCCCATCTTGACCTCCTTATCGCCGACGGGAATGGTCTTAATGGCATAGGGCTGCCAACCAAAAGGAATTTGATTGGTTTTTTGATCAATGATATTAGCTGCTAAAATCTGTTGTTTGGCTGGCTCTTGTTGGCCATCGGTTGAATACTGATCAACAATTTGATTGAATTGACCAGGTTGAGGGGGTTGTCCTTGAACAATCCGATTATACTCAGGCAGGCCTTCATCAAATTCGTGATTTCCAACGGTTCCGTATTCCACATTCATGTGGTTGAAGACCTTGACTGTTGGTTCATCCTGAAGAAGACCAGAATTAGCAGGACTAGCTCCAACCATGTCACCAGCCTGAACTCGAGTGGTATTGCCATCAGGGTGTTCTGCCTGGAATTGAGCTTGAGCCTGGTCCATACCAGCATCTAATTGAGCAGCCCCACCGGTGTTGGCTACCGGTCCCTCTGGCATATTAGCAGTTCCCGATGTATCCAAAGCTCCATGGAAGTCATTGACTCCCATGACTTGGACATCAACTTGGTCCGCCAGAACAGGTGTCGCCAACAGGGTAAGACCAGCAGCAAACGCCAAAATTGAACTCTTCAAAAGTACGCGTTTATCCATAAATACCTCCAAAAATATACTCGCAAATTAAAGTTTACAATGATTTCCCGAATAATTCAAGGGCATTTTGTTTTAATGTTCAAATTGAAACGAACAAAAAAACTCATGAAGTGAAGAAGGGGATAGTTTTCATAGAAACTTATTTCTTGACTTTGATTGACTAGCGGTTTATACTAATTCCCATAGTAGCTATTTAGTTTTCAGAAATGTGAGGTGATTTCATGAAAGATCCCTTTGACATTTTCAGAACTTTCATCAATACTATGGAAACTAGTGTCCAAGAGTTGGCCAAAAAGCATGGGGTGGAGCATTTAGCTGGCCCCCAAGGCTTTACGGTCTCTTATCTTTTTGAAAACCGAGACAAAGAAATTTTCATAAAAGACATTGAAGAGAGGCTAAGAATTTCCAAATCTGTCGCTAGTAATCTCATCAAACGGATGGAGAAGAATGGCTTTATCCAAGTCAAGCCTTCCCTCAAGGACAAACGCTATAAGCAGATTGTTCTGACAGAACTTGGCCTTGATAAGGCTGAGAAGATTAAGGTATTCCGTTCCAAAATCGAAGAGATTATTCTTAAGGATATTGATAAGAAGAATCTGGAAGTTGCCCGCCGGGTTTTTTTGCAAATCAAAACTAATTTAGAAAAGTAGGAAAAGTATGTTCAAAATTTTTAAACGCTTAAGCGCAAAAGAATGGGGCATGATTATTCTGTCGACCATTTTTATTTTGCTGGCGGTTTGGATGGATTTGAAGACACCTGAATACATGTCTAAAATCACCACCCTCCTGCAAAATAAGGGGACGACAACCTCTGACATCATGGACCCAGGTTCTAAAATGCTCCTCTTCTCCTTTGGTAGCTTTTTGATGGCTGTCTTTGTTGGTTTCCTGGCTGCGAGAACGGCGGCTAGTTTCACGACTCGCTTGCGCTCTGATATTTTCAACCAAGTGGCCGACTATTCGCAAGCCGAAATCAAACGGTTCTCCGTGCCCAGTCTCTTGACCAGGACCACCAATGACCTGACCCAGCTACAAATCATGATTACCATGGGGATGCAGGTGGTTACTCGTGGGCCAATTATGGCCATCTGGGCTTTGACCAAGATTTGGGGCAAGAGTGGCTCCTGGACTCAGGCAGTTGGAGTAGCGGTTCTAATCGTTCTCATTCTCTTGTCTGTCCTTCTCTTTGTTGCCTTCCCACGTCAACGTAAGGTTCAAGGCTTGACCGATGCCCTCAACTCAACCACTCGGGAATCTCTAACGGGTGTTCGGGTTGTTCGGGCCTACAATGCTGAGGATTACCAGGACAAGAAGTTCCGTCAAGAAAATGAAAGCTTGACCAAACTCAACCTCTTTGTTTACCGGCTCATGTCTCTGATGAACCCAGTTATGACCATGGTTTTCAGCGGTTTGACGCTAGCGATTTATTGGATTGGCGCCCATCTGCTCAACGACGTCAAGGTTCCAACAGTGGATAAGACCAGCCCAATGGTCATGAAGATGGTAGCAGAAGCGGCCAAGGCTGTTAAGGACCGGGTTTCGATCTTTTCTGATATGGTTGTCTTCTCATCTTATGCCATGCAGGTCGTTATTGGTTTCATGATGATGGTTGCCATCTTCATTATCCTGCCACGGGCTCTGGTGTCTGCTAAGCGGATTAATGAAGTTCTGGCTCTCAGTCCATCTGTTAAGTTTAAGAACCAATCCAAGCCTGATAATGGCCAAAAGGGCCAAGTGGAAGTGCACGATGTTTCCTTCCGTTACAGCAAGAATTCAGCTGCGGCTATCGAGCACGTTTCTTTCAAGGCTGAAAAAGGTCAAACCGTGGCCTTTATCGGGTCGACTGGTTCTGGTAAATCGACCCTGGTCAATCTGATTCCTCGGTTCTATGATGCCACCGAAGGTTGGATCAAGGTTGACGGTGTCAAGGTTGAAGACTACAGCCACGATGACCTCAACAATAAGGTCGGTTATATCCCGCAAACCGCTGTCCTCTTTAGCGGTACCATCCGTTCCAATATGCAGTTTGGTCGGAGTGCTCAGGGTCACTTGAGCGATGATGACATCTGGGAGGCTCTCGAATTGGCTCAAGCCAAGGACTTTGTCGAAAGTAAGGATAAGGGCCTGGATACAGAAGTAGCCCAAGGTGGGACCAACTTCTCTGGTGGTCAAAAGCAACGTTTGGCTATTGCCCGTGCCTTGGCTCGTAAACCAGAAATCCTTATCTTTGATGATTCCTTCTCAGCATTGGACTACAAGACAGACCGCATCCTGCGTGAGGAACTCAATAAGAAGACTAGCGACTTGACCAAGTTGATTGTCGCTCAACGGATTTCAACCATTATGGACGCTGACCAAATCTTGGTTCTGGACCAAGGTAAGGTGGTCGGTCAAGGTACCCACAAGGAACTCTTGGCCTCAAATTCTGTCTACCAAGAAATTGCCTATTCACAACTTTCAAAGGAGGAATTGGAAAATGAAGACTAAAAAGAAATCATTACTTAGCCAAATGTCTCCTTATTTGAAGGGATATCGGGCACTGTTTGGACTGGCTGTTGTCTTTTCTATCATTTCCAGCACTATTACCGTTATCGGACCGGATAAGCTCAAGGAAATGACGGATACCATGACCAAGGGGCTGGCTGGTAATATTGACTTAGATAAGATTGGCTCCATCGCCATGACCTTGGCTCTCCTCTATATCGGTGGGGCTCTGGTCTCCTATGCGGCCAGCTTTATCGTCTCAACCCTGATTCAACGCTTTTCACAACGATTGCGTAATGCCATTGCTGACAAGATTAACAAGGTTCCCCTCAAGTATTTCGATAGTCACGCCCAAGGGGACACCCTCTCAAGGGTAACCAATGACGTCGACCTCATGACCCAGTCCTTTAACCAAAGTCTGGTGACTATGGTGGCTTCCATTGTGCTCCTAATTGGTTCAATCTTTATGATGATTAAGACCAATGGCTTTTTGGCCGCAACAGCTATCGGATCAGTCTTCGCTGGTTTCCTCCTGACAGGTCTGATTATGGCTCGCAGTCAACCGCTTTTCAAAAAGCAACAAAAGAACTTGGCTGACGTCTCTGGTTATGTCGAAGAAATTTATAGCGGACACAATGTTGTTACCAGCTATAATGCCCGTCGAGAAAGTAAAGAAGCCTTTGAAAAACTGAATCAAGACCTCTTCTCAAGTATGTGGAAGTCTCAGTTCTTCTCAGGAATCATGATGCCCATGATGCAGTTCATCGGTAACTTCGGTTATGTCATGGTCTGTATCGTTGGGGCCCGCATGGCCATCAATGGTGACATCACCATGGGGACCATCGTCGCCTTCATGACCTATGTCCGTATTTTTACCCAACCGATTTCGCAAATCGCTCAAGGGATTACCCAACTCCAATCAGCCAACGCTGCTATGGGGCGGGTCTTTGAATTCCTGGACGAAGAAGAAATGGAAGTGGAAGATGTTAAGGCTAAGCAATTGGATAAGGTCAAGGGGGATGTCGCCTTTGAAAATGTCTTCTTTGGCTACAATCCAGACAAGACCATTATCCATGACTTCTCAGCCAAGGCTAAGCCTGGTCAAAAGATTGCCATTGTCGGACCAACCGGTGCTGGTAAGACGACCATGGTTAACCTGCTCATGCGTTTCTATGAAATCAATAAGGGACGAATTTCTATCGACGGCGTTAATATCCATGATATGAAACGCTCAGAAGTACACGATGCCTTTTCTATGGTTCTCCAAGACACCTGGCTCTTTGAAGGAACTGTCAAGGAAAACCTGATTTTCAACCAAGAACATATTACTGATGAACAGGTTCTGGCTGCCGCCAAGGCGGTCGGTGTCCACCACTACATCAAGACCCTGCCTAAGGGCTATGACACTGTTCTGGATGATTCGGTCACCCTATCGGTCGGTCAAAAGCAATTGATGACCATCGCTCGGGCCCTGCTCAAGGACTCACCGCTCCTGATTTTGGACGAAGCAACCTCATCTGTTGATACCCGAACCGAAGAATTGATTCAAAAGGCCATGGACAAGCTGATGGAAGGTCGGACCTCCTTCGTGATTGCCCACCGTCTATCAACCATCCGCAACGCTGATCTGATTCTAGTCATGAAAGATGGTAATATCATCGAACAAGGTAACCACCAAGAATTGATGACGCAAAATGGCTTCTATGCCGACCTCTACAATTCTCAATTCGCCTCAGCCTAATGAGCTCATAGGTAAAAATCCTAAGTCTAGAAGGACTTGGGACTTTTTAATTCAATAAAAATTAAAATACTCTTTTTCGCTCATTCTGTGTTAAATCCTTAACCATATCAGGGATTTATGGTATTCTAGGGGAAATTCAATAAGTGCAGTCAAACTAGAGGAGGCTTGAGACGGTCTTTGTTTAGAAATTACTAGCTGAATAAAAAAGCTAGTGATGGGCTAGGGCTTGGAAGGACGTATTCTAAGTTCAAAGTTCAGTGTCTATCTTCCTGCGGGAAAAGGCCAGCAGAGAAGTCGGACAGGAAATTCTATAGTCCTCAAGCTATCCTTGATGCTAGTTGAATTGGGAGGGACTGTTTGCTTAATCAAATTCTACATTATTTCCAGACCAGTGCCCCTAGTTACTGGCAGGCGGTCTGGCAACATATCACTATTAGTTTGGAAGCTCTGCTCATTTCTGTCTTTCTAGGTCTGGTCTTGGCTTACTTTGCCTACCAACATCCTCGATTGCAAAAGCTGATAACTTCCTTTTCGCAAGGATTGCGGGTCTTACCCAGTCTTGGTGTGCTTTTTATTCTGATTCCCTTTCTAGGCGTTGGGCATTTTCCTGCCCTAGTCGCCCTAGTTTTTCTAGGCTTGGCACCGATTTTAATCAATACGGTTGTGGGGCTCAATCAGGTGCCGGCTAGTCTGGTCGAAACTGCCCATGCCATGGGAATGACCTCGAGACAGTTGACCTTCAAGGTCTCTCTGCCACTAGCTCTGCCCTATATTTTAACTGGGGTCAAATTAGCTCTGGTCGAAATCATTGCCAGTGCCACCTTGGCGACCTATATCGGAGCCGGCGGCTTGGGTAGTCTCATTTTCACTGGTCTGGGTCTTTATCGTTATGATCTGCTGGTAGTCGGAGGAGCCAGCGTTGCCCTCTTATCCCTCATCAGCATGTTAACTCTGGATTTAATCATTAGATGGAGTAAACGTTATGCGACCTAGAAAAATCTTTTTATCCCTTATTTTGGCTCTGGTCTTGCTCGTTTCAGGCGGTCTCTATTTCTATGGCCAAAAGATGGTTGACCCCAATCAGGGCAAGGGAACCATCCGAGTGGGCTCCAAGGACTTTACTGAAAGCTCGGTTGTAGCAGAAGTCTATGCCTTGGCCCTGGAAGACAAAGGTTACAAGGTGGAGCGGAAAGCCAATATTTCAAGCTCTCTCATCCACAACAGCCTAGTTCATGACGAAATCGACCTCTACCCCGAGTACACAGGGACTGGTCTCCTGTCCATTCTAGGGAAACCCATGGAAACCAACCCTAAAAAGGTCTATCAGACAGTCAAGACTGACTATCAAAAGAAATTCAAGCTGACCTGGTTGGATTATGCCCAGGCCAATGATGGCCAGGGCTTGGTTATTCGGACCTCGGTTGCCAAAAAGTATGGCATTACCACCATTTCTGATTTGCAAAAGGAAGCCAAGAACCTTAGATTTGCCTCCCAGGGTGAATTTGACCAAAGGCAGGATGGTCTAGCCGGTCTAGAAAAGGCCTATGGCAAATTTGATTGGAAATCCAGTCAAGTTTATGACAACACCCTCAAATATCGGGTTCTTGAGAATGGTGATGCTGATGTTACCCCAGCCTATACGACAGAAGGGCAGTTAGCCCAGACGGATAAGTTTACCCTGCTCAAGGATGACAAATCCTTCTGGCCACCCTACAATCTGGCTCCGGTTGTTCGGGACCAAATTCTAGAGAAATATCCCGAAGTTGGACCCATTCTCAACCAGGTGACCGCCACTTTAACCACTAAAAAGGTTACCCAGCTTAACGCCAAGGTTGATGTCCAGAAGGAAGATTACCAGAAGGTTGCCAAAGACTATTATCAAAGCATTAAAAAGTGAGAAACCATGATTCAATTCGACCATGTTAGTAAAATCTACGGCCAGAAGCCAGCAGTAGATGACATTTCTTTTAAAATAGATAAGGGAGAGTTCATTACCATTTTAGGAACCTCAGGTTCGGGTAAGACCACCACCCTAAAGATGATAAATCGCCTGATTGAGCCCAGCAAGGGAAAAATCTTCTTTGAAGGCAAGGATTTGGCTAATTTGGACCCCATTGAGCACCGCCGTCACATCGGCTATGTGGTGCAAGAAATTGGTCTTTTCCCCCATCTGACGATCAAAGACAACATTGCCACCGTACCCAAGCTCCTCAAGTGGGACAAGGAAAAAATCAACCGCCGAGTAGACGAACTCTTAGAATTGGTGCAGCTTCCCGCTCAGGATTTCGCCCAGCGTTATCCGGCCCAGTTGTCAGGTGGTCAGCAACAGCGGATTGGTGTTGCTAGGGCTCTGGCCGCAGACCCTCAGGTTCTCCTCTTTGACGAGCCCTTTGGGGCTATTGACCTCTTGACCAGAAACGACCTGCAAGAAGGTCTGTTAGATATTCACCGAGACCTGTCAACCAAAACCTTTGTCTTTATTACCCATGACATCAATGAAGCCTTCAAACTGGGCTCACGGGTGATGATTATGGACCAGGGAAAAATCTTGCAGTTTGACCAGCCCCAATCCATTCTGGACAAGCCTGCCCATCCCCTAGTGGAAAAACTAATCACAACTGCTAGAGCTCAAGAATTGGGCGGAGGGAGGTAAGCATGATTGCCTACTTTAAAGCAGATGCTGACAAATTGGTTCAGGCCAGCCTCGAGCATGTTCAGCTGACTGTTAGTGCCCTCTTTTTCGCTCTGGTTTTTGCCTTTATTCTGACTGGCCTGCTCTATTTTTTGCCCAAGTTGAGAGAGGTTTCGGTTTATATTCTATCCCTCTTTTATGCCGTTCCCAGCTTTGCTCTCTTTGCCTTGCTGATTCCGGTAACGGGTTTGGGTAAGACAACAGCCATTGTTGCCTTGGCGGCCTATGCCCAATATATTCTGGTCAGGTCCTTCCTAGCAGGTCTCTTGGAAGTTGACCCGAGCCTAATCGAAGCAGCTCAAGGAATGGGCATGACCAAGGGGCAAATCCTCAGGAAGATTCGCCTGCCCCTGGCTGTTCCAGCCATCATGTCGGGTATTCGTTTGGCAGCCACCTCCATTATCATGATTGCCACTATCGGGGCCACCATTCAGGCAGGAGGCTTGGGAACCATCCTTTTTGATGGCCTCAGGACCAATAGTATTCCAAAACTAGTCTGGGGAATAATCCTCTCCATCGCCATCACCCTCTGGGTCAATCTCTTCCTCTACTTGATTGAAGAAATCTGCAAACCAGAAATGAGTAGGAGTTGAGGTGGACCGGACTTGGATTGTCATTAAAAGAGAGTTTTCTTGTCCATTTCTTTTTTTACGTTTGCAACGGTCCGATAAGTGACCCGATAATGGTCGCTTATTCAACTTAGTGAGAAGTTTAGGGAGTGGGACAAAAATCGTGATTTCAAGGAAATTGATTTGCCTCACTCTCCAATTTTAAGGTTCGGGAAGAAATAGTCTATCCCCAGACTATTTCTTTCCCACCCCCGCACAGTTGACTTGTTTTTCTCCAACAGTCTCCCAGACTGTTGGACCTGTCCCGAAGGGGACAAGTACCTCCAATCAACCACTGCGTCAAACTGTTTGATGTTGACAAAAGTAACGAGGTCAGGGCCGTTGGTTCCAGCCTCGTAGGGAAGAGAGGCATTTTAATGGCCTATTCCCTTAACTTATCGAAAGGAGTTTTTTATGCTTAAGGGTTCATGTTTATGCGGAGCAGTTGCCTATGAAGCTAAGTCTGTCCACTCTGGAGTGACTTATTGTCACTGTAATTTCTGTCGCAAGGATGCAGGAACTGCCTTTTCCAGCAATATCATTGTTGAGAAGGCTTATTTCAGTCTGATTAGAGGTGAAGAAAGTCTGAGTTTCTATCAGTCCTCGCCAGGTAAAAACCGGGCTTTCTGTTCTAAGTGTGGCAGTCCGCTCTATCACACCAAGAATGACCAAGCAGATGTCCTGACTATCAAGTTGGGAACGGTTGATGAGCTGGATGAAGATTACAGCAACTGGTTTAAATCACATATCTGGACAGAGTCCAGTAAACCTTGGTTAGATTATCAAGATGGCGATTTTTATAGCCAGACAAAACCTTAAACCTATTGTCTTTCGATAGGTTTTTAAAATCCTTTTATGCTATAATAGACCCATTCTAATCTTTATTATTAAAGCGATAAGCCTTGTTGAAGCAGGAATTGATGGGCAAGTCAATAAAATGGTCGACAAGGTAGTAGGGAAGGGGAGAATTAGATGTCAAGTATATATGGAGAGTACCAAGCCTATCTCCCGCAAATCATGGAGACCTTGACCGATGGAATCAAGGTCGCTAATAAAAAACAAAAGGAAGAGACCGGCTTCAAACTCTATGAACACCTGCTAGCTCGGGTTAAAAAGACGGAGAGCATGATTGAAAAATGTCAGCGTAAGGGTTTGCCCGCAACACCCTACTCAGCTCTGAAAGGCATCCGTGACAGCATTGGTATTCGAGTTGTCTGTGGCTTTGTTGATGATATCTATAAAACTGTCAATGTTCTAAAGAATTTGCCTGGTGTCAGAGTAGTAACCGAGAAGGATTACATTGCTCGAGCCAAACCCAATGGTTATCGGTCCTATCACCTAATTCTGGAGTTAACGACAGATTTTCCAGATGTCGATGGAAATGCCCGAGGTAACTACTTCGCGGAGGTGCAATTGCGAACTATTGCCCAGGATTCTTGGGCCAGCTTGGAGCATCAGATGAAGTACAAGCACGATATTAAAAATCCTGAATTAATTACCCGAGAGCTCAAGCGCTGTGCCGATGAATTGGCTTCCTGCGACCTGAATATGCAAACTATTCGGAATTTGATTATGGAAGGTGGTGATTAGATGAGTATGCGGATTTTATTAGCTGAAGATGAAGAGCAATTAGGACGTGTTTATCGAGCAGCCTTAGAACATCAAGGTTATCAAGTTGATCACGCCCTCAACGGTCAGGAGGCTGTTGATTTAGCGCGTGAAAATGCCTACGATGTCATGATTTTAGACATTATGATGCCTGTCAAAACAGGTCTGGAAGCTCTGAGTGAAATTCGTGACTCTGGTGACCGAACCCATATCATCATGTTGACGGCCATGTCTGAAATCAATGACCGTGTGACAGGGCTTGATGCAGGAGCAGATGAATATCTGACCAAGCCAATTTCTTTAAAAGAGTTACTGGCTCGTCTGCGCTCTATGGAGCGACGATTGGATGATAGTTTCACCGCTAGAATTTTGGAATGTGGGTCTGTTAAATTAAATGTTTCTGAGCAGGAAATGACAGCCAATAACACCATCCGTTTGGCCGGAAAAGAAAGCAAACTAATGGAGTTCTTCATGCTCAACTCTGCCAAGAAACTCTCAACTCAAGAGATTTTTCAACAAGTCTGGGGTAAGGATAATGAAGAAGGGGTCAGTGAAGATTACGTTTATGTCTATGTCTCCTACCTGCGCCAAAAACTCCAGTCCATTAAGGCTGATATTGAGATTATTGGTGAGAAGGAAGGGGATTTTCAATTAATTGAAGTGGGTGGCCATCATGTTTAAGCATCTGCGCACGCGTATTATTTTGATTGCTGCTGGAGCCCTGGCTATCGCCCTCTTTATGTATGCTAGTGTGCTCAGTTCGGTTTTTTATATTAATACCAACAAGCAAATTGATAGTGTCCTGCAGATTTTATCAGACAATCACGGCCAGTTGGACATCGATAATCAGACCTCAAATCAGTTGGGAATAAATTCACCAGAGGCTCTTTATCAGTACCGGTATTTCAGCCTGGTTGTAGATAAGAATGACCACCTAGTATCAGCATCGACAGATAATATTCGCTCTATTCGCGACGAAGATGTTGACAAGGTTTTAAAAGAAGTCCTCAAACAGAAATATGACCACGGTCGAGTCGTGGTTAACGGCTTAACCTTTTCTTACAAGGAGACTAGCCAAAAGAATGGCGATAATCTAATTGTTATCCTAGATAGCGGTCAATTCTATCAGAATTCCAATAATCTCAGACAGCTGACCTATATCCTGTCGGCAGCCAGCTTTGTTCTCTTTCTGGTCATTTTTACGATTTTCTCTGGGAAAATTATTCGCCCTTTCATCAGAAACATGGAGAAACAGCGACGCTTTGTTACTAATGCCGGGCATGAATTGAAAACCCCGCTAGCGATTATCCAAGCTAATACTGAATTGCAGGAGTTGATGACTGGCGAAAACGAGTGGTCTATCTCGACCAAGGATCAGGTTACCCGTTTGACCAATTTGATTAACTCTATGGTTGCCCTGGCTCGTTTAGAAGAGCAGCCAGAAGTTGCCCTGTCTGATGTCGATTTGTCGGCCATAACACAGGATGCTGCGGAAGACTTTAAGGGGCCAGTTGTTCGTGATGGCAAGAAATTTTTCATGGACATCGATCCGGATATCCATATAGAGGCTGAGGAGAAATCCCTTTTCGAGCTGGTCACCATCTTAGTGGATAATGCTAATAAATATTGTGACCCCGATGGTCAGGTCAGTGTCCGCCTCAGTCAAGTCGGTCGTACACGCAAGCGAGCTCGCTTGCAGGTTTCCAACACTTATAAAGAAGGTAAAGACACGGATTATAGTAAATTTTTCGAGCGCTTCTATCGGGAAGAGAAATCCCACAATAATAAGAAAAAATCAGGATTCGGTATTGGCCTTTCCATGGCCCAAAGTGTGGTCAAACTCTTTCGTGGACGTATCTTTGCCAGCTATAAGGAAGATACCATCACCTTCACCGTAGTCTTTCCAAAACTTTAAAAAGCACCAGAAGCTTAAGAAATTTCAGCTGCGATTAAATAGATAAAACTTTGGAACAATCAGGAGCCTGAATCACAGGCTTCAAGAAGAAACACAAAGAAGTCCATATCAAGTTTGAAAAGAACATAAAAAACAATCTGGGGAGTCGTCTAAGAATTGAGGCGACTCAAATTAAACAGAGGTGATTTTGAAAGGGGTCATTACGACTCAGAACACACTCACTAAAAAGTAGAAAAGTCAGAACAAAAGGTTCTGGCTTTTCTAATATCTTTTGTGCTATAATATTTAAGGATTATTTAAGTGAATAAAGGAAGGTTTATTATGACAAAAGAAGAGTGGATTGAATACTTTGAACTTGTTAACGATCGATGGCCTAGCCGACTCGAAATTAATCATGCCAGAGAAGTCGGGGAGATTAAAGGTGAGGCTAGGGATGTCCCGGTAGACTCCCGGCCTCAGAGAGAAAGAGAAGTCAGAACGAATCTGGATTATCAGCAAGTCCCCTTTTCCAATAGGGGCAGTGGTCTTAGTCAGTCTTGGTCCTACCCCAGACAAACTTACCCCAACCCTCTTGCTCAGCAGATGGCACCTGGCCCTTATTTAACTAAGAAATCCAGCCGAAAGTTGAAACTCAAGCTTTGGCAAATTATTACCCTAGCGATCTCTGGTTTTGTCTTACTTTGCTTTCTGGGTTTCGGCGGTTATGCTGCCTGGCACTACCAGACTGGCAACATTGAAGGGACTTGGCATCGAGTCAAGGCAAAGTACTATGACGCAGATAAAGACAAGTGGACCTATTTTGACGAGGAGGACGATGCTAAGGAATTTGACTCAGACGATAATCAGGACGGTGGTGAATATTATCTAACTGTCCACCAGGATAAGACGGTTCAATTCTTCGGCTATTCCTTTATTAGCGATGACGATGATGATGGCTATGATTTGGGTGACTACGATTCAGATGATAATGATTCTGATTCTTGGGAGAGCGATGATTATTTTAACGATAAGAAGGATGATTACGATGTTGAAAGTTATCGCAATACCACTACAAGAAATCCTAGTACCAGCGATGATGACTACAATTCTGACGAGGATTATGAAGACAGTGACGATTACGATTATGATGACGATGATTATGGTTATGAAAAGGTCCCAATCATTTCTCTAGAAGATTATATGGCTGGAAGTTACAAGGTGAGTCAGTGGAATCGTGCCATTGTTCCAGCTTACAGCCGAAGTCAATATCGCAAAAAGTTATCATCCCTCTTTGATAGAAAATTTAAGGACTATCTGGGAAGCGACGATGACGAGATTATCGATGATATGGTTGATACATACGCTAACTATATTGGCAGAGGCAATGATAAACATAGTACTATGGCCTATCAGGTTAAGGGGGATAAGCTGATTCTCACCATTCGCAATAAGACTGGTAAAATGATCTCTCAGCTCACCTATGAAAAATTAAACGATTCCCAAACACAAGACGCTAAGGAAACCTATTCCCAAGAAAAGGAACAATTCGAAGAGAACAACGCTATCAACTAATGCTCATTTAGGAAAGGCATTACCAGTGCCCCTAGTGGCAATCAGCTTTTAAGAAAGTTATCCAATTGTCAAAATAAATTAAATGATTAAGAGAGTTACAAATAAAGAATAGAGGTAAAACATGACGAAAAAAGAATGGTTAGAATATTTCCAATTAGTAAATGGACGTGAAGCTCGTCCTGAAGAAGTCAAACTGGCTTTCGCAAGTGGAGAATTTCAGGCGGAAGATGTCGGAAATGCCCCACAGGCCCAAACCGACCAGAACCCAGTTACTCCCGAGACACCAGAGTCAGCCCAGCTTAATCAAGAAGTGAATGTCCCAACGGCCTCTGAACCAAGTCAGAACATTCAAGTCAAACAGGAGAACGAAACAGTTGGAACCTCGGAGTCAATTCAGGCTAGCCAGTATTATAGCCATGACCAAATTGTTCCGATTAAGAAAGCCAATAAAAAATGGAAATGGATTTTGATTTCACTTGTTGCCCTTCTAGGTACTATCTTGCTAATTGGCGGTGGCTATTCGACTTGGCGCTACACATCAGCTAATATAGAAGGAACTTGGCAACAGACCGACTATAAGGTCTATAACGAGGATAAAGAGCGTTGGTCGTCTTCCAAGGATGACGATGCGCCGAAAGATTTTCATTCCTACCTGAAGGTTGACAAGGATAAGTCAGTTCAATATTTCGCCTACTATACGGCTACGGACTATATCTACAATTACTTCGACGATTCTTCTAGAGATTATTTGCGTTCAGAAGATTACTCTGCAGTAACTGCCGAAAGTTATCTGGGCTCTTTTGACAAGGTCGACCAATGGAATAGGCAGTTCAAACCATCTCTTTCCAAATCCGACTACCAAGAAAAATTAGAAGAGGTCTACAAAAACAAACTTGGCTATAATAAATCCGATGCCGAAGACCAGGCCAAAGAGGAAGCAAATGACTATGCCAAATTAATGGGCAAGAAACCTAAATACAAATTGACTTATACAGTTGATGGGGATAAAATGACGGTTCAGAGGACCAAGGTCAGTACCGGAAAAGTTGTTTATACCGCCCACTACAAGCGCCTCTCCAATGATAAAGCAAGTTCTGTCCAAGATGATTTGAAGGACAAAAAATCTGAGTTCAAGGAACATATGGATGAATCAGATGATTCTGATGATAACTATTAAGTTTAGGGTATAAAAAACTAGGAAGATCTCCTAGTTTTTTTATATGACCTCTTTAGCCTAAGAAAATAGTAGCAGCGATAGTTAAGATGGCCAATCCTCCCTGAGTCAAGAGAATCTTTGGATTAGAAGTAGCGGCACCATAAGCAGCAACGGCAACGATGTAAATCATGATTGGCAGAATCAGGCTTGGATTGTAGACCAAAGCGTAAAAGATGCCAAGGCCAAGCAGGCCGTTGTAGACCCCTTGATTCTTGAAAAGGGTATTGAGATTCTTATTCTCTAGCTCTTCCTGAGACATGCCGAAAACTCGAGCCGTTGAGGCCGAAGCAGTCGCAACAGTAGCGTAAATAGACAAATTAGCTTTCCTCACTTCTTATAAATTCTTAACTATTATAGGTTGCTAGGCCTCTGTTTGCAAGGGATTTGACCGAGAGAAACACCCCAGCAGATTTTTTTCTTTAAATAGCCTCGCTTTTATGCTAGAATGCAACTGAAAGAAAGTCAGGTGATTTTATGAGTCAATTATATAGAGCTGAAATAAAGCCATTAAATGCTGAGAAAATTGGAACAGCTGCTCACGGCTATGTCGAATTCATTAAAGAAGGAGAAAGTCTCCAGATTAAGCTGGAGATGTTTGATACGCCAGCCAATATTCAGCACTGGGAACACTTCCACGGCTTTCCTGATGGTAAGGAAGCTAATCTACCAACGCTTGCTCAAGATAGTAATGGGGATGGCTGGATTGATTTACCAGAGACAGAAAGTGTCTCGGGGACAACCATGGTTCCCTTGGACAATGCTCCCCATCAGATGAATATTCCTAATGACAATTATCCTGTTGCTGATGCCAAAGGTTACTACAGTTATGAGAAAACAGTTCCTCTTAAGGCTTTGCAGGAACGTTTCAAAGAAGTTTTTGGCACAGATGATTTGCAGCTGGAAAAACGTGTGGTTTATATTCATGGAGTTCCTCAGAGTCTTAAAATTCCCGATACCGTCGGAGGTAAGCTAACAGAAGTCTACGATCAGTATGTAACTCTACCGATTGCAGCAGGAAAAATTAAAAAAGTTACATACTAAGCCTTATTTTAGATACTTTGCAAATGTAGTTCCTAGGTAGAGACTAACTAGCAGGAGCTACATTTTTTTATCAAGAAGTAGTATACTGGATGATAAGAAAGGTGACAAACTTATGACAGATACGCCAAATAGAGATATAGAGCTCGGTCAAAACCAGCAGGATACCAACTTTCATGTAGAGATGAATCCTGTCTTTACGACTGGGAAGGGTCTGAGCGAGGAGGTCGTTCGGCAAATTTCGGCCAAGAAGAATGAGCCGGACTGGATGCTGGACTTCCGTCTTAAGGCCTTGAAGAATTTCAATGACATGTCCATGCCCAAGTGGGGGCCAGACTTGTCTGAATTGAATTTCGATGATGTGGTTTACTATCAGAAGGTCTCGGAGACACCGGCTCGGGACTGGGATGACGTTCCTGACAAGGTCAAGGAGACCTTTGAGCGACTGGGGGTTCCAGAGGCCGAGCAATCCTATCTGGCAGGGACCGTGGCCCAATACGAGTCAGAAGCGGTCTACCACAATATGAAAAAGGAATTTGAAAAAGAGGGTATTATTTTCACCGATATTGATAGCGGTTTGCAAGAATATCCTGAACTTTTCAAACAGTACTTTGCTAAGTTGGTGCCGCCAACTGACAACAAGCTGGCCGCCCTCAACTCAGCCGTCTGGTCAGGCGGGACTTTTATCTACATTCCTAAGGGCGTGGAAGTAGAAGTGCCCCTGCAACTTTACCTGCGGATTAACAATGAAAACACCGGTCAGTTCGAGCGGACTCTGATTATCGTTGATGAAGGGGCCTCCATGCACTATGTGGAAGGCTGTACGGCTCCGACCTACACTACCAACAGCCTTCACGCCGCTGTCGTTGAGGTTTTTGCCCTAGAAGGGGCCCATATTCGCTATACCACCATCCAAAACTGGTCTGACAATGTTTATAATTTGGTCACCAAACGGGCGACCGCCAAGAAAAATGCTACGGTTGAATGGATTGATGGCAATATCGGCTCCAAGACGACCATGAAGTACCCCGCTATCTATCTAGATGGCGAGGGGGCGACTGGAACCATGCTGACTATCGCCTTTGCTGGAGCTGGACAGGACCAAGATACTGGTGCCAAGATGATTCACTCGGCTCCCCACACCAAGTCCTCCATTATCTCCAAGTCCCTGGCCAAGGGGGGCGGTAAGGTTGACTACCGCGGTCAGGTGACCTTCAAGGAGGCAGCCAAGCATTCCCTCAGCCACGTGGAATGTGACACCATCCTCATGGACGACCTATCCTCGTCGGACACCGTTCCTTTCAACGAAATTCATAATTCTTCTGTAGCTCTGGAACACGAGGCCAAGGTCTCTAAGATTTCTGAAGAGCAGCTCTTCTATCTTATGAGTCGGGGTCTAACCGAGAGCGAAGCGACTGAAAAAATTGTCATGGGCTTCATCGAGCCCTTCGCCAAAGAGTTGCCGATGGAATATGCGGTCGAGCTCAACCAACTCATTTCCTTTGAAATGGAAGGATCAATCGGCTAGATTTATCGGTCCAATCTCTGTCAAATCAGTGCTTGGATGTTTTGGGTATTCAGACAAAGAATAGTTGACCGTCCCAACCCAACCGACATGCGACAAGTGGCCATGTACAAAGTAAAGTAGAACACGCCTACAAGTCTGTGAATCTGTGAATTTAGATGAAATCACCTGGGTACAAGCACCTGCCTTGATTTTCACCTAACTCTTCTATTTTCAGGTTCGGATTAAAAAGGTCTTCCAGACCTTTTTAATCCTGTGAGTTGCTTGACGGCTTAGCGACACGAAAACCAGCCAGTCGAAAATACTGGCTGGTTGGAGTTAGTCAGGGAGCTAGGCAATCAGACTAGTGATTGCCGTTAGCCAGCTCTTGCATGGACAAGAAGATGGCTTTGCTCTGTGGAGTCTTACTAAAACTATGATGGATGAAAGTAATTTTACAAATCAAATGAGTTTTACAAAAGCAGGCGACCATGTTAAAATGATTTATCGACTTGTTCGATAATTTAATAAAAAACAGAAACTTATTTAAACTGTGAATCTGGCACAGCGTCTCTACAAAGCACCGTAAATGCTTTACAATAAGCCAAGATACTAAGCCGTTAAATATCCCAAAGAAAAATAGGAAAACTGGCGATGAAGCAACGGGCTTCAAGCCATGTTTTATCTTTTTTCCAAGGGATATAGGCGAGTTCAATTACTAGAAACTAGTAGACCAGCCGAAACTTGAACGCTTGCTCAACTAGAAAGATTTCTGTGAAATAGCTAGTTTGCTCGCTATCTGTTTTGTCTGATGTTGGGCGACTGAGAAGAATCTCCCTGTTAGTTGAGTGAAAACACGAACAAGCCAAGGGAGTATATTGATACTAGTTAGTAGTATCGTTGGTTGATGTTTATGGTGTGATGAGAAACTTAGCCTTTGCCAGTTTTACAAATGAGAGTCTGGGATGAACAGTTCTACCCTTGTTACTTTTTCGACATTTAACACTTTGACGCAGTGGTTGATTGGAGGTCCTTATCCCTTGCTAAGCAAGTGATAGCGGCCATCCTAATCAACTGTGCGGGGGTGGGACTACGAAATTGATGGCTTTGCCATAACAATTTCTGTCCCACTCCCTTTTTCATTAAATAAGCAGAGGAGTAAGGTCTGGTATGAAATTACTGGAAGAACGGATTTTAAAGGACGGAAATGTCTTGAGTGATAGTGTCCTCAAGGTCGATAGTTTTCTGACCCATCAGGTTGACTATGAGCTCATGCAGGAAATAGGGCAGGTTCTGGCTGATACTTACCAAGATGCTGGTATTACTAAGGTTGTGACCATTGAAGCTTCTGGAATTGCTCCGGCCCTCTACACGGCTTCGGCTCTTGATGTTCCCATGATTTTTGCCAAAAAGCACAAGAACATTACCATGACCGAAGGTATTCTGACGGCCGAGGTCTATTCCTTCACCAAGCAGGTGACCAGCACGATTTCAATCGCCAGCAAGTTTTTGAGTCAGGTTGACAAGGTTCTGATTGTTGATGATATTTTGGCCAATGGCCAAGCAGCTAAAGGCTTGATTGAGATTATCCAACAGGCTGGGGCTCAAGTTGCAGGCCTGGGGATTGTCATTGAAAAATCCTTCCAACCTGGCCGACAAGAGCTCGAAGACCAAGGAATAAAGGTCACTTCTCTGGCTCGTCTCGCTAGTTTTGCAAATGGTCAGATAGAATTTGCGGAGGCGGATGTTTAAAATGGAATTTAATGAACAAAAAAACTCACAATCGGCAATCTTAGGTCTCCAGCATCTCCTGTCCATGTATGCAGGATCAATCCTAGTTCCGATCATGATTGCAACAGGTCTGGGCTATTCGGCTAAGGACCTGACCTACTTGATTTCAACTGATATTTTCATGTGTGGAGTAGCGACCTTCTTGCAGCTCCAGCTCAATAAACACTTCGGAATCGGCCTGCCAGTCGTTCTGGGCTGTGCCTTCCAGTCGGTTGCTCCTTTGATTATCATCGGCAAGCACCAGGGAGCTGGCTATATGTTCGGCGCCCTGATTGCTTCTGGTATCTATGTTATCTTGGTGTCTGGTTTCTTTTCCAAGATTGCCAAATTCTTTCCACCAGTCGTGACAGGCTCAGTCATTACCACCATCGGTCTCAGCCTGATTTCAGTAGCCATGGGCAATATGGGCGACAATGCTGACAAGCCGACAGCCCAATCACTGATTCTGTCCTTGACCACTATTGCGATTGTCCTTTTGGTGCAAATTTTTGCCAAAGGCTTTGTCAAATCCATTTCTATCTTGATTGGCCTGATTGGCGGCACCCTTTTGGCTGTAGCTATGGGAGCAGTTGATTTTTCAGCGATAGCCCAAGCTCCCCTGGTTCATGTTCCCCAACCCTTTTACTTCGGAATTCCCAAGTTTGAGTTGACCTCCATTGTCATGATGTGTATCATCATGACGGTTTCCATGGTCGAATCAACCGGGGTCTATCTGGCTCTGTCCGACCTGACCCAGGATAAGTTAGACAGTACCCGTCTGCGAAATGGTTATCGGGCGGAAGGGTTGGCTGTCCTCCTGGGGGGGACCTTCAATACCTTCCCCTATACAGGCTTTTCGCAAAACGTTGGGCTGGTTCAGTTATCAGGCATTAAGACCCGCAAGCCTATCTATTTCACGGCAGCCTTTCTAGTGGTCCTAGGCTTGATTCCCAAATTCGGTGCCCTGGCCCAGCTCATTCCCAATCCAGTCTTGGGTGGTGCCATGCTGGTCCTCTTTGGCATGGTGGCTCTGCAAGGGATTCAAATGCTCAACAGCGTGGATTTCAGGAATGATGAGAATAACTTCATCATCGCAGCGGTCTCGATCGCGGCCGGCCTAGGCTTTAACAATACTAACCTCTTTGCCAGCACGCCAACCACCGTGCAGATGTTCTTCACCAACGGCATCGTCATCGCCACCCTCAGCTCCATCTTCCTCAACCTCATCTTCAACGGTCGCAAGGCCAAGATGGGAGAAGGAGAGGAAAAATAGAGTAGATGAAAAAACTAGATGAAAGTCTAGTTTTTTTGCATGCCAGTAAAAATTAGAATGGCTACAGCTGACCATCGCTATTGGTGGCCTATCCTCAGCAATTTGGGGACTAATCATTGCTTACAAATATTGGGGGAAGAACCCCCAAATTGTCCTCAGGGATTTCTTCAATCTTAAACAAAGACCGGGAGCTTATGGCTTGGCTATCTTGCTTTTGGCTTTGGATTTTGCTGATGTTCTCGTGGATGGAAAATTCCAGATTACGCTCTGGTACTTATCTGTTTTGCTCTTCCTTAAGGCCTTGCTGATAGGTGGTGTAGAGGAAATTGGCTGGCGATATACTTTCCAGCCGATTTTGGAGGAGAAGATTAATTATGTATTGGCCACACTAGTCACCTTATTGGCCTGGGGCTCTTGGCATTTCGCTTATTATTATATTGACGGAACCTTGGCAAAACTTTCCTTGACCGGTTTGGCCAGCTTTTATCTGGGTCTTCTGATTAATTCCTTTATTTTATCAGCTCTCTACCGCAAGACCAAGAGTCTCTGGATTTGTGTCATGACCCATGCCCTCATCAATACCCTTGCCCAAGTGTCTCTTGGTGGCAATAGATTTCTTGCCTTAGCTTGCCAAGTGCTGATTATAATCTTAGCAATCCTAGTTTCCACGACTTGGTTTAAACCCAGAGTAAATGACTTTTGAATCGCATATAAAAATGAGCTCTCGTTTGGATAGCTCATTTTTTGTCTTAAAAAGGCGGTCGGCTTTATTTCTTCTTCATTTTACCGTGAGGGAAGTAGCTTCCTTCTGGCAGGTCACGGATGATAACGTGGATGTTTTCCTTGGGTGCGTTGGCAACGCGGGAAACGACCTCGGTGACTTCGCGGGCCAGTTCAATTTTTTGGTCCTGCGTGCGGCCTTCAAAAAGGTCAATTTTTACAAATGGCATGGGAATTCCTCCTAAAAATTTATTATCAGCTTCATTTTAGCATGAATCCGCAAATATAGACAGGAGAAATAGTAGAAGATTAGGCTGAGACAGTTGAAGACTGTATAAAAATCAGGAAGAAGATAAGAGTCGTTATTTCTGAGGCTCACTAGTTTTTGGGCTCGTACTTACTTTAAAAAGGAAGAGAAGCGTGATTGTCTTTCTCCCAAAGTTTCTAAGTGAGCACGATTCTTGCCCACTTACTTACAATCATTTATAGTTAAACTTGTATCTGAAACAGACACCTGTTATGTTCGGATAATCGAGAAAAGGGAGAAGTCATGGCTACAAATTTGCTTTATCAGTTGAGGCAAGAGAATTTGGCAGGCTTGATTAAAGAAATACGTGCCATTACATAAAAATTGCTAACCCGAAGATAAGGAGAAAGAAATTACCTATGAAAGCAGCACTAGTAAGTCAGTATAACAAAAATAATATCAATCTCGAGATGACAGAAATACCCATACCGCAAATTGGCCCCGATGATGTCCTGATCAAGGCAAGGGCAGCAGGGGGCAATCCTTTGGATAATATGATTTCTCGTGGAGAGGTTAAAATTATCGTTCCTTACAAACTACCTCAAATGCTGGTAATGAGTTTGTCGGAATTGTTGAGAAAGTCGGTAGCCAAGTGACGGGATTCCAAGCAGGCGACCGTGTTTTTGCCCGACTGCCACTTGACCGTATTGGTTGCTTTCGCTGAATATCTTGCTGTAGACTACCATGCTCTAGCTTTGGTACCTGACTATTTGACAGATATCAAGGCGGCAGGCGTCCCATTGACTTCACTGACCATTATGCAGTCTCTGGAGCTTATGGAGGCTAAAGAAGGAAAAACTCTCTTTATCTCAGGAGGTACTGGTAGCCTTGGTGCGATGGCTATTCCTCTTGCTAAGGCCAAAGGCTTGATTGTTGTTACTAATGGCAGTATCGGCAACAAAGAGCGTGTTTTAAAGCTGGGAGTGGACCGTTTCATTGACTACAAAACAGAAGACTACAGTCAGACCCTTAGTCAAGTTGACTATGTCTTGGATACCTTGGGTGGCTCTGAGATTGAGAAGCAATTTTCCATCATGAAAGAAGGTGGACAACTAGTTTCCCTACGTGCTATGCCAAACGGCAGCTTCGCTAAACGGATGAAGCTTCCCAAATGGAAACAAATCGCCATGGGTCTCGCTGGTCGTAAATTTGATAAGCTAGCTAAAAAATACGGCGTTGGTTATCATTTCGTCTTTGTAGAAGCTAATGGCCGGCAGCTGCAAGAAGTTGCAGACATTTTTAGCGAACTTCAGATTAAACCATCTATTGATAGGGTTTATAAATTCGCTGATGTCAACCAAGCCTTGGATAAGGTTGCTAACGGCCATTCAAAAGGAAAAACTGTCTTGACTTTTGACTAATGTTCAAATCCCTAGAAATATTTATCCAAGGTAATTACCAAAGTTACCCTAAGCTGAGTAATTATTTAATTTGTTTTGTGCTACAATAAAGCCATGAAACAAGATGTATTGAAGCAGCTCTACCAAGATTTATTGAAAAATCTGGGAGATCAGGGTAACTGGCCGGCAGAAAACCCCGAAGAAATCATACTCGGTGCCATTTTGGTGCAAAATACCCGCTGGGAAAATGTCCTTCTTTCCATTAATAATTTACGACAAGTCCTTGATGGAGATTTCAAGAAGATTCTTGATTTGGAGCCGGAGACCTTACAGGATTTAATTCGTCCCACAGGATTTTACAAAAATAAAAGCAAATCTATTCTTAAGGTATTTAGCTGGCTAGACCAGCATGCTTACAATTACGGGGAGATTGAAGATAACTACGGCAAGAATCTAAGAGATGAACTATTGGGTCTCTTTGGCATCGGTCAGGAGACCGCCGATGTCCTTTTGCTCTATGTATTTGACCAACTGGTCTTTATCGCTGACAAATATGCTCAGAAACTATTTTCAAGTCTCACAAGGAAAGAGTTTTCTGACTATTCCAGCCTACATCAAGCGGTTGAGCTAGAAGGATTTAGCCTATCAGAAGCTCAGCAATTTCATATTCTTATCCTTGAATTTGGCAAAATCTATTTTGCTCGGGGAGCCAGTTTTGAAGAGAGTTTTTTATTTGGAGCAACTTTTGACTTAACTTGAGAGTAAAACTATTGACTTAGCTATAAAAGTTAGCATTAAATATTCGATTAGGAACTTAGCCATCGGGTCAGGTTCTTATTAATTTTACCAAGACGACTTGGTTTGGACGAGGGCGAGTGTAGTGCTATCAAAGCAGTTTGAGCTAGGGTGAGGATTAGTCTCGAATAACTCTTGGCCATGGTTTTTAAAAAAGTTTAGTGCACTCAACTTAGTTTTGCCAAGCAAAGTCTAGGAGCCGCAAGCTCCTGGGAACAAAAACATGATTTTGCTTTATTATGTAAGAGTTTTCTTGATTATTAGCCCCTGCCAATGGCTGGCATTTTATGGTAAAATAGTACCATTAACGTTTTAGACAGGATGAAGATTTTGGCACAGTTATACTATCGCTATGGGACTATGAATTCGGGGAAATCCATTGAGATTCTCAAGGTTGCTTACAACTATGAGGAGCAGGGCAAGCCGGTCGTTCTCCTGACCTCGGCTCTGGATACTCGGGATGGCATCGGCTGGGTTTCCAGTCGGATTGGCCTCAAGCGTCAGGCTAAGCCGATTTCTAGCGATACCGACATTTTTGGTTATATTGAAAATTTGCCAGACAAGCCATTTTGCGTTTTGGTGGATGAATGTCAATTTCTGACCAAGGGTAATGTTTTTGATTTAGCCAGAGTAGTTGATGAACTGGATGTCCCTGTCATGGCCTTTGGTCTTAAAAACGATTTCCGCAATCACCTTTTTGAAGGGTCCAGAGAGCTCTTGCTCCTGGCGGATAAAATCGAAGAAATCAAGACCATCTGCCAATACTGTAGCAAGAAGGCCACCATGGTCTTACGCATGAAAGACGGCCAGCCTGTTTACGAGGGCCAGCAGGTCCAAATCGGTGGTAACGAGACCTATGTCTCTGTCTGTCGCAAGCATTATTATCATCCGCAACTAGAAAGTGAGAAGAATCAGGACGAATGAATATCTATGATCAATTACAGGCGGTGGAGGACCGCTACGAGGAGTTGGGCGAATTGCTCAGTGACCCTGATGTGGTCTCTGATACAAAACGCTTTATGCAGCTCTCACGAGAAGAAGCCTCAAGCCGCGAAACTGTGACTGTTTATCGGGAGTACAAGCAGGTCCTGCAAGCCATCTCTGATGCAGAAGAGATGATTAAAGAGGCCGGAGGCGACCCCGAACTGGAAGAGATGGCTAAGGAAGAACTCAAGGACTCTAAGATAGCCAAGGAAGACTACGAAGAAAAGATGAAAATCTTGCTTCTGCCTAAGGATCCAAACGACGATAAGAATATCATCCTCGAAATCCGCGGGGCTGCTGGTGGTGATGAAGCCGCCCTATTTGCCGGCGACCTGCTCAATATGTACCAGAAGTATGCCGAAAGTCAGGGCTGGCGTTTCGAAGTCATGGAAGCCTCCTACAATGGAGTTGGCGGCATTAAAGAAGTCGTCGCTATGGTATCTGGTCAATCCGTTTATTCCAAGCTCAAGTATGAATCGGGTGCTCACCGTGTGCAACGGGTTCCTGTCACCGAAAGTCAGGGACGGGTCCACACCTCAACCGCTACGGTTCTGGTCATGCCAGAAGTGGAAGAAGTGGAGTACGACATTGACCCTAAAGACTTGCGAGTCGACATCTACCACGCCTCCGGTGCTGGTGGACAGAACGTCAATAAGGTAGCGACAGCGGTCCGAATGGTCCATATTCCAACCGGTATCAAGGTTGAAATGCAGGAAGAGCGGACCCAGCAGAAGAACCGTGATAAGGCTATAAAAATTATCCGAGCTCGGGTGGCTGACCACTTTGCTCAGATTGCTCAGGATGAGCAGGATGCCGAACGGAAATCGACCATCGGTACCGGTGACCGCTCTGAGCGGATTCGCACCTATAACTTCCCACAAAATCGGGTGACCGACCACCGCATCGGTCTAACTCTGCAAAAGCTGGACACTATTCTCTCTGGCAAGATGGATGAAGTGATTGATGCCCTGGTTCTCTATGACCAAACCAAGAAACTGGAAGAGCTAGCTCAATGACCTACGTCCAATTATTTCTCCGTTACGAGCTGGAGCTGGAAAAAGCTCATGAGGAGCCGGAAAGTCTGACCTTCACCTTTAGAAATCTCAAAAAACTTGACTTTACCGAGTTTACCCTGCTCTTAAGGCAGGAAGTCAGTCAGGAGGATAGGCAGCTTATTGAGAGAATCGCCGACCGCCTTCTGGCTCATGAACCTGCCCAGTACATTATTGGTCACGAGGTTTTTCATGACCTGAGGTTCAAAGTAGACGAGCGAGTATTGATACCTAGGCCTGAAACAGCTGAATTGGTTGATTTGATTTTGGCTGAAAATGAGGCAGAGCAAGTTGATTTGCTAGATCTGGGAACAGGCAGCGGGGCCATTGCCATTGCCCTGGCTCACAGTCGACCAGATTGGCAGGTACAGGCTTCTGATATTTCTCAGAAAGCCCTCAGTCTAGCAAGGGAAAATGCCCAAGCGAACCAAGTTGTGGTTGATTTCCAGCAGTCGGATGTCTTCAGCCAGCTTTCGGGAAGCTTTGATATCATCGCCAGCAATCCGCCCTATATTTCTGAGGCGGACAAGCATGAGGTTGGGCTCAATGTCTTGAATTCTGAACCTCATCTGGCTCTCTTTGCGGACGAGGAGGGATTGGCTATTTACCGAAAAATCGCTGACCAGACTGGGAAATATCTCAAGCCCTCTGGCAAGATTTATTTGGAAATTGGCTATAAGCAGGGTCAAATAGTTTCCCAGATTTTCCAAAAGGTCTTCCCAGACAAGCGGGTCAGGGTTTTACCCGACCAATTTGGTCAAGACAGGATGGTGGTGGTCGATAATGGCTAACCTAGAGCCTCTTAAAACGATTTTGGCAAATGGAGGAGTAGTCGTTCTGCCGACCGAGACCGTCTATGGTCTCTTTGCTAGGGCCTTGGACCAGAAAGCCGTTCAGCAGGTCTATACCCTCAAGGGGCGGCCAACAGACAAGGCTATGAACCTAAATGTGGCCTCTTATCAGGATATTTTGGCCTACAGTCAGGATCAGCCCAGCTATCTGAGAAAGCTCTATCAGACTTTTTTGCCGGGCCCTTTGACTATTATTCTCAAGGCCAATGACCGAGTCCCTGTCTGGGTGAATTTCGGCCTAGATACTGTTGGCTTTCGGCTGCCAAATCACCCTGTCACTCAAGAATTGATTGCCGAATTTGGCCCCCTAGTTGGGCCTTCGGCCAATTTATCTGGTCAAGCATCTGGCAAGATTTTTGCGGATATTATGACAGATTTTAGTCAGCAGGTCAGTGGACTGGCAGATGATTCAGCTATCCAAGGTTTGGATTCAACCATCCTTGATTTATCTGGAGTTCAGGCTAAAATCCTCCGCCAGGGGGCCATTAGTCAGGAAGACCTGCTGGAGGCAGTCCCAGAATTGAATTTCTAGTCTAGGAGGTTGGCATATGTTAAGACCATTAGCACTTTCAGATGCCGAGGCCCTTCAAGCTATCAATGAGTTGGCCTTAGGTTATCAGTTTCCCTTGGACCTGACCCAGCAACAATTAAAGAAGCTCTTAGGGGATGACCATCATATCCTTCTAGGCTTTGAAGACCCAAGTAGTGGTCGTTTGTTGGGTTATGTTCATGCAGAAGTTTTTGACACACTTTACTCTGAAACTGCTTTGAATATCTTGGGACTTGCAGTTTTGCCCGACTACCAAAATCAGGGGATTGGCAAAAGATTGATGCAGGCTCTAGAAGCTCAGGCTAAAAGCAGAAGCTATGCCTTTATTCGACTACATTCAAGTGCCCAACGCCAGTCTGCCCATGCTTTTTATAGAAAAATTGGATACAATGGAGACAAACTCCAGAAACGCTTTATTAAAACTGTGGAGTGAATATATGGAGTTTGACTCGCTCTAAAATTCTGGTTGGGCAACTCTCATCCCTCGAAATTTTATGGGATAGAGGTCAACCTGGCTAATCGCCAAGGTAGCTGTTTTTAGATTCTAAACTAAATATTTTTGGTTTAGGCCAGCAGCCTCAAACCCTAAAAGATGAGATTGAGACAGAAGTTGGTGGCTTTTTGTTCTACCGATTTCTGTCTCAATCGCAATAACACTTTTTGACATCCGTGAGGTAATTTTATGATTTTTGACAAAGAAGACTATAAGGCCTTCGATCCAGAGCTCTGGCAGGCCATCGCTAAAGAAGAGGACCGCCAGCAAAACAACATCGAGTTGATTGCTTCAGAAAATGTTGTTTCTAAGGCCGTTATGGCGGCCCAAGGTTCTGTCTTGACCAACAAGTATGCCGAAGGTTATCCAGGCAAACGCTATTATGGTGGGACCGACATTGTCGACGTGGTTGAAAACCTAGCTATCGAGCGGGCCAAGGAACTCTTTGGTGCCAAATTCGCCAATGTCCAACCCCATTCGGGCTCCCAGGCTAATGCGGCTGCCTATATGGCTCTGATTCAACCTGGCGATACCGTCATGGGTATGGATTTGTCAGCCGGAGGTCACCTGACCCACGGCTCACCTGTTTCTTTCTCAGGTAAGACCTATAATTTTGTGGCTTACAATGTTAACAAGGAAACAGAAGAGCTGGACTATGAGCAAATCAAAGAACTGGCCCTGCAACATCAACCCAAATTGATTGTAGCGGGAGCGTCGGCCTATTCGCGGACCATTGATTTTGTCAAGTTCCGTCAGATTGCTGACCAGGTTGGTGCCTATCTCATGGTTGATATGGCTCATATCGCTGGCTTGGTGGCTGCTGGTCTCCATCCTAGTCCTGTGCCTTACGCCCACGTAACCACAACAACCACCCACAAGACCCTGCGTGGTCCGCGTGGTGGCTTGATTTTGACCAATGATGAAGCCTTGGCTAAGAAGCTTAATTCAGCAGTCTTCCCTGGATTGCAGGGTGGTCCTCTGGAACACGTTATCGCTGCCAAGGCTGTTGCACTAAAAGAAGCCCTGGATCCTGCTTTCAAGGACTACGGTCAAAATGTCATCAAGAATGCCAAGGCTATGGCAGATGTCTTTGGTCAGCATCCAGACTTCCATGTCATTTCAGGCGGAACCGACAACCATGTCTTCCTGGTTGATGTAACCAAGGTAGTGGAAAATGGCAAGTTGGCTCAAAATATCTTGGAAGGGGTCAACATCACCCTCAACAAGAACAGCATTCCTTTTGAAACCCTATCACCTTTTAAGACCTCTGGTATTCGCATCGGTAGTCCAGCCATCACCAGTCGTGGTATGGGTGTCGCTGAAAGCACCAAGATTACTGAACTGATGATAGAAGCCTTGGAGAATCACGAGGATGAGGCTGCCCTAGACCGAATCCGCCAGGATGTTAAGCGACTAACCGACGCTTTCCCACTTTACTAAAATGCTAGATTTATATTTAAAGAAAATTATTATTCACCAATTCAGTCCTGACGATACCGAAATCGCCTTCGCTGATAAACCTCTGACCTTAACACCTAGTTTGGATGACTACTTTCGCAAGAAGCTGAGCAAGGTCTTCACGGCCGATGCCAAGCGGGGTGTTTTTGGGCCTGAAAATGACTTCCTTGCCAATCTGGGGGACGATTTGTTAGAATCCTCCCGCAAGATTGCCCAGCTATGGAAGGAAGAGTTCGTCATCAGCGAGGATCAAAAGACTAATGACTTGATTTTCATCCAGTTCGACAAGGAAGGACAGGAGCATTTCGCCTTCCTCCGGGTTGTTCTTAAGGAAAATCTGGCCCATATTCTGGGAGATGATGAGCAACCGCTCAAGGTCACTCAAAATAATTTCCCTCCGGCAGCTCAGACCCCTGATGAGGCCCTGGTTATCAATCGCCAGAGCAAGCAGTATTACCTGATTGAAAAGCGGATCAAGCACAATGGTAGCTTTGCCAATTATTTCTCGGAAAATCTGCTCAAGGTCAAACCTGAACAGTCGGTCAATAAATCCATTAAACAGCTGGAAAAGACCGCCCAAAAGGTGGCCGATGATTTCAACAAGGACGATTTTAATTTCCAATCCAAGATGAAATCAGCCATTTTCAAAAACCTGGAAGAAGATCAGGAATTGTCACCTGAGAAACTGGCCAACCAGCTCTTTGACGATAATCTGACGGCTCGGCTGACCTTTGTCGACCAGCTCAAGGAAAGCATACCAGAGCCCATTCCGGTAGCAGATGTGGATGTTTCTCGCCAATCTAAAAAGTTGGAAAGTCAGAAGCTCTCCCTCTCCAATGGCATTGAGCTGATTGTTCCCAATGGCGTCTATCAGGACGCGGAATCGGTTGAATTTATCCAAAATAATGATGGCACCTATTCCATCCTAATCAAAAATATCGAGGATATTCAAAACAAATAATATGTTTAAAAAAATTAGACGCATCATCTATGTGCTCATCGCCTTACTGGCCATTTATAAGGGAGTCACGATTTACCAATCGGTCAAACGTGTCCTGGCCTATCGCCCCCTGGTCGAGAAGGTCTTAGCAGAAGATGATAACGATACCAATGAGGACCTGGTGCTGGCGGTGATTTACACCGAGACCAAGGGCCAAGATGACGATGTCATGCAGTCCAGCGAGAGCTCGACCGGCACCACCAAGTCCATTCGAGATAATAAGGAAAGTATCAAGCAGGGCACCAGGGTTCTGGCCCAGAATTTAGAGAAGGCCCAGGCAGCCAAGACCGATTCTTGGACAGCCGTCCAGGCCTATAATTTCGGGACCAATTACATTGATTACGTCTCTAAAAGAGGGGGCAAGAACACCATCCAGTTGGCCAAGGCCTATTCCAAGGATGTCGTCGCTCCCAGCCTGGGCAATAAGACTGGCAAGACCTATTACCATATCAATCCCGTTTCCATCCTCTACGGTGGCGGGAAGCTCTATGTCAACGGCGGTAATCACTATTATGCCAAACAAGTTCAATTCAGTCTTTTTCTGATTCGATTGGTTGATAGGTTATAGAAATGAAAGACTTATTAAAATACTTCCGGGGTTATATCATGGAAACCTTCCTCGGACCCCTTTTCAAACTTTTGGAGGCCAGCTTTGAATTGCTGGTTCCTATTATCATCGCTAGGATAGTCGACAAGGCCATTCCTCATAAGGATACCACTCACCTCTTTATGATGATTGGCCTTTTGGTCTGTCTGGCTATTTTTGGGGTCCTGGTCTCCATTACCGCTCAATATTATTCGTCAAAAGCAGCAGTAGGCTACACCAAGCAGCTGACCAAGGACCTTTACAAGAAGATTATGAAGCTGCCCAAGGAAAGCAGGGACCGCCTGACGACAGCCAGTCTGGTCACCCGACTTTCCAGTGATACCTATCAAATCCAGACCGGTATCAACCAATTTTTGCGGCTCTTCCTGCGAGCACCGATTATCGTTTTCGGTTCGGTTATCATGGCCTACTTGATTAGCCCTAAAATCACCATCTGGTTTGCGGTCATGGTTGTCCTCCTTTTCCTTTTGACTTACATCATGTCCCGCCTGGTCAATCCTCTCTATCTCATTATCAGGAAATTGACTGACCGATTGGTCAGTAAGACCCGTGGGCAGTTGGAAGGGATGCAGGTCATCCGAGCCTTCGGTCAAATCGAAAGGGTTAAACAAGAATTCGCTGACCTCAACCAGTCCTACACCAGAGCCCAAATCAAAACCGGCTTTCTCTCTAGTCTGGTCAGCCCTCTGACCTTCCTGATTGTTAATGGTACCCTGGTCATTGTTATCTGGCAAGGAAACCTAGCTATTGGTGAAAACTTGCTAACTCAGGGGTCTCTGATTGCCCTGGTCAATTATCTGCTCAATATTCTGGCCGAATTGCTCAAATTGGCCATGATGGTCACCAATCTCAACCAGAGCTTCATCAGTGCCCGCCGGGTTCAGGAAGTTTTCGAGCAAAAGCAGGAAAATCTTAACGATAGTATTGACCTACTAAAGGCTGATAAGAAAGAAGTCTTGACCATTTCCGACATGACCTTTACCTATCCGACAGCGGCCAGACCCTCTCTTAATGATATTTCTCTGAGCCTGGATCAAGGCCAGACTCTGGGGGTTATCGGCGGTACTGGTTCTGGGAAATCGACCCTGGTTCAGCTTATCATGGGCCTCTATCGTGCTCAGGAAGGCCAGTTAGCTATTTTTGTAGAAGGCCAAAGCCCAGCCAACCTAGCCCAATGGCGGGAATGGGTCGGTCTGGTTCCGCAAAAGGCCGAACTCTTTCAGGGGACCATCCGCTCTAATTTAACCCTGGGAATGGATACCAGTCAGGTTTCTGATGACCGGCTCTGGTGGGCCCTGGACATCGCTCAAGCCAGCGATTTCGTTAAGGAGAAGGAGCAGGGGCTGGATTCCGAGGTTAAGGAATTCGGCCGTAACTTCTCTGGCGGTCAACGGCAACGTTTGACCATCGCCAGAGCCGTCCTCAAACAGGCTCCTATCCTGATTTTGGATGACTCGACATCAGCCCTGGATTATCTGACCGAAAGCAAGTTGCTTAAGGACATCAAATCTGAGCTCAAAACCAGCCTAATTCTAATTTCGCAACGGACCAACAGCCTTAAGTCGGCTGATAAGATTTTAGTCTTGGACAAGGGAAATCAAGTCGGTCTTGGCAGTCACCAAAGCCTCTTGGCTGATTGCCCAACCTACCAAGATATCCATTATTCGCAACACAAGGAGGACCAAGCATGACACACTCACCCTTAAAACGTTTGGTCAAAGACTTCGCCAAGCAGAAGTTCCTTCTAGCCTTGGCCCTTGTCGGTATTTGTATGCAGGTGGCCTTGACCATCTATCTACCAATCTTAATTGGGAATGCAGTCGATGCCGTCTTGGTCCCCAACAATCGTCAGCTGATTTGGGAAATTATCTTCAAAATGCTCCTGGTTATCGGGGCTAACACCCTGATCCAATACCTCAATCCTCTGATTTATAACAAGCTGGTCTTTGGCTTTAGTCAGGATTTGCGACAAAGGGTTATCGACAAGGTTCATGAACTACCGATTTCTGCCCTCAGTCAGTCGGTCGGTGATATGGTCAGTCGGGTAACAACCGACATCGAACAGCTCAACAACGGCCTTCTCATGGTCTTTAACCAATTCTTTGTTGGCCTCTTGACCATCTTGGTGGTTCTTGTGACCATGGCCAAGATTGATTGGATCATGATGCTTCTGGTCTTGCTGCTGACCCCGCTGTCCCTCTTCCTAGCCCGTTTTATCGCTCGCAAGTCCTTTACCCTCTTTCAAAAGCAGACCCAGTCTCGTGGCCGTCAAACCCAGCTGATCGAGGAAAGTCTTAACCAAGAGAGTTTGATTCACAGCTTCAATGCCCAAGATGAGTTTATTGAGAATTTCTTTGAGGTCAATGAAACCTATGCTGACTATTCTCAGAGTGCCATTTTCTACTCATCAACGGTCAACCCTGCCACCCGCTTTATCAACGCCCTCATCTATGCCCTCTTGGCAGCAGTAGGGGCCATTCGGATTATGAATGGAGCCTTCTCTATCGGGCAGTTGACGACCTTTCTCAACTACGTCACCCAATACACCAAGCCCTTCAATGATATTTCTTCGGTCTTGGCAGAATTGCAGGGGGCCCTAGCCTGTGCCCAACGCCTCTACCAGGTGCTGGATCAAGATAGCCTAGAAGAAACTGGTCAAGAAATCCTCACCAGCGACCAGGTTCAAGGAAGACTGACCTTTGACCATGTTAATTTTGGCTACACGCCCTATAAAACTCTGATCAAAGATCTTAGTATTGACATACCAGCTGCTAGTCGAGTGGCCATTGTCGGACCAACCGGAGCTGGGAAGTCCACCCTTATCAATCTGCTTATGAGATTTTACGAGGTCAATTCAGGCCAAATCCTTCTGGACGACCAACCAACAACCAACTATACTCGGGAAAGTTTGCGGAAGCAAATTGGGATGGTCCTCCAGGATACTTGGCTACAAGAGGCTACCATCCACGACAATATTGCCTTTGGTCATCCCAATGCTACCCGTGAATTGGTAGTAGAAGCGGCCAAAGCAGCCAATGCCGACTTCTTCATCAAGCAGCTTCCTGACGGCTATGATACCTATCTGTCCGATGCTGGAGCCTCGCTCTCGCAAGGGCAGCGACAACTCCTGACTATCGCCCGCATCTTCGTGGCCGTGCCTAAGATTTTGATACTGGACGAAGCCACCTCCTCCATTGATACCAGAACCGAAAGTCTGATTCAGGATTCCTTTGAAAAGCTTATGCGGGGACGGACCAGCTTTATCATCGCCCACCGTCTCTCGACCATCCAGAATGCCGATATCATCCTCGTTATGGTTGATGGTAACATCTTTGAACATGGCAACCATCAGGAACTCATGCAGGCCAAGGGTGTCTACTACAAGATGCAGACCGCCCAAAGTCAAGCCTAAAAAGTGGAAAGAAAAGGGAGACTAATGAATTTAAAGGCCATCCATCATGTTGCTATCATCGTTTCCGATTACGAGAAATCTCGAGACTTCTATGTCAATAAACTAGGTTTTGCAGTTATTCGCGAGCATCATCGACCTGAGCGCCACGATTACAAGTTGGATCTGCGCTGTGGTCAGGCTGAACTAGAAATCTTCGGCAATAAGACCACGGATCCTGCCTATCAGGCCCCACCCAAACGCTTATCCTTCCCAGAAGCCTGCGGCCTAAGACACCTAGCATTTCGGGTAGAAAACATCGAAGCAGTCGTCAAAGAATTAGCCAACCAAGGCATCGAATCCCTTCCTATTCGGAAAGATGATTTCACCGGCGAAAAGATGACCTTTTTCTTCGATCCCGACGGTCTGCCCTTGGAGTTACACGAGTAGGAAACATAACCATAATTATGTAAATAACAATCTAATTGACACTGTCCAAATCCTGGGCAGTTTTTACTTTTATTATGGGGAAGGCAATGATTGGCTGTTGGTAAATTTGTCAGCTATTACTAATTTTAGCTTTATCTGATAAAATAAAAATATCGAATTATTTTAAGGGAGTTAAAACTGAATGAGAATTGAGCGCGTCTATAATAATAATGTCGTTCAGGTCACTGATAAGCATCAAGAAGAAATCATCATGGGGAGAGGCTTGGGTTTTCAAAAGAAGCCTGGGGATGATGTCGACTTGGAAAAAATCGAGAAGCGCTTTGTCTTACAAGAGACGGACCAAGACATGGTCGGCGAGCTTTCTCGTGTCTATCAGGATTTAAGCAGCCAAGAACTCAACCTTGTTTTGGCCATTATTGATCGAGGGCAGGAACTTCTTAAGCAAACTTTCGAGATTTCCCTCTATATTGCCTTGGCGGACCACCTCCAGTATGCCATCAAAAGAACTCGTGAAGGTATTACTTTGCAAAATCCTCTGGCCTGGGAAGAAGGGAAATAATATCGAGATTGAATTCGCTCCTGAGGATGAGGAAATTCTCAAGAATACCGTTGACTTCATTTCCTTCTCTTACTATATGAGTGTCGCAGCGGCCCATGACCCTGAAAATTATACCAGTGGTCGTGGCAATGTCCTGGGTGGTATTGAAAATCCCTATTTGGAGAAATCCGAATGGGGTTGGGCTATCGATCCAGTCGGATTGCGTTTGGTTCTTAACGATTTCTACGATCGTTACCAATTGCCACTTTTCATCGTTGAAAATGGCCTGGGGGCCAAGGATGTTTTGGTGGATGGTCCAGACGGACCAACAGTCCAAGATGACTACCGCATCGACTATCTCCAAAAGCATCTGGTTCAGGTTGGCCAAGCCCTGCAAGATGGAGTTGAACTATGGGGTTACACGACCTGGGGACCAATTGATTTGGTATCAGCCTCCACGGCTCAACTTAGCAAACGTTACGGCTTCATCTATGTGGACCGAAACGACGATGGTAGCGGTAGCTTAGCTCGCTATAAGAAGAAATCTTTCAACTGGTATAAGGAAGTCATCGCCACAAACGGTGACAGCCTCTACCAAGATTAAGCACCAAAAAACTAGTACCGATACCCGCTTGATTCTCCCTCAAGTTACTAGTATGACATCCCCCAATCTACGAGGCAACAAGCGTAGATTGGGGGATTTTTTTAATTCCGTAGTTTTTGCAAACTCTTTGTTAACTGAAGGTCTGTTTTAACAGACTTTCTTTAATAAGTCCTGTATAATGGACTTATTGGTTAGATAATGATTGAAAGGAAAACAAACTTGTTTAAAATTTCTACTTACTTATCAGAAAATCCTATTCTGGTATTAGCATTAATCTTCTATATCTTATTGGAGTTTTATAGTAGCTTCAAACACTATAAAAAAGTTGCGACATTTGAGCTGACAATCTTCAGGCGTTTTTTTAATCAAGTCGAGTCAAAGCTGAATTCTAAGCAGATTGATTTGATTAGAATCCTAGTAAATATTTGTCTTGTTGTTTGTTTCTATCTGCTGATTTCGAAATATATTTCTCTTCCCAAATGGCGATTTACCGCTCCCTATTTCCAATTCGTTTTATTCGTTAGCCTCGTTGCCAAACCTGTCAATTACCTCTTTGATGTATTTTTTGACTCACCAAATAAAAATAATAGCAAAAAGAACAATAGATCCAAGACTTTCGGTACCATTGAAAGATTAGCTATCGGTTTTTTGTTACTATTTAAAGCCTTCGAAACCATCGGTCTAATCCTAGCCGCCAAAGCTCTTGTCCGTGAAAATAAAGCAAGATGATAATCTTGCTGAATTCTACTTTATAGGAACCCTTTTCAGCTTGATAGGCGTACTAGGTGCTTGGGCGATCTGCTTTTGGTGAACAAGCCATGACAGGATGGCAATAAACTTATTGAGTATTCCCAAGTCGCTTATAAGGGCAAATAATCAAGAACTCCGATATAGTGGACTTTGGACTAACTCCCCAAAAGTTTCAATTGGCTAAATAAAACTTTTCAAGTATAATAAAACAGTCAAAAAATTTTAGAAAGATTTGTGAGAAGGAGAAGGGGAGCTTTGGAAAAGGCCACCCATTCTCTTCTCAAAGAGGTAGAGCACTATGTCTCAATCTTATATCAATGTTATCGGGGCGGGTTTAGCCGGTTCCGAGGCTGCCTACCAGATTGCCAAGCAGGGTATTCCTGTTAAGCTCTATGAAATGCGGGGTGTTAAGCCAACCCCCCAGCATAAAACCGATAATTTTGCTGAGCTGGTTTGTTCCAATTCCTTCCGTGGGGATAGCCTGACCAACGCAGTCGGCTTGCTTAAGGAAGAAATGCGTCGCCTCGATTCCATTATTATGCGAAATGGGGAAGACCACCGAGTGCCAGCAGGGGGAGCTATGGCCGTTGATCGAGAAGGTTACGCCCAAGCGGTGACCGATGAACTACACAAGCATCCTCTAATCCAAGTCGTCCGAGAGGAAATCACAGAGATTCCTGACGATGCTATCACCGTCATTGCGACTGGTCCCCTGACTAGTGATGCCCTGGCTGATAAAATTCATCAACTCAACGGTGGCGACGGTTTTTATTTCTATGATGCTGCAGCCCCAATCGTCGATATCTCAACTATTGACCGCAGCAAGGTCTATCTCAAATCTCGCTATGATAAGGGGGAGGCTGCCTATCTCAACTGCCCCATGACCAAGGAAGAATTTATGGCCTTTCACCAGGCCCTGACAACAGCCGAAGAAGCTCCCCTCAATGAGTTTGAGAAGGAAAAATACTTTGAAGGCTGCATGCCCATCGAGGTTATGGCCAAGCGAGGTATTAAGACCATGCTCTATGGTCCCATGAAACCGGTTGGCTTGGAATATCCTGATGATTACCAAGGACCTCGTGACGGCGATTTCAAGGCTCCTTATGCAGTCGTTCAGCTCCGCCAGGACAATGCGGCCGGTTCCCTCTACAATATGGTTGGTTTTCAAACCCACCTCAAGTGGGGCGAACAGAAGCGAGTCTTTCGGATGATTCCGGGACTAGAAAATGCTGAATTTGTCCGTTATGGTGTCATGCACCGTAATTCCTATATGGATTCCCCAAATTTATTGACCCAAACCTTCCAATCTAAGAAGCAGTCCAACCTCTTTTTCGCTGGTCAGATGACTGGCGTAGAAGGTTATGTCGAATCTGCTGCCTCAGGCCTGGTTGCTGGACTCAATGCTGCCCGCCTCTTTAAGGGAGAAGAACCCCTGGTCTTCCCTGAGACGACAGCTATCGGTAGCCTGCCACACTATGTGACCCACACCGACAGCAAGCACTTTCAACCCATGAATGTCAACTTCGGCATTATCAAGGAATTGGACGGTCCCCGCATCCGTGACAAAAAAGAGCGTTATGAAAAAATCGCCCAACGAGCACTGGAGGATTTAGCCAAGGTGCCCCTATAATAAAGGATGACTGTTTAAACAGACTAGTTAGACATAGGTCTCCCATTTCCAATTCATATTTGAAAGGCCAAGCCAGAGAGGCTGGCCCTTTAGGATCTATAATTAGTCCCCTTAAACAAGTTGGATTCCTGATACTAATAGGGTTTTAAGAGTGCCTGCAAAAAGAGCCAAGCTTAATTAAAATAATCAGTGTAGCTCGGAACAAGAGTGACAGCGAGATAACCTAACATCCATTTAGGTGGAAGCCAGAAATCCATTTACAGGGATGTCTTGAGCTCACTAGTTTTTTAAGCTATAATAAGCCTATGAAATTAACCAAAAGACATTTTGGCTATCTCTTTCTGGTGATAGCCCTCATCTACGCAACCATCAATTACTGGTCAGTGGGCCAATCCATTTTGATGACCGTTTACGGTGCCAGCCTGCCTTTTATTGTTGGTGCTGGCATTGCCTATGTTGTCAATATTGTCATGTCGGGTTATGAGCATCTTCTGCGAAAAATTTTCGGTCGGGACATTCCTGGTAAACGTGCCATCAGTTTGCCCCTTTCCTACATCACTTTTGTTGTTGTCATCTTCCTGATTATTAAGATTGTTTTGCCGGATTTAATAGGGAGCATGAAATCCCTGCTCAGTATTGATGTTGACGGGATTGGCAAGCTTTTTAACAATGTTCAGAAGGATTCAAACTTCCAACGTTTTCTGCATTACTTCCATATTGACCTAAATAAGAGCACCTCTAACCTCCTTAATAAGTACAATAAGCAAATTTCTACAACCGTTATTGGTATTTTGACCAACCTTCTGACCTCAGTTACCAACCTCGCTTCGGGTCTCATCTCCCTTTTTATCAGTCTCGTCTTTTCAATGTATGTCTTGGCTGGCAAGGAGAAGTTGGGGCGTCAAGGAAATATGTTGGTCCACGCCTACCTTCCGAGATACGAAAAGAAGTTTCACTATGTTAGAAGAGTTGCCCACGAAAGTTTTCACGGCTTCTTTGTTGGCCAGACCCTCGAAGCCAGTATTCTGGGAAGCCTTTGTGCTCTAGGTATGCTCATTTTTAAGATTCCTTACCCCGGGACCATTGGAATCCTCGTTGGCTTTACAGCCCTAATCCCAGTCATTGGGCCTTACATCGGTCTATCAATCGGAGCTATCCTAATTGCGACCCAATCTGTCCCCCAAGCACTTTTCTTCGTGATCTATCTCATAATCCTACAGCAATTCGAAGGCAACTTGATTTATCCACGAGTCGTCGGCCATTCAATTGGTTTACCGCCTATGTGGGTCATCCTGGCGATTACAATCGGAGCCTCCCTCTGGGGAATCCTCGGTCTTATAATCGCCGTCCCATCCGCTGCCACAATTTATAAATTAGTCCGAAATCAAGTTTACACTAAGAAAGCTCAAGAAGAAAAACAAGCCTCAACCACCTAAACTCAAGGAATTAATATAGGAATAAGTGCTAGCCCTGATTTCTTATTAGGATACAAACAAAGGGTCAATTTCACTGCTCGGTTAAAGTTAGTGAAAAAGATAGAGAGGGAGTTGCAAGGGAAAATTAGTAAAGGACAAAGAAAGTCGTCATAGCGGTTTTCGCAGTCGCTCTAAATAAAGGATGATAGAGCGACTTTGCCACTTGCGACAGTATGTTTGACTAGTCGATAATGCTGATCAAACATACTTAGTACAGGAGGTAGCCCGTCCACTTATAGTGGCTGGCGTTGAACACTAGGTCCTCGGGGGATTTAAGTGTCTTTCCTCCTGTGTAACCCCTTTCCTAATAGGCTTAATCATGTTATAATAGACTAAGATTTTCTAAGAAAGTTGGAAAAATAATGTCACAACGAAAGAAAAATACTTTACAACGCCTTTTGGTAATCTTAGTTTTGCTAGTTTCCCTAGGGCTCTTTGCCTGGCTCTGTACGGAAGTCTGGCAAATCAAGAATCTGGCCGAAAACCTAGGTGTACATTTTACTAACCGGCGCGGGAAACTGGCTGAGTTAGATAGTCCCGTTCAGAAACTAATCTTTATCTTCACCGGTTGGTTGGTTTTGCAAATCGCTTTCTTCATCGGTCTTTTAAACCATTTTTTCAAGTCAACAAAAAACGACAGTGAGCGTGGTAGCAGAAGAGCAGAAGAACAACGAAAATCCAATCGTTATGAATCAGAAGATAACGAGGATGATGCGGACGAAGAAAGAGATAGTCGTCGGCATCATCGCAGCCGTAAAGAGGATAAAGATGAAGACAATGACTTTGAACCTCTGGATGAAGGCCCTAAACGGCGGCAAGTTTCAGCTAAGTTGAATTTCGATGAAGACACTGACACTGAAGAATCTGTCACTTCTAATACCGTTCACATTGAAGTGACGACACCACAATCAAGCAGATATGAAGACGACGATGTTGATGAGGATTATCTGGAAGTTCCAAAACCAGTTGGTCGTCGTTCTCGCAAGGATCGTCGTTAAAAGAAAAAAGTCGAACTAAGCTTCGACTTTTTCTAATGCTCTTGCCCAGATCCCTAGCAGGAGCTGGGGGCTTTTCATTTCAAAAAGGTCAGGAATTTCCGGACTGCCCCATCGAGAAACTTGAAATAAGTCTTCCATCATGCTAAGATAGGAGAGCATATTTACTGATGTTTGGGAAAGGCCATCACTAAAAAAAACCAAGTCCTATTTAAGAAAAGTAAGCCAGAGCCAGGCAAGTCAGACGGTTTCAGCCTATGGTCTGCCTATTGCCAGCTGTGCTTGATTTCAAAGGATTCTGATTTTATTTTTTAGTGGCTTTTACCGTCAGGTAAGAGCTTTTCTTATGCAGTCACATACTGGAGGAAACTATGAAACGTCAATCTGCCTTGGTCGTCTTTTCTGGCGGTCAGGATTCAACCACTTGCCTCTTTTGGGCACTCAAGCACTATGATCACGTCGAGGCTGTGACCTTCGCCTATGGGCAACGCCATAGCCAAGAAGTAGAAGTAGCCAAAGAGATCGCTAAGGACCTGAAAATAAAACACCAGGTCCTTGACATGTCACTTTTGGGCCAAATCACTAATAACGCCCTGACTTCCGACATAGAAATTGATGCCAAAGAAGGCGAGGTTCCCAATACCTTTGTCGATGGTCGCAACCATCTCTTTCTTTCCTTTGCTACAGTCTTGGCCAAGCAAAAGGGCATCACCGACATCGTGACCGGTGTTTGTGAAACCGACTTTTCGGGCTATCCCGATTGTCGTGATGCTTTTGTTAAATCTCTCAATGTCACCCTCAATCTGGCCATGGATTATGATTTTGTTATTCAAACGCCCCTCATGTGGCTGGACAAGGCAGAAACTTGGGAATTGGCCGACCAACTAGATGCATTCGACTATGTCAAAGACCGAACCCTGACCTGTTATAATGGCATCATGGGGGCTGGTTGCGGAGAATGCCCTGCCTGCAAGCTCCGTCAGCATGGCCTAGAGACTTACTTGGCAAGAAGGGGTGAAGCCTGATGTTCTTTGCTCCAAATGAAATCAAAGAGGAGATTACTGGCCAATCACTGATTTACACTCCCAAAAGAGTGCTGGTCTCCAAGGAATTTACCTTCGACGCTGCCCACCATCTCTTTCGCTATGAAGGCAAGTGTAAATCCCTGCACGGTCATACCTATCGCTTGCAGATTGCTGTCAGCGGGCTACTGGACGAGCGGGGCATGGTTTACGACTTCGGCGATCTCAAGGCTATTTACAAGCAACACCTAGAACCCCAACTTGACCATCGCTATCTCAACGAAAGCCTGCCCTATATGAATACAACTGCAGAAAATATGGTCTATTGGATTTACAAGACAGTAGAAGCCCACTTACCAGCCAAAGACGGCCTGAGAATGGAAAGGGTCCGCCTCTATGAGACACCTAGCTCCTATGCCGAATTTAGAAGGGAATGGGACCTAGAATGAGAAAGCAACGTCAATTAAAGCTGCCAATTTTAGAAATCTTTGGCCCAACCTTCCAAGGGGAGGGACGAGCTATCGGCCAGAAGACTATGTTCATTCGAACGGGTGGCTGCGATTATCATTGTGACTGGTGTGATTCAGCCTTTACTTGGGACGATTCCGAGAAAGCCACTCCCATGACTAGTGACCAGGTCATCGCCGAATTGGACAAGCTGGGAACTTACGATTATGTGACACTTTCTGGTGGCAATCCCTGCTTGCAGGCAGCCAATATGGCTGAATTGGTCAACAAGCTCAAGGAACGTGGCGTTACCCTAGCCGTTGAAACTCAAGGGTCTCGTTGGCAGGATTGGCTCTTGGACATCGACCAAGTGACCCTCAGTCCCAAACCACCTTCCAGTAAGATGGAAGTTAATATGGAGACCCTAGACTTCATTGTCAGCAAGTTGGACCCTGCCAAGGTGACCTACAAGATTCCCATCTTCAACGATGCTGACTTGGCCTTCGCCAAGGAAATCCAAGCTCGCTATAAGCCCGATGTTCTCTATCTATCTGTCGGTAATCCCGAACCTACAGCCGAAGGTGACATTGTCCGCCATCAATTGGACCGTCTCCACGCCCTCTGGGATAAGGTTGCCCTGGATGATAGCTGGGGAAATGTCCGAGTCCTTCCTCAGCTCCACACTCTAGTTTACGACAACCAAAGGGGTGTTTAGCACAGCAAGGAAGGAGCCCCAAGCATCGCAAATACCATCAACGAAATAGAAAGAAGCAGTAGCATGACAGAAAAATCCCAAGAAATGAAAGACCTGACCCTGCTAGGCAACCAGCAGGTCCCTTACGTCTTTGACTATGATTCTAGTATCTTGGAATCATTCCAAAACCGCCATCAGGGCAATGATTATTTTATCAAGTTCAACTGTCCAGAATTCACCTCCCTTTGCCCCATCACAGGGCAACCAGACTTTGCGACCATTTATATTTCCTACATCCCAGACCAGCTCTGCGTTGAATCCAAGTCGCTCAAGCTCTATCTCTTTTCTTACCGCAACCACGGTGATTTCCACGAAAATTGCATCAACACCATTGGTAAGGACCTGGTAGACTTGCTCAAGCCTCGCTATCTAGAAGTCTGGGGTAAATTCACCCCCCGCGGTGGTATTTCCATTGACCCTTATTACAATTACGGTCGCCCTGATAGCAAGTACCAGGAAATGGCTAATTACCGCCTGCTCAATCATGACCTCTACCCAGAAACCATTGATAATCGGTAACAATTCACAGCCTTAATTTATAAATGGCTTTACGCCGAAAAGGCAATCGAAGTGACAAACATTTTGACATAGTCAAAAATCCTACAGCGACAAACTGTAGGATTAATTTTTAGATAATAGTTTACATAAATATATTTATACCATTTTATAGATTGTCCAGGGCATTCTTTTGTTCGTCGTTGACGATATGGGTGTAGAGGTCGGTGACCTGAGTAGAAGCATGACCGAGTTGATGGCTGACTAGAACTTGTGATTTGGTCGCATCATAAAGGCGAGTAGCTAGCGTATGTCGAAGCTTGTGAGGAGTTACTCGGATTTTAAAGTCTTGCGAATACTTGCCTACCATTTTTTCGATACTGGAAGCATCAATACGATTGGGGACACCACGGTATTCGGAAAGAAAGAGGGCAAGGTCACCTTTTTCGGCCTTATAACGACTCTTACGAACCTTAAGGTAAGCCTCCAGATAAGGCTTGGCGAAACTTGCTACATTGACCGAATCTCGTTTGCCACCCTTGCGGGTAACTTCGATAACCATCATATTGAGATTGACATCCTTCATATCCAGATTGACCGCCTCAGAAAGCCGGACACCAGAAGCCAGCAGCAGGGCGATAATGGCCAAATCGCGTTCCTTATTTTTTCGGAAAGATGATTTGGCCCGATTGGAGAGCTTGCCTTCGTATTCCTTGTCAACATAGTCCAGAAACTCCATGGTTTCATCGCCCAGAAAGAGCTTTTGCTTAATATTTTCCGCCCGAGCAGCTAAGGTTTCCTTTTTCTTCTTGGTCGCAACCTTTTTCATGACATTGCGGTAAAAATAGGGCTCACCATTATCATTTTCGACCTCCTCAGTCAAATACTTATAAAGACTGGAAAGAGCCGACAGAGTGCGGTTGATGGTCGTCTGAGAGACACCATTTTTAGTCGAATAGGTGTTGAGCGAAGGTCGTTCCCGCAAATAGAGGATAAAGGCCTCCATATCTTTTTTGGATAGATGTTCCAGCACCTGGAGGGGAATATCATCCGCCAATTTCTTGGCATCGGTCAAATCAGCATCCATGAGCCACTCAAAGAATCGCCGATATTCCTTGAGGTATTCGTAGAGGGTCGTGAGGCTATAAGGCACCGAGAGCTTGGATTGATAATAGTCCAGCACATACCAGGGCATAAGGGCCTTTAGTTCCTCAATTTTTTCCAGTAGTAAATCACGTCTCATATTTTTCTCCCAATCAGGAGGGTTCCAAGAACCCATTTATCTATAGTGATAGTATAACACAGACCTATATTTCTTTCAAGAAAATTACAGTTTTTCGGAAAGATGATAAGGGGAAAGCTCAGAAAGGGTTGTTTGGGCAAATTCTTTGACCACCTATAGTATCTTAGCTGGTATTTAGTGATGTGAGTAATTCAAACGACAAAACCAACAAAATATTTTTTGACAGAAAAAAACTGCCTGAATATCATCAGGCAGTTACAAATTGGTTCATTATTATTCTATTTACAGTAAATCTATTTATTTCTAGGCTGGATAAATCATCAGGCCTTTTTTCCTATTGAAATAAACGTCAACCTTGTATTTTTCCATCAAATTATAAATAAAGATATAGAGGAAAATCATGGACAAGGCCATAATGGAGGCTGCATGAGCTACTCTAGCCATTGGCGTGTACTCATAGGTGATTTTGACCTGGTGCTGACCTGGAGGGAAATGAATGGTCGTTGAGCCCGAATTACTAAGAATGGTCGGAACCACTTCCCCATCAAGCGTCACAATCTGCCCCTTGTAGCGATAAAACGGCAACTCAATGATTTGCTCCTGGCCGGTATCATTAAGGATTGTTCCTTGGGCGTAGCTATTTTTGAAGGTGAAGTTGGATTCTAACAATATTTCGCTATCTTTTATGATAACTTGGTGGGCAATTTTCTTACCTGTATCAGGTATATTATCCTTTTCCCTAGCTGAGAGATTTGCATAATCTCTTAGAGCAATGACATTTAAAACTTTGTTCAATTTATTTCTATAAGATAATTCGCTAACAACCACAGGTTTGTGATGACTGAGCGTCTTAAATATATCTGTTGAGCTTTTTATATTAACTGCTGTCAGAGAAATCAATACACCGAAGAATATCAACCCTTTAAACAGTGATTTCAACCTTCTTGTAATAAAAATCTTCGAGGCTAAAAAGGTTGAAAAAAGAGTGATAAAGCTATTTACTCGCCAAGGAAATTGGATAACATCAAGTATTTTGCTAGCATTACTTGGCCAAACAATCAACTTGCTTTCAAATAAGAGTAAAGCAATTACCCAGACGATTATGTAAAAATCTTCCTTCTTCAATTTCCTAACTTGTAATAAAATTAGGATAAAGGCTACCAAAATCAACAAGCCAGGCACCAAGGCTTTTATCTCATTTTTTAAACTTAATTGAAAAATCTCTGCGAAAGTTCTCGATGAATCATTTAAGGAAAAACCTCCAGGAGTATCAATTTTGGAATAAGAAAATTGTTCCAGTATGGAAAAAAATTGCATCGCTCCTAATGCCAAACTAGATGAAACAGAAATAAGAAAATTATAGAATCTTAAGAGCTTTTGCTCCTGAAACCAAATGCTGGTTAAAAAAATTAAGCCAACTAGGACAGCTGTCATTACCGCCGTTAAAATATGACTATAAATTAATAAGGTCACACCAAATGTTAAAATATACCACTTGCGATAATTTCCTTTGATGATTTGATATAATCCATAAAACACCAAGGGAAGAAAGGTCATTGCAATGACTTCGCCTGTAGCGAATCTAATCACAATATTTCCTAACCGATAGGCTGAAAAAACATAAAAAATAGAGAAAATATGTGAACTGAAATTGTTAGCGACAATACCTTTACTTGAATAATATGAAATTAGATAAGTAACCAGACTTAAGCAATAGACATAAATAATCCAACCGGTATAAAGACTATTAGTGAGTTTGTAAAACAAATAATAGGGATAATAGGTCAGATAGGGATAGAAAAGGTCAACACCTTGACCAACCTTGTAGAAGGCTTTGAAGTTAACCGGACTTTCTTTGATAGTAGCTAAACTCAAGACTCGATTAAGGTGAAAATGTAAATCGTCCCCATATAAGATCCCATTACTCATTAAGAGTGGAATGATATAAATTAAACTGACAATTAGAGCGATTATAAATACTTTCAAGCGATTGGAAGCATTTCGTTTGAGTGAACCCCAAGCATATCTTCCTAGTCCTTTTAAAATCTTATAGAGGCCCTGTGCGATTTCCTTGCTGGTATCTAGGGTCTGTTGCCAGTCGATTCTTTTTCCTTGAAATTCTTTATTATTGGTTTGGTTCATCATACTTCTTACTTACACAAAACTAGGGAAGTCCCAACTAATGGCTAACTTCCCTAAAATCAACTTCTACTTCTTTTTCCCGCGTTTTTTCTTGGCTTTTTTGATTTTATTGGCCTGGCGTTTCATGGCTTGGTTCATGGCGAATTGGCCAATTTTACCCTTGAGGCCACCGCCCATCATCTGGCTCATATCTGGCATACCAGCTCCACCAAGGGCTGATAAATCAGGCATGCCATCGCCTCCCACCATACCCTCTAGGGCAGACATATCCATACCACCTGGGGCATTCTTAGGAAGGCTGTTAGGGTCCAGTCCCATCTGTTTCATGGCTTTGCTCATATCACCATTCATAACGCCCTGCATCATGCCCTTGGCCCGATTAAAGTCCTTGATAAACTTATTAACGTCAACAAAGCTATTACCAGAGCCCGATGCAATCCGCCGGCGACGACTAGGGTTGAGTAAGTCAGGATTTTCCCTTTCTTCAGGCGTCATCGAGGAGACAATAGCCCTTTTACGGGCAATATCCTTCTCATCGACCTTGATATTGCTGAGGGCTGGATTACCAGCCATGCCAGGAATCATCTTAAGGATATCTTCCATCGGTCCCATATTTTGCACCTGATCCAACTGCTCAATAAAGTCATTGAAATCAAAGGTATTTTCCCGCATTTTTTCAGCGATTTCAGCTGACCGCTGCTCATCGTAATCCTGACTGGCCTTTTCAATCAGGGTCAGCAAGTCCCCCATGCCCAGAATCCGGCTGGACATCCGATCTGGATGGAAGGTTTCAATATCGGTAATCTTTTCACCGGTACCGGTAAATTTGATGGGCCGGCCAGTTATTTGTCGGACCGACAGGGCGGCACCACCGCGGGTATCCCCATCAATCTTGGTCAGTACGACACCGGTGATGTCCAATTGCTGGTTGAACTCACGGGCAACATTAGCCGCTTCTTGACCAATCATGGAATCGACAACCAAGAGAATTTCATTCGGTTGGGCCAGGTCTTTGACATCCCGCAGTTCCCGCATGAGAGTTTCATCAATCTGCAAGCGACCAGCCGTATCAATCAGGACATAGTCATTGTGATTTTCTCGTGCCTGGGCCAGACCGTTTTTGACAATTTCTGTCGCTGGAACCTCAGTTCCCATATCAAAAACAGGAACAGAGATTTGCTGACCTAGGGTTTTCAATTGGTCAATGGCTGCGGGCCGGTAAATATCGGCCGCAATCATCAAGGGACGGGCATTCTCTTCCTTGACCAGCTTGTTGGCCAATTTCCCAGCAAAGGTAGTTTTACCAGCCCCCTGCAGACCAATCATCATGATGATAGTTGGAATCTTAGGAGATTTTTCAATTTCTGCAGTCTCAGAACCCAAAATCTCGGTCAATTCCTCATTGACGATTTTGATAATCTGTTGGGTTGGGTCCAGAGTGTCAATGATTTCATGGCCAACAGCCCTCTCCCGAACGCGTTTGATGAAGTCTTTAACGACTGGCAGGGCAACATCGGCCTCAAGCAGGGCTAGGCGAATCTCCTTGGTCACCTCTTGGACATCTTTTTCAGAGAGCTTCTTCTTGCCACGAATATTTTTAAAAACGCCTTGTAAACGTTCAGTTAAACTTTCAAAAGCCATTTAATACTTCTCCATACTTAAAATTTTTTACTAAAATAATAAACATCATCCTCACGATGCATGCCTAAAGACTGATAAACAGACTGAGCTGCCTGATTGCTGACGGCAGTTTCTAGCAGCACAAACGCCGCATTCTGTGTCTTGGCGGTAGCAAAAACTTCCTTGACCAAACTTGATCCAATACCTAAACCTCGTGCCTCTTTAATGACATATAAATCATTGAGCAGGTAAGCTTTTTTCATCTGAATACTTGAAAAAATTGGATAGACTTGAGTAAAACCCAAAATTTTACCAGCTTTTTCAGCTACAAATACTAGGGATTCTTGCTTATCAAAACGTTCTTTTAAAAAGTTATAGGCTTCTTGGGAAGTAGCCTTCTGCCCAGAAATTTGGCGATAATCATTAAATAAGCTGGTAACTTCCCATAAATCCTTTTCCCGTATCCGCCGGATTATCAACTTGCACCTCTCTCAATCCCGATTATCAATACTGGTCAAAAGCGAGATATTCTCCTGCAGATAGCTATCTGCAGTGTATTTCTCCAAAATACTATCGAAAATCTGGCTACGAACAATATAATCGGAATACATGTGAAGCTTGCGCTCGTAGTCTTCCAAAATCTTCTCCGTTCGCTTGATATTGTCATAAACCGCCTGCCGACTAACTCCGTATTCCTCAGCAATCTCAGCCAGGCTATAGTCATCGGCATAATACAACTCAATGTAATTCATCTGCTTATCCGTCAAAAGCGGAGCATAGAACTCGAAAAGAGCATTCATGCGGTTGGTTTTTTCAATTTCCATAAGCCTTATTATATCAAAAAAATCAGTGATTTTATAGCTGAAAATCAGCATTTCTACCTACTCAAGATTTGTTTCTAGCAGATTTTTGCCCTATAATAAAGCTTATGCAATAAGAATAAGCCAAAGGAGTCAATTTAGAATGATTGAGTTTAAAGATTTTCACTTTCCAGCTCTTGATAAATGGCGGAAGCTGCACATCTATCTTCCTGATGACTACTATGATAGCCAAGGATCCTACTCTGTCATGTATTTCTTCGATGGCCAGAACCTCTTTTTCGACCAGATGGCCACCTATGGCAAATCTTGGGGACTTTATGATTTCTTGGAACATGGTCCAAAAAGATGATTGTCGTCGGCTTGGAATGTGGCCATGAAGGTAATGAACGTTTGTCTGAATATAGCCCCTATGATATTGACTCCGATTTCTTCGGTGCCCATATTGATGGCTTGGGTAAAGAGACCCTAGAATGGCTGATCAATGACATTAAACCCTATATTGATAGTCACTACCGCACCTATCCTTTCCGTCAAGCAACTGGTATCGCTGGCTCATCCATGGGGGTGGTCTCATGGCTATCTACTCACTAGCTAAGTATAATCAGATTTTCTCCAAGGCTGCCTGTCTATCTTCGGCTATCCTAGGAAATTTGGAAGCCGATGTGCTAGAGGCTTCAATTGATGCTAATACGCGTCTTTATCTCTCTTGGGGAAGCCAAGAGGCCGGTCCAAGTCAGGGTGACCCTTGGCAAAGTCGAGCAGCAAAAGCTAATCTCGCTATCGAGGTCGCCTTTCAAAAACAAGGGGCTACTACTTATATCTACTGCCAAGAAGACGGCCGCCATCAAGAAACGGACTGGGAAAAACAGGTTCCCATCTTTATGGACTTTTCTCTGGTTGCAGTGAGTTTTAGGAGCTACTTAGTAGTGTCTCCAAACAATTTAACATATATTTATTTATGCAAAATCACAACTTCCTAAAAGAGTCGAGACAATCGGCTCTTTTAATTATTTTCTAAATAAAATTCAAAGCGTCCGGCAACATATTGACTGCGGACATATTCAAAGGCCATTCCATCTTCCAGATAGGAAGTTTGAGTCAAGGAAAGCATTGCATGTCCTTGTTCAACAGCTAACTCCTTGGTGGTCTGCGGATCGACAATCTTTGCAGAAATGATTTGCTGACTTTTCCCGATAATATAACCATTCTCCGTCAAAGTTTGGAAAAAATGATTAGTCACTTCTTCTCTCTTGAAATTTCGGATGAGCTTTTCGGGAATACTAGTCACCTCATAGACAACGGGAATTTTGTCAGCGTAGCGAACCCGCTCCATCCTGATGATATAGGACTTAGGAGTAACCTCCAGATGACGAATCTCTTGCTCGTTGGGATAGGTCCTTTCATAAGAGATTAACTTACTAGAGGGTTCCTTTCCTTGCGCCTTGATAATTTCTGTGAAACTGGTTGTCCCGCGAATTTTTTCTTGGACACGTTGACTGGCCACATAGGTCCCACTACCTACCCGTCTTTCTAAAATTCCCTCATCAACCAATAATGTGATAGCTTGTCGCAAAGTCATTCGACTAACTTCAAATTGGTCGGACAAATCCCGTTCACTGGGCAGACGACTGCCAATCTTCCAAATTCCTTGGTCAATTTCATTCTTTATAGCATCATGAATCCTAATATAGGCTGGTAACATACCTTCCTCCCGAATTGTCTATACCAATATTGTAGCATTTTCCCAGAAAATAGCGTAGCTGGTAAGCCTCTTTGTACTGACCCAGCCTAATCCTATTTAAAGGTTAAGAATCCGAGCCCTATGAAGATTATCGTATCTAAAAGCTTAGTTTGTTGTATTGCCATAGACAGAAGTCGACGAAGCTTCCGTGAAATGAACTGGCTTGAACATCCAGTTAGTATCTTGGTGGAAGCGACTGGTAAGTGTTGAGGTGAAGGTGTTACCGGTCACAACTATGTTGCTGACATCACCTGAGTGTTGCCCCAGACTGGCTCCATAAGCGATGATTTTTCCAGATTTATCCTTATAAGGGAGGAAGGAATTATCTGTAACCGTAATATTGCTGGTCATAACCTTATTAGGATTGTAATTTGAATAGTTGGGGTCAATATCTTGGAGAATTTTACCATCCCATTCGCCCTTATTGTCAGAGGTATCAAATTGGATAGCTTCCGCATAAATATCGTGGTCCTTAGTTATCTGCGACATATCAGTCTTATCTGTCAACTCTGGTGCGTATCCTTCAAAGGTATTTCCCTTGAAGGTAGAGTTTTGGAGGCCTCCCAAGTCAAAGATATGGCTCCCCATCTTATGAACCATGGTAAAGGTATTGTTTTCGATATCCCAGTTGCTACCGTGATTGGCCATAATCATGAAGTGATCCCCCTTGGTCAAGTCCTTGGCCTGGACTGTGATATCCCGCATAGTGAAGTTTTGAACGCCATCGGTTGCACCTGGACCTGTCGCAAAGCCGAACCAATACTCCGTACCATCCACAATGAGCTTAGTGTTATCGCCACGAATTTGGGTGTTCGAAGCCAGGGTTACATATTCTGATTGAGGATTTTGACTGCCGACTGTAAAGTCGCCGCTTGGCAGTCCTAAAATAGTACCTGGATTATCTTTAGCATAATTAAAGGCATCTTCTAAAATTTTATTATTCTGACTGGCCGAGTTGGATTCTTTGAGACCAACATGATAAATATCATTAAGGCTAGATTCGCCAACGTTATAGACCTTGGTCCCATCGTCGAAAGTCAGAACATATTTATAGCCACCACCAGTGGAATAATTATAGTCAACTGCCGTGACCTTAGCAGCTTCTGAACGAAAATCACTAAGATCATAACCATCTAAGTCTGTTTGAGCAGATTGGCTAACTTGAATGGTCTTATCTTTTTTGAATTTGGCAGAGGGAGCTTTGGCTAGGTCAGATTCCTTAACTCCATTGATGCTATCTCCATTTGAAAATTTAATCGAGTAGGTCATGACCGATTTACCACTTTTGGTATCAACCTGATTATCCGATTTGATCTTGCCAATCCAATTTTGGTAATCGGTCAGATCTTTTCCCCCAATGGACTTGCTAGCCTGGCCAGAGATTTGCACCTTTTCATCTGCCTGGAATTTTGCCTTCAGGTTTTCTGAGCCTATTTGTAAATTGTTGGCAATCCCCTGAACATCATTCTTGAGTACACCAAAACTGTGAGTAACAGCTAAAAGGATAATAACAGAGATAAGAAGAACTCCTAAAGCAATCAGTTCTTGTGGCCGGAAAAGCCCCTTATGATTTTTCTCTCTTAATAGAGAATCTTTGCGGCTCTCCTTCTTTTTATGATTATTTGATGGCAATTCTTTACGCATAAGTCATATTATAACATAGATTAACCCACTAGAATAGGGCTTGCTTTCAGGAATTTTCATTCTCGATTTCCAGTGCACAAGCCCTTAAAGTGTGTTACAATGGTTTTAATAATCTGTCGGAAAACCGACAAAATTGGAAAGGATTATTGATGACTGAATTTAACAATCTTGAGAGAATCATCGTATTGGACTACGGCAGTCAATACAATCAGCTGATTGCCCGCCGTATTCGTGAAATTGGTGTTTTCTCCGAACTTAAAAGTCATAAAATTACAGCTCAAGAGGTCAAGGAAATCAATCCGATTGGAATTGTCCTTTCTGGTGGTCCCAACTCTGTCTATGCAGAGAATTCATTTGGTATTGATGAAGAAATCTTCAATCTTGGTATTCCAATACTAGGAATTTGCTACGGCATGCAACTACTGACCGCCCGTTTAGGTGGTAAAGTTCTACCTGCTGGTCAAACTGGAAACAGCGAATATGGTCAATCTACCCTCCACCTTCGTCAGGAATCAGATTTATTTGCTGATACGCCCGAAGAACAAGTCGTTCTCATGAGCCATGGTGATGCGGTGACTGAGATTCCTCAAGGTTTCCATCTGGTTGGTGACTCTGCTGACTGTCCTTATGCTGCTATCGAAAACAGCGATCGCAAGATTTACGGGATTCAGTTTCACCCAGAGGTTCGCCATTCGGTCTATGGCAATGATATTTTACGGAACTTCGCTTTAAATATCTGTGGAGCCAAAGGTGACTGGTCCATGGATAATTTCATTGAGATGGAAATTGCTAAAATCCGCCAAACCGTTGGTGACCGTAAGGTCCTCCTAGGACTGTCAGGTGGGGTTGATTCATCAGTTGTCGGTGTGCTCCTGCAAAAGGCTATCGGTGACCAATTGACCTGTATCTTCGTTGACCATGGTTTGCTTCGCAAAAATGAAGGTGACCAGGTTATGAATATGCTTGGGGGCAAGTTCGGACTCAATATCATCCGTGTTGATTCATCGGAGCGTTTCCTCAATCTTCTAGCAGGTGTTGATGATCCTGAGAAAAAGCGGAAAATTATTGGCAATGAGTTTGTTTATGTCTTCGATGATGAGGCCAGTAAGCTCAAGGGTGTTGATTTCCTAGCTCAGGGAACCCTCTATACCGATATAATCGAATCCGGTACTGAAACCGCCCAAACTATCAAGTCCCACCACAATGTCGGTGGTCTGCCAGAAGACATGCAGTTTCAATTGATTGAACCCCTCAATACCCTCTTCAAAGATGAGGTTCGCTCTCTGGGGACTGCTCTAGGCATGCCTGACGAAGTTGTTTGGCGGCAACCCTTCCCAGGACCAGGTCTAGCTATCCGTGTTATGGGTGACATCACAGCTGAAAAACTGGAAACTGTCCGCGAATCCGATGCTATCCTGCGTGAAGAAATCGCCAAGGCTGGCCTTCAACGGGATGTTTGGCAATACTTCACCGTCAATACAGGCGTTCGCTCTGTTGGTGTCATGGGCGATGGTCGGACCTACGACTACACCATCGCCATCCGGGCAATTACTTCTATCGACGGAATGACCGCTGACTTTGCCCAACTTCCTTGGGATGTCCTCAAGAAAATTTCAACCCGTATCGTCAATGAAGTTGACCACGTCAACCGCATCGTCTACGATATTACCAGCAAACCACCTGCAACTGTCGAGTGGGAATAGATAAAAATGGGCTTAAGGGCCTATTTTTTAACCCAAGAGTCCTAGTCCTAAGAGACTATCCAAATTACAGACAGGCTAAAAAAATACGGCTTGTCTTTTTTAACGTCTAATGAGTTGTGGATTTTCGCTCTGTTCTAAAGGGAAAAGAACCCCTTTCACTCTACACTCTAGCCCACAGAAAAGTTCTCTTCCTCACTGATAAATGTCTGGATTGGACCTCTGTTAGTTTTTTATAAGTCTATCGAATCCAACGATTTTGGTGTTACTCCTTCATCCGCCAAAGCCAATTCCAGTATCTCCTCAATTTCTATCAAGCGATAGCCGTCTACTGTTTTGAGACTGGCTGTCATGGGGGTCAATTCCTCTACTACTCCTTGAAAGCTTTGCTTGGTTTGGCCGAATTTGGTAGTCACCTTGACTGGAGCCCCATTGCTGTATAATTGACCTAGGAGGAAGAATTTTTCTTCTTGACTTAGGTCAGATATCAGGTCTTCTCGCTGGCGGTCTTGATTGAGACTACTGGTGTGCTCAGATAGGTAAAAGCCCAACCACTTCTCCATGCCACGGTCCTGGTGCTCCCTGGCGGATTTAAAGGGCAAATAAGAGCGGTCAATCATTGGAGACCGTCCAATCCGCCCGCCGAGTGGCCGCCGATGAGTTTGCTGCGGGCTAAAGCACGTGAGGCAGGGCTCAAGGCATTGGCCCGTTGCAAGGTCGTGAAGCCAAAACGATTCCGAATGGCATCAATAGCTATTTCAAGCTTTTCTTCTTTTTCTAGCTGACTGGAATCATCAAAAAGGGAAATAATCTGGACGCCGTCAGCAATCAAGTGACCGTAGGAAACGGCAATACTCCTTATCGCTCCACCCGAGTATTTCTGACGGAAGAGGTTTAAAACGTGGGCTTGCAGGTCCTTGGTGCTACTGCTAGGCTCAATAGTCTTTTGAGCTTGAAGACGATGACCATAGCCTGTCTTGGCATAACCCAGATGAATGGCAACCAGAGTCGTCTTTTTTCTGGCTCGCCTCAGGCGAATAGCGACCTGTTCGGCCATTTCCGTCAACACTAGCTCAATTTCCTCCTGTTTCTGATAATCCCTAGGTAAGATTTGCGAATTTCCCAGACTTCTTTCCTTGGGACGGTAAGGCTGATGGACATTGCTCTCGTCAATACCGTTAGCGTGGAAAAATAAATCAACTCCAGAAACACCCAATTCCCTCTTAAGCAAATCAGGATTGCTATTAGCTAACTGCTTGATAGACTGAATCCCTAACTTATTCAGCCGCTTTGCCATCCTTCGGCCGATGCCCCAGAAATCGGTCAGTTTGGGAATGGACCAGACCTTACTTTCTACATCTCCATAAGACCAATTAGCCCGCATATTAGCAGCATACTTAGCCTCATTGTCTAAGGCCAGTTTGGCCAACAAGGGATTGGCATTGGACATACCAACCGTGGAATAGATTCCCGTCTTATGGAAAATTTCCCTCTGAATCATGGCAGAGATCTGGTCCAACTTCTCCTGCTTGCTTAAACTTTTGTCGGGAATAAAATAATTGAGTGAGCCGGTCAAATCAAGAAAGCCCTCATCAATCGAATAGGGGAGGATATCCTCGATACTGGCGTAGTTCTGAAAGATATGCTGAATCTCCAAATTTTTCTCGATATAGAGCTCCATCCTAGGAGGAACAATATAAGTGGCTGCAGCCCAAGATTCAATGTAATTGACAAAGTCTGGCGTTATCGGTAAGCCTTGCTTTTTAGCCTTGTGGTAGGAGAACTTTCTGGTCTTAACATCGAAAGGTAAATCGTAGGCACGACTGACGTTGCTCTTGCCAAACACTTTTTTAAAGGTAGGAGAGGAAGCTAAAATCAGACCGCTAGTGTGGTCTGCACGACTCATGACACACAAGGAGGCTTTGAGCGGATCTAGCCCATGGTCAACACATTCGACACTGGCGTAAAAAGATTTCATATCAACAAAGGCGATATCCGACCTAGGCTCGCAACTATAATCAAAATAACCCATACAGACCTCCAATTCTATAAGTTAGTTTATTAACTATATATAGTTTACAACTTTCAGAGAAATTTAGCAAGCTGCTAGTCTAACAATACTTCACCTTCTAAACAGGCTATTTGTTGACCGCTCAAAAAAGCCCAGAAACTGGCGTTTCCAGACTTGTTATGAATTTGTTAGTCACCTTAGTGGCGATACATTTTGAATTGCAGGTAGAGGTCATTGTAGGTGCCCAGCCATTTGGCTCCCAGATTATTATAGACCTCCAGATGGCTGATGACCTGATCGGAAGGATAAAAAGCCTTATCGGAGGTGATTTCCTTGGGCAGGAGCTTCTGGGCTGTCTTATTGGGTGTGGCATAGCCGATATATTCGGCATTCTGGGCAGCGTTCTTAGGCTCCAGCATAAAGTTGATAAAGGCATAGGCCGCTTTTTTATTTTTGACGGTCTTAGGAATGACGATATTATCAAACCAGAGATTGGAACCCTCGCTGGGCAGGACATAGTGAAGATGAGGATTGGCATCCAGCATATCCCTAGCCTCACCTGAGAAGGTGACTCCCAGAGCGGCATCGCTGTTTTTTAAATAGCCCTTCATCTCGTCACCAACAATGGCCTTGATATTGGGCGTTAGCTGACTCAATTTGTCAGAAGCCTGCTCCAGCTGGCTCATATTCTTGCTATTGAGGCTGTAGCCCAGAGAATTGAGGCCCAGTCCCATGACCTCTCTAGCACCATCAACCAGCATGATGGAATCCTTATAATCAGAATTCCAGAGGTCAGTCCAGTGCTGGGGCGGATTTTTGATCATAGTGTCATTATAGACGATACCGACCGTCCCCCAGAAATAGGGGATAGAGTAGTCATTCTTAGGGTCAAAAGACTTTCCCATAAACTGGCTGCCAAGGTTATCCAGCCCCTTAATCTGGGATTTATCCAGTTTAACCAGGAGGTCCTCGCGACGCATCTTATCAATCATATAGTCGCTGGGAATGGCAATGTCGTAGCGGGTGCCACCCTGCTCAATCTTGGTGTACATGGCCTCATTGGAATCAAAGGTTTCATACTGAACAGAGATACCAGTTTCCTTTTGGAACTTATTGATGAGGCTCGAGTCAATATAGTCTCCCCAGTTATAGACGACCAGGCTATTGGCCTTGCTACTACTGCTATTTTTCTTTTCCATGGCCAGCAAGAGCACGGCTAGGCTAACGATAATCAGGACAAGGCCTAAAAGAAAGGAATTCAGTTTACGCATGCTGATCACCTTCTTCCTTGCTGATAAAATAATAGCCGATTACCAGGAGAATTGAGAAGATAAAGATGATGGTGGACAGAGCATTGATTTCTAGGGAAATTCCCCGTCTGGCGCGGGAATAGATTTCCACCGAGAGGGTCGAAAAACCATTTCCGGTCACGAAGAAGGTCACGGCAAAGTCATCTAGCGAATAGGTAAAGGCCATAAAGTAGCCAGCGATGATACTGGGCGTCAAGTAGGGCAACATAACTTCCTTTAGCATCTGCCAGTAACTGGCCCCCAAATCGTAGGCAGCATGAATCATATCTTGATTCATCTCCTTGAGCCGGGGCAGGACCATGAGAACCACGATGGGAATGGAAAAGGCGATATGGCTGAGCAAAACTGAGCTAAAACCTAGGCGAAAGCCCAGCACCGTAAAGAGAATCAAAAAGCTAGCTCCCATCATGACATCAGGCGATACCATGAGAATATTATTGAGAGAGAGCAGAGTATTTTGCCTCTTACTTCTGGCCTGGTCAATAAAGATAGCTCCAAAGGTGCCAATAATTGTTGCCAGGAGGGCACTCAGAAAGGCCAAAAAGAAGGTTTGAACCAGAATCAAAATCAGACGGCTATCAGAGATGACCTGGCCATAGTGTTCCCAAGTAAGACCGGTAAAGCCATTCATATCACCGCCCCGATTGAAGGAATAAAAGATGAGGTAAAAAATCGGCAGATAGAGGAGGGCAAAGACCAGTCCTAAATAGAGCCTAGATAGTTTTTTCATAGGTCCTTCCTCCTTTCCTTGGTGATGGCCATAATAGCCAGCATAGCCAGAATTAAGACGACACCGATGGTTGAGCCCATGCCCCAATTCTGGGTAGTCAGGAAATGTTGCTCAATAGCTGTTCCTAGAGTGATAACACGGTTTCCCCCAATCAAACGCGTCAACATAAAGAGGCTGAGACTGGGAATAAAGACCGACTGCACACCCGACCTTACGCCAGACAGAGAAAGGGGGAAAATCACTCGGCTAAAGGTCTGCCAATTACTAGCCCCCAGATCACGACTGGCATTAGTCAGATTGACATCCAGGTCATCAAGGGCATTAAAAATAGGCAAAATCATGAAGGGCAGCTCAATGTAGGCAGCGACAAAGATAAAGGAAAAGTCGGTAAAGAGCAGCTGCTTGGGACCAATACCGATAAAGGTCAAGAAATGATTGATACTGCCGTTTTGACCGAAAATCCCCATAAAGGCATAGGCCTTGAGCAGGAGGTTAATCCAAGTAGGCAGGACCACCAGCATGAGCCAGAGCTGCTTGTGCTTAAGCTTGGTTAGAATAAAGGCTGTCGGATAGCTAATCAGAAAGGTCACCAAGGTAATAATACCCGCATAGAGAACCGAATTGAAGCTCATCCGCAGATAGGTCCAGGAGCTAAAAAAAGTTTGGTAGTTGGCAAGACTGACCTGTCCTTCTAGATTGAAAAAGGAACGATAGACAATCAGGGCCAGGGGAGCCAATACAAAAAGCAAAAGCCAGAGAAAATAGGGAGCCGCAAAGAATTTAGTCGTCGTCTTCATGGCGTTCCTCCTCAATGGCATTTATCAGACCGTCCTCAACTTCCTCGGTCTCAACATACTCTTCAATCCGAGCATCAAATTCCTCCTCGGTTTCATTGAGCCGCATGATATGAATATCTTCGGGCGTGAAATTGAGACCGATAACTTCGCCTTCAAGGGCCTTGCGAGTGGAATGAATCAGCCACTCATTGCCCAGCTCATCATGAGCCATGATTTCGTAGTGGACCCCTCGGAACAATTGGGTATCCACCGTCACTACTAGCTTGCCTTCCTCGGGTAGGGTAAGCTGCAGATCCTCGGGCCGAATGACCACTTCTACCGCCTCATTGGGTCGCATCCCACCATCTACCGCCTCAAAGCGTCTGCCGTTAAACTCAACCAAATAGTCCTCAATCATCCTACCATTGATGATGTTGGACTCGCCGATAAAGGTAGCGACAAAGTGATTGATAGGCTCGTCATAGATGTCAACGGGCGTGCCGGATTGGACAATCTCTCCCTCATTCATGACAAAAATCCAGTCGGACATGGCCAGGGCTTCCTCCTGGTCGTGGGTAACAAAGACAAAGGTGATACCCAGCCTTTGTTGGAGCTCCCGCAACTCATACTGCATTTCTGTCCGTAGTTTCAAATCAAGGGCAGACAAGGGCTCATCAAGAAGCACTACCTTGGGCTGGTTGATGATAGCTCTGGCAATGGCTACCCGCTGGCGTTGACCGCCGGAAAGTTTTTGAATGGAGCGGTTTCCATAACCTTCTAGGCGAACCATTTTCAGGGCCTGGCCAACTCGCTGCTCAATCTCAGACTTGGCGACTTTTTTCAATTTTAGGGGAAAGGCCACATTATCGAAGACCGACATGTGGGGAAAAAGGGCGTAGTTCTGAAAAACGGTGTGGACATCCCGCTTGTTGATGGGAATGTCGTTAATCCGCTTGCCATCCAGATAAACATCACCTGAGCTGGCATCCAAGAGACCAGCAATGATGTTGAGAATGGTTGACTTTCCAGAACCCGAAGCCCCAAGCAGGGTATAAAACTTACCCTGCTCCAATTCAAAATTGATGTCCTTGAGAACCTGGGTCCCGCTGTCCTCGAAGGTTTTCGTCACATGGTGAAAAGCAATAATAGGTTTGGTCACTTCTTGATTTCCTCCACTCAAGAAAGAAGATAAAAAGAGAGTGGGAAAGAAGTCATAAATCCAAGGATTCGACTTGACTTCCCGGCACTCCCTAAGTTTCAAGTTTGAGACTGAACTAATGGGCCCTAGCGGCCCCTGCCGCCTCCTATACAAAAGGCGACTATTGTCAGTCAAGATTTGGTCAAATTATAAGTTTTGCTCTATACAGGGCTTTGTCAAGACTTAATCAGAAGCTAGGCCGGTCTCCAACTTTCTGCAGAGCCAATCTAGTTAAGCAGAAAACTAGACAATCCCCGCCTTCCACAGAGCAAGCCAGCAAATCACGAATCTGTCTAGCCTCCGCCTTTCTGCAGAGCCAAGCTAGTAAATCAAAAATCAGGCTCCTGTTATCAAGCTGTTTGATATTACAAGTACAAGGTTTGGATCCTTCGCCCCAACCTCAGGCTAGCAAAACAGACCTCATTTCTTTAAGCCTTATAGCCCCCGATAATCCGAACCTCTGGTTCCAAGCGGACACCAGAATGCTCTTGGACCCTATCAATGACATGGGCAATCAGATTTTCGTAGTCATCGGCCGTTCCATTAGCCACATTGACCATGAATCCAGCATGTTTCTTGCTGACTTCAACACCACCGATACGATAGCCCATCAGGTCAGCTTCCATAATTAATTGGCCAGCAAAATGATCGACAGGCCGCTTAAAGACAGACCCGCAGGAAGGGTATTCTAGGGGCTGCTTGAGCTGACGAAGGTGATTGAGACGGGCCATTTCATTCTTGATTTGCGAATGCACACCAGGTCTGAGAGCGAATTTTGCGGAAATGACCACCTCGCCCGTGCTCTGAATGGCAGAATGGCGATAACCAAAGGCCATATCACGGGCTTCTATGGTATGGATGTCCCCTTCCTTGGTCAAAACAGTCGCTGAGACCAGAATGTGGGAAATTTCGCCACCATAGGCACCGGCATTCATAAAGACAGCTCCGCCAATAGAACCAGGAATCCCAGCCGCAAATTCAAAGCCTGTCAAGCTGTGGAATTCAGCAATCTTGGTCGTTTCAATCAGATTAGCTCCTGCTTCTGCTTCGATGGTATAACCGTCAACCGTGACCGTGCTCAGCTTGTCAAACATGATAACAAAGCCACGAATGCCACCTTCACGAACAATTAGGTTACTGGCATTGCCGAGGACCATCCAAGGAATCGCATTATCATTAGCGAACTTGACGATATGAGCCAGTTCATAGCGGTTGCGAGGAAAGGCCAGATAATCTGCCGGTCCGCCAACCTTGGTATAAGTATATTTACGCAAGGGTTCATCGATACGAATATCAATCCCTTCGAGTGCCGTTTTCATTTTTTCTAGCATTAATTTCTAATTCCATTCTTACTCACTGGAACTCCCTTCTCTTAAAAGGGAATTAATCTCCAGCCGCTCTTTGGGCCAAGAGGCTAAGAGCCTAAAAAAATCGGTATAAAACCGACTACTATTATATCAAAAACTAGGGCTTTTTGCGATAGGGTCCTGAGAGAGATTCCCAATTCTCGTTCGAGGGCCAGGAGGTTTTAAACACCTTTTGGAGAATTTACCAAGGCACTCAAAGTAGCCAGTGGAAAATTTCCCAGTGTGTCAGACAAAGAATTACTTGACTCAAACATCAAGCAGAGAATTTCCAGAATCTATCGACCCAAGAATTGGTCAATCCGAGGACCAAACAGAGAAATTCTCTCAGTCTATCAGCCCAAGAATCAGTCAACCGAAAGACCAAGTAGAGGATTTTTTTTAAACCTTGCTAAACTTCCTCGTCAAAATTCAAAAGTTAAGTCTACTTAAGAGGGCCTGAGATTTTTTCAATTCCCTGGGTTGACAACTTAGCTAAGTCAGCCGCATAGAGCAGGTCTGTGACTGGGTCGGCCAGACTGTTATCCATTTCCAAAAGCGGGACCAGAACAAAGGCCCGCTCCTTCATATAGGGATGGGGTAGGGTCAAGTCAGGCTGGTCCAGCACTTTTTGATCATAGAGCAGAATATCAATATCCAGAGTTCGCGGTCCCCAATGCTGCTGCTGCACTCGCCCCAAATCATTTTCAATAGACTGGCAGGCCCGCAACAAGTCTAGAGGGGCTAGTATCGTTTCCAGCCGACAGGCTAGATTTAGAAAATCCGCCTGCTCTGTCAGGCCCCAGGCAGGGGTCTGATAGAGAGAGGAGACGGCGAGCAGCTGTGTCTGTGGAAGTTGGTCCAATCGCTCTAGGGCCTCTTTTAAGTTGGCCCGACGGTCTCCCATATTGGAGCCAAGGCTGAGAAAGACTGAACTCATCGACTTCGCTCCAATTCTACTCCCACACTATCGTAATGACCAGCAATAGGCGGATTCTCCTTGCAAATCCGCAACTTGATAGCTTGGACAGGAGCAAATTGGTCAAAAATATCTTGGCAAATAGCTCCTGCTAACCGCTCCAGCAACTGGTAGGACTGATTTTCCACCTGTCGCTGGATGGCTTCAAAAACAAGGCCATAATGCACGGTATCAGCCAAATCATCGCGAAGTGAGGCCTTAGTTAAGTCCAAGGATAATTGAGCATCGACCACAAAAATCTGTCCCAAGCGATTTTCCTCTGGCAGAGCTCCGTGATAACCATAAAAACGACAACCTTTTAAAAGAATCTTATCCATTTTTCCTACCTTAATTGGCTGATGACCTTGACAATATCACGATTAGCTTCAACATTATGCACCCGGACAATCTGACAACCCTTTTCAATGGCATAACCTGACAGGCCTGCGGTTCCCATATCTCGCTCCAGGGGCTTGGTGTGACCGCCCCCCAGAAGGTAGTCTACCACCCGTTTGCGGGAAATACCAAAGAGGACTGGATAACCCAGATTAGTCACCTGTTCCAGCCCCTTTAAGAGGTCAATGTTCTGCTGCTCATTTTTGGCAAAACCAAAACCTGGATCCAACCAAATCTTATCCTTGGCAAGGCCAGCCTCCAAGGCCGCTTGGGCACGCTCAAGCAGGAAGTTACAAACGTCCTGGGTGACATCATCATAAACTTCATCCTCTTGATTGTGCATAAGGATGATGGGAACATCTTTTTCAGCAGCCAAGGCCAGCATTTGCCCATCGTAGAGACCAGCCCAGACATCATTGAGGATATCGGCACCCGCTTCGAGGGCGGCACGAGCTGTCCCAGTTTTATAAGTATCAATGCTAACAAGAACATCGTACTTTTCCTTGATGGCCTTGATAACCGGTACGATTCGGGCAATTTCCTCTTCTTGAGAGACAAAGTCAGCCCCAGGCCGTGTAGATTCCCCACCGACATCAATAATGGCTGCCCCCTGCTCAATCATAGCCCCGACTTGAACCAAGGCCTTTTCAAGCAGGGTATAGGAACCGCCATCCGAGAATGAATCAGGGGTTACATTGAGAACCCCCATGATACAGGCCTTACCCGCAACTTCAAACTGTCCAATATTCATCCAAGTCCTCTTTCTGATTCTTATCCATGGAGTAGGTTTGTGACTTCATTTTCAATGATTTGTGACATGCCTTCTCCTTTTAGTGCTCCCTGATTAGGCTCAGTAACTCCTGCCTTTGGTCCCTATCTTCTTGGAAAATGCCCCGGGCAACGGTCGTTACCGTTTTGCTGCCAGGCTTTTTGATGCCCCGCATGGTCATGCACATGTGCTCAGCCTCAATCATGACAAAGACCCCTTTAGGATTTAGGGCTTCTTCTAGAGCTGTTGCCACTTGTTCGGTCAGGCGTTCCTGCAACTGAGGCCGCTTGCTAGCCACTTCTACTGCCCGAGCCAGCTTGGAAAGACCCGTTACCTTACCCTGACTGGGTAGGTAGGCCACATGGGCAACCCCGTAAAAGGGCACCAAATGGTGCTCACACATGGAATAAAAGGGAATGTCCTTGACTAGGACAACTTCCTCATGGTTTTCGCTAAAGACAGCCGTAAATTGATCCTTGGGATTTTCACCCAGGCCAGCAAACATCTCGGCATACATCTTGGCCACCCGCTTAGGGGTTTCCAGCAGGCCTTCTCGCTGAGGATTTTCCCCAATGGCTTCTAAAAGTTGATAAATGGCTTCTTGGGCCTTTTCTTGATTAAACATCTCGTCCTCTTTAATTTATTGCTAGCCTTTCAAATAAGATACCACGGAGCAAAGCCACCTTCTTGTCCATACAAGAGCTGGCTAACGGCAATCACTAGTCTGATTGCCTAGCTCCCTGACTAACTTCAGCCAGCCAGTATTTTCGACTGGCTGGTTTTCGTGTCACCATGCCGTCAAGCAACTCACAGAATTTTAGGGAAATCACCGAAGGGGGCTTGCACCTAGGTGATTTCATCTAAATTCACAGAGTTGTAGGCGGGTTCAATTCAATCAGTTAAGGAAAGAGGCGATTAAAATCGCTCTATTTCCTACGGGGCTGTGACAAAAGCTCCTAACCTCGTTACTTTTTTAACGTCAGACAGTTTGACGCAGTGGTTGATTGGAAGTCCTTATCCCTTGCTATGCAAATGATAGCAGCCGTCCTAATCAACTGTACGGAGGCGGGACGACAAAATCGATTTCTCCGAAATCACGATTTTTGTCCCGCTCTCTAAACTGCTCACTAAGTCCGATATTCGAGCATTATCGGCTCACTTATCTGACTGTCGCTATTATACCCTATTGAGGGGAATTCTTCAAAAGCTCCTTACGCACTTGGGAAATGAAATAGAGGGAGCCTGTTATCAGGTAAAAATCTGCTGAATCTGCCTTATAAACCTGAGCCAGCCAAGTCTCAAAATCGGCCATCCGCTGGTAAGGCTCAGGGTAATCGTCCAAAGCCAGGCTATTGTGGTAGGGGAAAGTAGTCACCTGGACCTGACCCAGCTTGGCTAACTTCTCTAACATGCTGACGACGGGCTTGGTATCAATAGCCGCAAAAAGAATATGAACCTTTCGGCCCTTGTAGTCATTCTGGATTAGGTCAACCAGAGCTTGGACACTCTCATTATTATGGGCACCGTCAATCATCAGATTGGGTTGCAAAAGTTCGGTCCGCCCCTGCCATTTGGCGGTCGCCAAACCTTGGCGGATAGCAGCCTCACTGAGTTCAGGACAGCGGTCCTTGAGCAAGAGGGCTGTTTCAATAGCTAGAGCGGCATTAGCCACCTGGTGTTGACCTGGCATAGCCAGCCGCAAATCAGTCAGACTCGTCCGACTATTTCGGAAGGTCCAATCATTTTGGGAAGGCGACATTTCAAAATCCTTCTGCCATTCGTAAACAGGAGACCCTACTGCCTGAGCATGCTCTAAAAAGGCCTGTCTGGCTTTCTCCTGTTGGACAGCCATAACCAGAGGCTCGCCAGCCTTGAGCACGCCAGCCTTATTCTGAGCAATCTGCCCGTAGGTCTGGCCCAAAACAGCCTGGTGATCCAAGCCGATAGAGGGACAAACCACAGCCAGAGCCTGGAAGAGATTGGTCGAGTCATCACGCCCACCCATACCAGCCTCAATGACTGCCAAATCCACAAGATGCAGGCGACCAAAATAGAGGAACATAATCAGACTGATGGTCTCAAACTCCGTTGCCGCTTCCAAGTCAGCCGGCAAACTTTCCACAATCGGCTTCACTAGCTCGACACAAGCCACCAAGTCTTCCTCGGGCATAAGCTGACCATCCAAAGAAATTCGTTCCCGAAAATCCACAATATAGGGCGAGGTAAAGGTGCCAATATGATAACCGGCCGCCGTGAAAATATGCTGGAGATTGTTGACAACCGAGCCCTTACCATTGGTCCCAACCACATGAATGGCCCGCAGATTCTTTTGCGGATTTCCCAGCTGATCCAGCATCCAAGTCATCCGCTCAATCCCAGGCTTGATCCCAAATTTCAACCGACTGTGAATCCAAGTTAGTGCTTCTTGATAATTCATTCCCATTCCTTCTTTGACTTAACAAAATAAAATAGCCCTCCGGCCCTTCTACCAGTATAGCACAGAAATAGAAAAATCCCGATCCTCGGTCAAGATTTCTGCCTTTTTAATAAAACTATCTGGCCGATGACGAAGAGGCCAATGGCTATCCAGATGAAAATCAGGCCATAGATCTGGCCTAGACTGAGCTTCTCCCCGAATACCATCAGGGCGATCAAGAGCTGAATGGTCGGATTGAGATATTGGATGAACCCGACCAGATTGAGCGGAGCCAGTTTGAGACTTTCCGCATAAAGCAGGAGAGGAATGGTCGTAATAATCCCCGACAAGGCTAGGAGAATATTTTCTGCCAAACTATAATCTGTCAAACTTTCATGACTAAAAAAGAGCAAATAGACCAGCACAAAGGGTAGGATGACACCAGCTTCAAAAAGCATAGCGACATCACTAGATAATCTGGTTCCCTTTTTAAGCAGGCCGTAAAAGCCGAAGGAAAAGGCTAGAAGCAGAGCAATTAGAGGGAGATGGCCGGTCTGCCAGACCAGAACCCCTACACCTACTGCTGCCACCAAAACCGCTAGACTGGTCGCCGGTGTTAGACTCTCCTTAAGAATGACTAGAGCCAGGAAGACAGAAACCAAGGGCATCATATAATAGCCCAGACTGGACTCGGTCGCATGACCATTGGCGATGGCATAAATATAGGTCAGCCAATTGATGGCGATGAGAAAGGCCGCTGCGATGGCTCGATAAAACTGTTTTCTATCCAGCCATAGCTCTTTTAGCTCTTGAGTGTAACGGCTACGGTTCCTGCTAACCAGCATATAGATCAGCATGGTCACCGCCGTCCAAATGATTCGATAAGAAAAAGTATTGTAGGAATTGACCCCAGCTAGGAGCTTCCAATAGAGGGATAGAAAAGCCCAGAGTAAATAGGCGGATACTCCGAGCAAAAGTCCCTTGTGCGTTTTAGTCAAGGCGAACACCTTCTTTATCAACGCTTAAAACAAAGGTCTGGCCGTCCAGTTTCAAGTCATCAAGAGCAGCTTTGAGGTCAAGACCCTGACCGAGTGGAACCAAACTCATGACAGTTGGACCCGCCCCAGATAGATAGGTGGCGTAGGCTCCTGATTTTTGAGCTACTTTCTTAATTGGGGCAAATTCTTTGACCAAATTTTGCCGATAGGCCTCGTGGAAGCGATCGCCTTGAATGGCTTGGCCAGCCTTTGATAAATCTCCTGTCAAAAGCCCTGCAATAGCCACATTAGCAATGGAGGAGGCCGCTACAGCTTCCTTATAGGTCATGGAAGTGGGTAGAACCCCTCGACTTTCGCTGGTTTTCAATTCATAATTAGGAATAAAGGCCAGAAAGTCACAGGTGGGAAAATTAGCAACCACGCTGGAAACTTGCCCATCCAAATAAGAGGCGACTACCAGATTACCAAAAATAGCTGGAGCAACATTGTCAGGATGGCCCTCGATTTCCGTGGCTAGATTGAGTTTTTCCTGATCAGAGAGCTGCAAACCAGCCAATTGATTAGCCAACTCAATCCCTGCTACAATCACCGAACTAGAGGAGCCCAGTCCCCTAGCCAGAGGAATATCAGACGTCATCTTAATCCGCTGAGGAGTCAGGTCGGGAGCAATTTGCAGAGCCGTCTGAATCAAGAGGTTATTTTCATCGCTGGGAATGTCTCTCAAATCGTGGTCGACCTGCCAGTCAGCAGCAGGCTCAAGCACTTCAATGGTCAAATATTTGGAGAGGGCCACCCCTACCGAATCAAAACCCGGCCCCAGATTGGCCGAGGTTGCTGGAACTGTAATTTTCATCTTAGTCCCCCAATACCTTAAAGCTATTCAAGAGGGTGAAATCGCTTTGAGCTTTTAATTTGGCTTTGACATTGTCCAATTGGGTCAGGCTGAGGGCGTGGGTAACGATGACAATTTTAGCCTGCTTGCCATCACCTCTTTGTTGGAGAACTTGGGAGAAGGAAACATCTTCACCGTTGAAAATTTCTGCCAACCGCAGGATTTGCCCCTTCTTGTCAGGAACGCTGAGCGAGAAATAATAACCTGATTTAACATCAGCCGGATTGGCCAACTGAGTTGGACGATGATATTCATTGAAGGATTTACCGACATTGCCGTCAACAATTCGACGACCAATGCGGATAATATCAGCCACAACAGAAGTCGCTGTTGGTTTTTGTCCCGCACCAGGACCATAGTACATGGATTGGCCGATACCGATGGACTCAACAAAGACAGCGTTCATTACACCATTGACGCTAGCCAGCGGGTGTTCCTTAGGCAGGAAGGTTGGGGAAACCTGAGCAGAGATACCTGAGGCCGTTTCACGGACATCCCCAACCAGCTTGATGACATAGCCCAATTCTTGAGCAACGGCGACATCGTCAGGAGTAATGGTTGAAATCCCTTGATGGCTGACATCTTCGTAGTCAATGGTCATACCAAAGCCAAACTGACTGAGAATGACTGCCTTGTAGGCCGCATCAATCCCTTCCACGTCATTGGTCGGGTCGCTTTCAGCATAGCCCAGCTCCTGAGCGGTTTTGAGAGCATCTTCGTAGGTCCAACCTTCGTCAACCATCTTGGTCATCATAAAGTTGGAAGTTCCGTTGAGGACACCCAAAATCCGTGTCACCTTATCTGAAGTCAGAGAGTTAGCTAAAGTCCGCAGAATTGGAATTCCTCCTGCAACTGCTGCTTCATAATAGAAGGCCAGCCCCTTCTCCTTAGCCAGACCGATGATTTCCTTACCATGCGTAGCAATCAGGTCCTTGTTGGCAGAAACGACATGCTTACCAGCCTGCAACGCTTTGGTGATAAAGGTCTTGGCTGGTTCAATCCGTCCCATGAGTTCAACCACAATGTCAATTTCAGGATCTTCCACAATAGCATCAAGATTAGTGACAAAATTATAGTCATGACCGGCAGCCAAAAGACGATTTTTTTCCTCGTCATCCTTGACCAAAACCTTGGCAATCTCGAAGTCATCCTTGGCTGCTGCCGTAATCTTTTCTCCATTTTCCTTAAGTAAAAATGGGATACCGCTGGCAACTGTCCCAAAACCTAACAATCCAATTTTTATAGCCATAGTTTTTACCTCTTTTACGAATAATATACGCCCTCATTATATCAAAATCCCTTAGAAAGTTACAGAAAATCCCGCCTTATGCTATAATTTAGGGAGAAAATACGAACGAAAAGGATGGCAGATATGGTATCTTGGACAGGATTTGCGAAGAAAAGCCCCCATGAACGGTGGCAAATACTAGAAGACAATCAGGCCCTCTCCCAAGCAGGCTTGGATAAATTAAAGAGGCAAGAACTCCTGCCCCTAGAGACAGCCAACCAGATGGCAGAAAATTTGATTGGCCGTCTGGCTCTTCCCTTAAGCCTAGCTCCTGATTTCTTAGTCAATGGTCAAACCTACAACCTGCCCATGGTGACCGAGGAACCCTCGGTCGTCGCTGCTGCCTCTTATGCGGCCAAGTTGATTAAACGCTCTGGTGGCTTTAAAACCGAGGTTCATCAGCGACAAATGTTGGGCCAAGTTGCCTTGATCGGACTAAGCAACTGGCAGGCCGCCAAGAAAGCGATTTTAGCTCATAAGGATGACCTCACCCAGCTGGCCAACCAAGCCCACCCTTCCATCGTCAAAAGAGGAGGCGGGGCCAGAGACCTGACCTTGGCAGAAAAAGGCGACTTCCTCATCGTCTATCTTTCAGTAGACACCCAGGAAGCCATGGGGGCCAATATGGTCAATACCATGATGGAGGCCATCGCTCCCAAGCTGGAAGAGCTCTCGGGCGGTCAAAGTCTCATGGCTATCCTCTCCAACTATGCGACAGATAGCTTAGTGACAGCCAAGTGTACGGTTGACCTGCGTTTTCTCAGTCGTAACAAGGAAGAGGCCGAGAATTTAGCCAAAAAACTGGAACAGGCTTCTCAGCTGGCCCAAGTTGACCCCTATCGGGCCAGCACCCACAACAAGGGAATTTTTAACGGAATTGATGCCTTGGTCCTAGCGACTGGCAATGACTGGCGGGCCATCGAAGCTGGCGGTCATGCCTACGCTGCTACTTCCGGCTCCTATCGAGGCCTATCCCAATGGACCTATGATAAGGAGGCCGGCCAAGTCAAGGGCAGCCTAACCCTCCCCATGCCAATCGCTACCAAAGGAGGCTCTATCGGCCTTAACCCTAGCGTTCAAGTTGCCTTTGACCTCCTAGGCCATCCCGATGCCAAAACTCTAGCCGGCCTAATTGTCTCCCTGGGTCTAGCACAAAACTTCGCTGCTCTCAAGGCCTTGGTCGGAAAAGGGATCCAAGCCGGCCACATGAAACTGCAGGCTAAATCCCTTGCCTTGCTAGCCGGAGCCAGCGAAAAAGAGGTGCCAAAGATAGTCCAAGAACTGCTGTCTGCCCAGCACCTCAATCTAGAAACCGCCAAAAAAATTCTCGCAGACCTGAGAGCTAAGCGAGACTAATCCAGTTTAAATGAAACGACCAATGGGTGACTCTCCAACATCAAAATTAGAACATCTTAAAATGACTTGAGCAGCAACTCAAGTCATTTTGTCTTTTGAATCTCTATTTTGAAATGGCATCCGCAATCGTCTTAGTATAGGCAATGGCTCCTTGGTCGTTCGGGTGGGTCATGTCCTCGCTGAGGAGCTGGCTTTCCTTATCGTGGGAAGCCCCATACCAGTCAATAATGTGCAGGTTGTCATATTTCTGATCTGCTTGGCTCAAGACTTGATTGACATCATTGGTCCAGTAATATTGGGATTTTTCCAAATTAATATTAATCCAATAGACCTGGCGCCCGCCGGCAGCCTGCGTAACCTGATCAATCTGGTCAGCCGTTAGAGTACCGCCATTTTCATCTCGATTAATTCCGATACCGATGACCAAGGTGTCCAATTCAGGATGGTTAGTGACCGCTTCTTGGACCATTTCCAAAGTATGCTGAGGCTTGCGCCCAATGGCTCCATCAAAGAAGGCATTGGGGAAGACCTCGTGCAGGTCATCGTAGGTCATGGCAATCATGGAATCCCCAAGAATAGCCACCTTCTTTTGGTTGACAATGTCATACTCTTCTTGACTAATGCCGTACTTATTAAGAATGGCTGGGTCAGCCGGTGTTCCCGGTGCTTGCTGAACTTGATTTTGCTTCTTCATTTTGGCTTGGTTTTGTTTAAGTTGGTCGGTAATCTTATTTTGAGCAGCTGTCTTGTCTGGTGCCGTAAAGACAAGGAAGAGGGCTCCTGCTACCACCACAGAAACAAGTAAAGTCACAGGCCATTTAACAAAGGAAGACCAGACATGGCGTCTTTCTTGATAAAAATCCTTAACCTTCCGCCAGGTAATTCGCCGTAAGGGCGCTTCCACCAAGCGATAGGTGATTTCAGTCAGAATGACCACCAAGGCTAAAGCAATCAAGACCGATGGTAGAGACTTGGGATTGGGCAACTTGAGCTCAGCGAAGGTCAAAACAGGAATCTGCCAAAGATACATGCCATAGGAACGAGTTCCCAAATAGGAGGTTACAGGATTGGATAGCCACTTATTGGCTGCCAATTTGGGATGGACAATCAGAGCAATCAGAACACAACTGAGGAAGGAAAAGAGCCACATGCCTCCCCGATAGGTAAACCACTCTTGGTCAGGCAGGGCAAAGAAACAGATAATCAAAACAACTAGGGTAACGATAGCCATTCCATTGAACAGTTGCCGGTCCCGCAGAGATAGTTTGATCTTATCCACCTGATCGCTTGGGTAAATAAAGGCTAAAGCTGCTCCCATAAGAATAGAAAAGAGCCTGGTATCCGTTCCGTAGTAAATCCGAGTCGGATCCACATGGGCCTTGTAGAGCAGGGACATTTCTACAAAAGACAAGAGCAGGATAATATCCAGGACATTAAAGATGACCGTCCGATTCTTGCGGAAAATCCGCATCAGGACAATGATAATCAGAGGCCAGAAAAGGTAGAATTGCCCTTCGATGGACAGACTGTAAAAATGCTCAAAAGGAGCTTCAGCTAGCAACTTAGCAAAGTAGGAACCGCCCTTAGCAATCTGCCACCAGTTATTGACCGAGAAAATACTGGACAAGAAGACATTTCGCATACCATTGAGCAGATTTTTCTGGAAAAAGTACATGTAGACCGTACTCAGGAGCATGACCGCTATCATATTGGGATAGAGCCGTTTAAACCGCCGCAAGAGAAAGGCCTTAACCGCAATCCTACCATTGGCTTCATACTCTCTTAAGAGAAGATCTGTAATCAAATAGCCTGATAAGACAAAGAAGAGGGCTACACCCAGGTAGCCACCCCTAAAAATAGACGGATAAATATGATAAAAAATAACCGCCAAAAGACCAATCGTCCGCAGGCCGTCAAATCCAGTAATGTAACGCTTCTTCATGTCCTCATCCTCAGTTTAGGCTTTGTCATCAAAATATAACATAAAATGCCAGACTAGGCAAATTGGGTGGGGAATGAAGGCAGGAAGAGGAAGATTTTCACTACTCCCCTTTCTTCCTGAAATATTTATAATATAGAGAATAAGGGATTACAGCAGCAAAAACAAGAAAATATTTGTATACCTTAAAGTCTACCTCTCCCTTGCTGTTGAAATGCACGGGGACCCAGTTTGGGAGAAATTGACAAATAATTAAAATGACAATAATTGAAAGGCAAAGAACAAAAATATCTTTAGACTCTATTTTCATTTTTTAATACTCCTTTTGAAGATAACTTACTTTAACGATTCTTCTATAGAGAAATAGTGTTAATAACGGTAGGACGAGAACAGATATGCCAAATAAACTGAGTTCTAATGAAACCTTGCATATCCATGAAACTGCTAGTGGAAGTCCGATTAAAATCATAGACAGAACAGAGCTTTGGATAACAGGCAGACTTTGCTTGATTACAATCGTTTCGTTATCCCAATGATAATTTGGATGCTGCAAGTTTGCATACAATCCAAGGGTAGAGATGGTTAATGAGTAGCTAGCTGCTATAACAAACATTAAACCAAGTTCTAAAACAGACAAGTGATAGCACCAGACAAGAACCAAAATTGCTGGAATATAGGCAAGAGCGTGAAGGGAGAGATTAAGAGCCAACTTACTATTAGCAACCTCCCTTAAAGAAATAGGTAAGCTCTGCAACTGCCAGATATGTTCGCCTTCTAATGAAAGAGCCGAAGCTGTTGTGCAGGATACTGATAAGCTTGCAACTACTAAAAGCGGAGCAAAATGTTCCATCTGTCCAGCCATACCTGTCGGTCCAAGCATTTGCTCTAATTTGGTGGGTGGTAGCACGAGCAAGGCCAGACTATAGCCCAATAAAACCAAGACCCCCAAACTTGTATTAAGCATCAGCATATAAGAGAATCTATAGTGAGCAAGTTCTCTCAAATAAAGTGACATGAATAAGGAATGCTTTTTATAGCCATTGGACCACCAACTTGCTTTAGGTTTAGAGCGCCCTGTCTTCTCTTGCCTATAAAGTTTTTCTTTGGCAACTAAAGCAATAAATAAAACAGTTGAGCCCAAAGAAATCAAAACAAAAAACATAAGATAGCCAATGTTAAACTGCCCCTTCCAAATTTTAAAGATAAAACTTAAAGGATAAAGTCTGCTGACTTGTTTAGAGAGAGTTAGACCAATATCACTCGTTTTCATTCCTCCTGACATGCTAGAGCTAAGCCAAAGCCCTATGCTCAAAATTACTAACAGAGTTATGATGAGGTTCATAAAATTTTTCCACTTCATATTTTTGGTTAGCATTATGATGATGTAGGCTAAAAAAGCTGCTAAGGTCAGTGGCAACAAAGGAACAAAAGCTAGAATGAGGAAGAAAAATAAACCTGAGCAATAGTAACCATCATTTAACCAAACAATTAGACCTGGCAAGGTAAATAGTAGGGTCAAAACTAGACTCATAGTGTATAAGAAAAGATATTTACTGGCTAGGATTGCTCCAGAACTAATCGGTAGAGGCACCAATCTTTGGCTATCATGGCTAAAAAATAAAATACCATTAACCTGAAATAAAGTGATAAAAAAGACAATAAGACTAGAGACCGCAACCATATACGCAGGAATTAACGGACTTTGTCCAAGTTTTACAAGAGATAGAGCCGTCATTGTATTGTAGATAAATAAGAGTAAGAGGACCAGACCTATCCCTAAACTTGTCAAGAAGAAGTTTTTCCGATTACTACCACTCCTTTTTTTCCAATTATTTAGATGAAAGTAATCAATCAGTTGGATTTTAAAAAGCTTTCCAAGTTTACTCATTCCACAACCTCCATAAAGAAATCTTCCAAGGATAGATTACCTTTAACATCAGCCGTCGGGCCCTGAGCTAACAGTTGGCCATCCTTTAAGACTGCAATTTTATTGCATATTTTTTCCGCCACCTCCAAAACATGAGTTGAAAAAAATATGGCTCCACCAGCTTCCACGACTTCTGTCATGATTTTCTTTAATTCGAAAGAAGCTTTAGGATCCAAGCCAACGAAGGGTTCGTCAAGAATAATCAACTTTGGAGAATGAATCAGAGCTCCGATAAGAGCTAATTTCTGCTTCATCCCATGAGAATAAGAGGAAATCATTTGACCAAGAGCTTGACTGATTTCAAATCGTTCTGATAGCTTCTTCATTCTTTCTTTCCGCTGCTCAAGACTTAATTCAAAAATATCGGCTATAAAATTCAAGTATTGTATTCCTGTTAAATAGTCATAAAGGTCAGGATTATCAGGAATATAAGCCATAATCTTCTTACATGCTATCGGCTCCTTCTTAATAGAATGACCGTTGACAAAAATTTCACCAGAATCAAAATCAGAAATACCAACAATTGACTTAATAGTAGTTGTTTTTCCAGCTCCATTTCGGCCAATAAAACCAAAAACATCACCAGCTTTAATCTCTAAAGACAAATCTTTGACAGCAACTTTATCTCCAAATGTCTTGTGTAAATGATTAATCTTTAACATAAAATTCCTTTCTTCAACAACTGACGTTTTGTCAGTTTAGCTTTTAAAAGTAACCGACGAACTCATTCATCGGCTTTTAAAAAATATTTTCTCCCAGAGCTTTATTGATTAACTCGTGGAAAGTCCGTATATAATCTTGTGTTTGTAAAGACTTATCGGTAAATACGTATGCAGTCATCAACATCTGAGCCAATTCTTTGGGATTCTCAATATGAAAGTCTCCTTTAGCCAGTCCCTCTTCAAAAATCTTGGTCAAATCCTTACTGGTTTGCTCTACTAATTTATGGGAAAAGCGATCCATCAAGTAATGGTTAGCTTTCATATCCACCGTCTCTTGCAAAGTTTCCTTCTCAGCTGTCTTCCCTGCGGGATCAATTACCGTTTCATCGAAAAAAGCTTTCACTTTCTGAGCGGGGCTTAAATCATTAGCATTAGCAATAGTCGATAAACTTCTAGCCAGAGGTTCAGTATATAACTCAATCAAAGAATATAAAATATCTTCTTTGTTTTTGAAATGATAGTAAAGTAAGCCCCGCGAAATCCCAACCCGTTCAATTATGTCTTGTGTCCGCGTTTTTTGATAGCCTTTTTCCATAAAAAGTTTCATAGAGGCATCAATGATTTCACGCCGTCTAACCTCAGGTGCCTTCACATCTCTCATTTGTTACCTCCAAATGATTTATACCCTTAGTATAAATCTAGACTGACATTTTGTCAATTATTTATATTAAAACGAAAAAAACCACCTTCCGGCAGCTTTTAGTTATCATTTTTTAGCACCCGCTGGACAAAGTCAAGAGCAATCTGATTAAAGACCTGGGGATCCTTATTGGAGATACTGTGGCCAAAACCTTCCAAGGATAAAAACTCTGCATTAGCCAAGTGACGGGCAATCTTTTTGGAGTGGCCTTGGCGGATAAAGTCCTTTTTACCAACTAAAACCAGACAGGGGACGGTCACGCCCTGCAAGTCCTCAAAATGGACGGGGAGATTTCTAACCATAAGGCCGAAGCGTTGCTTGCGACGGTTGACAGCTGGTTTGAAGTGGACCTGCAAGCTCAACCAGAGATAGGTCAAGACCGAGCCTAGCCGCAGCCACCACTTCTGTCCCCAGAAGGTCAGGTTGCCAGAATTGAGCAAGATAGCCTTGACCCGCTCAGGATAAAGTTGCTCAAAAACCATGGCATAATTGGCCCCGTCGCTGTGGCCAATCAAGATAGCCTGCTCAATCCCCAGCTGGTCCAAAACTTCTTGCAAATCCTTGGCCATTTCTGTAAAAGTCAGATGAACTTGCCCCAGGCCTGATTTCCCATGGGCCCGGCTATCCAGCATAATCAGCTGATAATTTTCAGCCAAATCTTGAACCTGACCGGCAAAATACTTACTGGAATTGCCATTCCCGTGGAGAAATACGATAGGGTAGCCCTGACCAGCAACCTTGATAAAAATTTTTTGACCATCTCGCATGGTCAGATATCTTTCTTGGATTTCTACCATAGATTAATAAAAAGACGACCTTTCTATCGCCTGCTTCCTTTCAACCTACCTTAGAACAGGTCGGAATTGCTACTGTCTTCAACTGGTGTGATGACAGGCTTACCATCCCTTATCCAGCAAGGGAGTCATGCTACCACCATAGCCCGCTCCATGCCAGAGATAATTAACGCCAGTCTCTTTGTCTAGCCAAATTTCCATTCCTGTATGACTTTCTGAAAACCTCTTTTCAAAACGTAAATCCTTTTTTGTTCGCATTATAACTAACCTCCAATTTTATTGACTTTACTTTACTCTTATTATAGCAGAGCGACTTTATCCTAGAAAGTTAAAACTGAACCAATTGGAACTTTGAGCTCCACTTTCTTATAGATATTTACTAGCCTCACGAATACTGAGTTTAGCCATTTGCTCCTCATGCTGCCAGATAAAATCTCTTACCCAGTCGGGATTGGTCTTGGAATAATCTCTTAAGGACCAGCCGATGGCCTTATTGATAAAAAATTCATCGCTCCCCAGGCAGTTGACAATAATCTCCGCCAAGAGGTTTGTATCCGTCTGCTCTTTTAGCCCCAATTGGTGCTCAATAGCCGTCCGCCTAATCCAGATATTGTCCCTCTTGGACCAGCCTAACATCAAATTCTTCACACGATTATCTCTGAGACCCAACTGCCCTACCACCTTGGTCAGGAAGTCAATGGTATCCCACCAAGATTTGGTCAAAACGTAATGCTCAACCTTAGCTAGATCTTCATAGACTAGGTAGGACTGCATTCTCAGCAAATAGTCATAGGCCAGATATTGAAATTCACGGTGGGGATCCGCATAACAGGCATCCAAAAATTCCCAGTCAATCGTTTTGGTTTTCTTCTCCGCCTTCAAAAATTCGGCATAAATTTTTCGTCTCTGGGGCGTGGGAATTCCGTAAAATTCAAAGAGATTTTTCTGGTAGGCTGCCATAGCAACCGCCCTCTCCTCATCAGCCTGAGCTTCAAAGAGGGACTTTATATTTAAATATTTTGACATAACTGATAACCCCAAACTCCCTTTTTTCTTAGCTTCTGCTATCACATAGGTTTCCACCACTATTAACTTTACCTATACTTATTTCGGAATTCTTTTTTGACATCACAATATATTTTTCCAAACAGTTTTACCTCCTTATCAAATTTAAAATCATCAAGAAATGTCATTCGCTCTGCCGAGGCTCTTATAAGTCCTTAACCATGACATAATCCTCATTGTTCTCAGATAAGGGGTTGAATCCTAATCTTCTATACAATTTTAGGGCAGGGTTGGCTTTTTGAACGGAGAGAGAAACTTTTTTAACCCCTTTTGCTTTTAAGACTTCAAGCATCTTAGTCATTAAGGACGTCCCAAGCCCATGACCCCTATAGTCTTTAAAAAGAGATATGGCTAATGACGGCGTTTGATCATCTACATGACCGTAATCATTGATTATTCTGGTCCAAACGGCACCCACTAGCTGGCCGTCGACCTCTGCAACAAGGCAATCATCACCCACTTGACCTCCAAAACCTTTGACATATAACTGAAGCTCTGGCTGTTCAATAATTTCCCTATCTGGCTTAGCCTGGCCGTTCGGAATAAAAATAGCTTCATAGAGAAAATCATTTAGGCGATAGATTTCCTTATCTCTTATTTTTCTTATCTTTACATTCATAGCTAGACCTCATCTTTAACATCCCCCCGCTACTTCCCTATATAGTGGGCGATAGTCATCCCTATCAGCATGCCGATAACTGTTGTCAAACCTACATTAAATCGAAAGACGGAGCCTAAGGCTAGACCAAGGCTCATCCCGATTAACATTCCGGCAGATAAACGGTTTTGATTAGCCCGACCGCTGGCTTCTTCCTGCACGGACCATTTTTTGGCAAGGTAGATAGTCAGAATTGCCAATACAGCTGTCAAAATAAAGGGTAAAAATATTTTTATCATGGCCATTTGCCTGACCTCCTCGGGAATTATTTACTAATTCCATTATAACAGAAGCCAGCAGGCAGCCTGTTTGCAAACTGCAATTTTATCAATAGACATATTTTTTCTTGACGCCAGTTTCTTAGAATTGTATAATCTAGTTATTAAGACTAGATTATAGAAAGTAGTTAAACTTATGACGAATACATATCCCAAATGGGCTGACTTGCCTGAGTTAGATTTGTACTTAGATCAAGTTCTTCTATACGTTAACCAGGTCAGCAAACTTTCAACAACAACGACCGATAAGGGCCTCACCGCTTCCATGATTAACAATTATGTCAAACATGGTCTGGTTGAGAAGCCAGTCAAGAAAAAATACAGTCGCCGGCAACTGGCCCGCCTAATAGCTATCACCACTTTTAAGCCGGTCTTTTCCATTCAGGAAATCAGTCAGATTTTAGAACGGATAACAGCCAATAATCAATCCCAGGCCTGCTATGATGCCTTTGTTGCCTGTATGAATGAGGAGCAAAGGCAAGATATTCCTGAGCTGATTGTCTCAGCCTGCCAAACCCTCAAGCTCTACCACTACACCCACAAACTTGCCGAAAATCTTCAAGGAGGTCACCATGAACACCGCAACTCTAAAGCTTAGTAAACAATTAACCTTTGGCGAAGAGGTTGCCAATGCTGTAACCCATGCAGTCGGCTCCGTCGCTATGCTGGTTCTTTTACCCATTACGGCTTCTTACAGCTACCAAATCTTTGGACTCAAAGCAGCAGTCGGCATGTCGGTCTTTGTCATCAGCCTCTTTCTCATGTTCATGTCCTCGACCATCTACCACTCCATGCAGTATGCTTCACCACAGAAGTATGTCCTGCGGATTATTGATCACAGTATGATTTACATTGCCATCGCTGGTTCCTACACGCCCGTGGCCCTCTCTCTGGTCGGTGGCTGGTTGGGTTACCTGATTATCGTCCTCCAATGGGGCACGACTATCTTCGGCATTCTCTATAAAATTTTCGCCAAGAAAATCAATGAGAAATTCAGCCTCTTACTCTACCTACTCATGGGCTGGCTGGTCATTTTCATCATTCCAGCCATCGTCACCAAGACCGGTCCAGTCTTCTGGAGCCTCATGTTGGCAGGGGGACTATCCTATACCATTGGTGCCTTCTTCTATTCTCGTAAACGCCCTTACGACCACATGATTTGGCACCTCTTCATCCTTCTAGCCTCTACCTTGCAATACATCGCCATTGTTTACTGTATGTTGTAAGGGTAATCGCTAGAGATTAATTGAGATTTTTCGAGGAGCGAATTCCTTCTTGAATTTTCTAGAGGACGAGGACCGAGGCCTTCGTGTTTCATAAAATTTCATTGAGTTTCAGATATACTTGGAGGTGAAAATTTAATTTAAACATACAAAAAGCCTGTTAAGTCAGGCTTTTTTGAGTTAAAAATTCACATCAGGATTTTTACAATTTTGTACTGTGATTACTTATCCACTCCTTATAAATTATTAAATTGTCATCGGATAATGGTTCAACCGCGACTCGCACGGTAAAGTCAACTGCTTCTTCTTGGTCGACTTGTAATTGATAGCCGTTTAATCGGAGAAAACTGACTAATACAAAAAATGCTGTTCGTTTATTGGCATTGGCAAAAACATGTTTTTTGACCAATTGAACAAAGATAATTGTCGCCTTGTCGAAGAGAGTTGGATATAGTTTTTGTCCAAATACAAACTGTTCCGAAAAATTGACAATCATATTCAAGGCCGAAGCACTCACGACTTCCACCTTTTCACTAGGCGAATAATGTTCAATAATCCCTTTATTGAAAGCAGTGATTGATTTTCGGTTAGATAATTTATCATCGATCTACCAATTCCTTGAAGATGCCGTCATACTCTTTAAAAAGATTATCAACATTTTTAAAGACCTCTCTATCAGATACAAAATGAGCCGTATCTTTTGCTTTAGGAGTAAAGATGATTTCACCATTTGCCGTTAGATTAGCTTCATACTCTTTTCCAGTTGGGATATTAAAGTCTTTAGGGATGGTAATTATGACAGAATCACCCTGTTTTCGAGTTTTAACGACCATAGCAGAATATCCTTTTAGTAAGAAAACTATAACATGGAATTACAGTAATTACAAAAAGGTCGCCAATAAAGGTCAAAGACCCAAAAATAGCTAACGATTTCTCGCTAGCTATTTTTTTATCTATTGCTTTTAGTCCTCTTCGTAGGCTGACCAGTCAAAATTGATGAAGGTTGGGAAGAGATCGCCATAAGTGCCGTGGAAACCCACATCCTTACCCTTGTAAGTAACACTCTTAATGGGATAGTACTCGGGCAAAGTTGAGCAGCCCATCAGGACGCGAATAAAATCGTTGGGATTTTCAAAGCTTTGTTGACGCTCAATATCATAGGCATCGGTATAGGTCATTTCAATCATGACAACATCTCCTTTACCCCTAGTCTAAGACTTTTTAAACTGGAGGTCAAAAATTTGGATTGACCCTTCTGCTATATCAGTCTTGTTTTCTATTGGCTTGGGCTAATTTCCCGTAGAGGAGGTAATCGACCTGTCGCAAATCCGTTAGGGTGCGGCAATTAAGAGCACACATGAGCAATCGCAAATCGTCTTTCCAGCCATCAACAATTGCTATTACCTTCTCAACTGGGTAGCGTTCTACCAGCTCCAGTATAGTGCGTGAAAGCCCCACTGCTCTAGCTCCCAGAACCAAAGCCTTAATCATATCCAGAGGATGGCGAACACCACCACTGGCAAGAATTTCGGCCCGATTTCTAATGTCGCCTAGATTTAGAAGGGTTTGGACGGTTGATTGACCCCATTGATTCAGGTAGGAGCGATCTTGCTGGGCCCGCTGATTCTCAATATAGGCAAAACTAGTGCCGCCCCGACCGGAAATATCAAAGGTCCTAATACCGAGGTCAAGCCCCCTTTGGACGGTTTTCCTATCCATACCAAAGCCAACTTCCTTAAGGACGACAGGGACAGAAATCTCTTGAGCGTAGTCCGCTAAATTGGACAACCAGCTCTTAAATTCGCGTTCCCCTTCTGGCATGAGCAATTCCTGCATGAGATTGACATGCACCTCTAAGAGCAAGGGCCTCAAATCTTCCACAGCCTTCTGTCCCAATTGGACCGGCTTATCAAGACCGATATTGGTTCCCAAAAGCACTTGAGGAGTCAGCGAGCGAACATCATAGGAATCATCATCAGGATTTTTCAAGGCTGGGCTATAGGAGCCCGTGATGAAAAGTAGGCCACAGGCCTCGGCCACCTGGGCCAATTTTCTATTGACAGCCTTGGCCTTGTTTGATCCGCCAGTCATGGCATTAATATAAAAGGGAAAATCCCAGTCCCGCCCAGCAAAATGTGTTTTCAGCTCAATCTCCGCCAAATCATACTTGGGCAAAGAGGACTGAATCAGCTCGACCTCGTCAAAACTGTTATAGGGGGACTGGTAGGCCAGGGCATGCTTGATATGCTGGTCTTTTCGATTGGTCATAAAGCTTTTTGGCGAAATAGTAGTTCAATACCAGCTTTTCGCCACCTTTCTCTGATTTTTTGGCTATGGTCAGGATTAAATGATAGGGCAATACCACAATCACCACCACCCGATCCCGAAGACTTGGCAACGGCATCCAGACCCTGAACGGCCCCTTCTAATACCAGCAATTCTTCGGTATAAATAGCAGGGTGCAGGTTCTTTAACAAGTCACTAACTTTCTGTAAGGAGACTTTGACCAGCTCCTTATCGCCAGTCCTTAGGCCCTGGGCTGTCGCTTCTACCGCCACCTGCGTTGGCTCCAAAAAATCAGCAGAAATAGCTGATTTAACCTGATCAATCATGTCCCTGGAAATAGAGGGTAGACCGGTCCAGCCAACTAGAAAATCAAAATCTAGAGCAGGTCGGACTGACTCAATCTGATAGCCCCAGTCCCTAGCGAGGACCTGGCTCAAACTGTCACTCTTAATCCAAGTCCTTACTCGAGCTCGGTCAAAAGCCTTGAATAAAACCAAGTCTTCATAGGCAATACAGGCCAAATCACCCATGGAGCCATTATCTCCCCGCTTGAGCAGAGTGTAGCTTGCCAGTCTGAAGATGAAATCAGCCGACCAGTCCTCTTGATACAAGGCAGCCAAGGCCTTAACCACTAGGACAGTCACGCTACCGCTTGAGCCAAGGCCGAATTTCTTGCCATCCTTCTCTAGCTTGCCAGTAATAGACAAGCTAAAGGGACAAGGTTTTATACCTCTCGTCTTAAGATAGTCTTCGACAACCGCAATGGTCTCCTGAATCAGGCTGTAATTCTTATCCCTTTCCAGCCCGACCTTGTAAGCAAACATATCCGAGTAGAGCTGGTAGCTGGAAGCGGGCTCAATTTCCGCTGTCAAAGAGATGGGGATAAATTGTAAGAGGGCCTGCTGGCCAGGTGTCAGAATGGCATATTCGCCAGCCAGATAGAGCTTGCCACCGGACTTAACCTGGTACTTAGTCATGGGCAGGATCCTTGGTCTTGGAGACAATGGTCCGATAGTTTTGACCAAAAATCTCAGCTAGGGTGTCCAAATCCTTGGTCTGGCAGAGCACCTTAACATTGGGACCTGCATCCATGGTGAAATAACAGTCATAACCTTTCTCTCGCAGACTTCTGACAAAATCCATAGCCTGATAGGATTCTTCCGTCAGATAGGAAAAGGGAGGATTGGCCGACCTAGTCGTGGAGTGCATTCTTAGAGCATTTTCTTCTGCTAACCGGCCAACCTTGGCAAAATCATTGGCAGCCAGATAGTTCAGCATAACCCGATAATCCAGGGCAGACTGATCAATCCAAGCCTGAAAATCGCTGGAAGTTTCTGCACAACGCTGCATACCTTCCCGACTAGAAATGGTTTTGGGTTGGTCATTGAGGACCAGCATAATCATAGAGAGGTCCAAGTCAGTTTTAACCTGATAAATATCGCCAGAATCCTTGTCCCAAGCCGAAAGGGGGCCGAAAAAAGACCTAGCCGACGAGCCAGAAGCAAACTTGGCATATTGGGCTAGCTCCTTTTGGTCCAGACCAAAGTCAAAGAGCTGATTGCAGGCCTTGACCAGAGCCGACAGACCGCTGGAACTGGAAGAGAGTCCTGCAGCTGTTGGCATATTGTTGTTGGTTTCAATCTTAACAAAGGGCTGACCTTCCCGGCGGAAAAAATCAATAATCTTGGTCATTTTGGCATGCTCCTGCTGATTTTGCAGCTGGCCGTCAATGTAAAACTCATCCCCCTGAGCCCCCTCAGGAAGGAAGGACAGGTCGGTCTTGGTGTACATATTTTCCAAGGTCAGTGAGATGCTGCTGGTCGCTGGAATCATCTTCTTGACGTCTGCCTTACCCCAATACTTGACAATGGCAATGTTAGCATAGGATTTGACACTTACAGATTTTCTATCCACGTGTTAACGGCTCCTTCTTTTTCGAGTGCTGAGACCAAACTTTCGGCCTGCTCCTGATTTTGACAGAGAGCAATGATGCAACCGCCCAAGCCACCACCGGACATCTTAGCTCCCAGAGCCCCTTGATTTTTGGCAACCTGGACAAGATGATTAGCTTCTGGACTGGAAACGCCCAAATGGTTCAATTCGTCATGGGCTCGGTTCATGGCCTGACCCACAACCAGGAGATCCTTGGCCAAGAGGCCAATTTCAATGGTTGAGGCTAAATTACCCAGACGATGCAGATAAGGCAGGGCCTTTTCTTCTAGACTTCGCACCTTGCTGACAGCTTCTCTGGTATGACCGTGAATACCGGTATCCGCAATCACCAGATAAGCACCCAAGTCCATCGCCATTTCTGAAAATCCAAGATTACGGATAAACTTGATAGCCGTGTCACTCAGACAGGTCTTGGCATCCAGACCGCTAGGATTTTCATGGGCAATAATTTCGGCCTGATTGGCCAACATTTCCAAATCGGGCAGGGACAGAGACTGGTCAAAATAGTCAAAGACCGCCCGAATAGCTGCGATAGCGACCGCAGCTGATGACCCCATCCCCCGCTTGGCTGGGACATTGGACTCAATCTCAACGGAAATCTTTTCATCAGACTTGTCCAAAAATTCCAAGGCAGCAAAAACCGCTGTAGATAGCGGATCAGAGATGTCAATCTCTAAAGCTTGGTCCGAAGCCTGAACCTGACAGACCACCTCAATATTTTTTAAGGGAAGGGCAATGGCCGAATAGCCATAGACTACCGAATGTTCACCGATTAGGATAATCTTGCTGTGAGCCCTTCCGATTCCGATTTTCTGCGTCATCATCACTTCTTTCTTACATTCCTCTAATATTTTAGCCTAAAATAACAAAAAAAGCGACCTCAAGCACAAAAAAGCTTCAGTCGCAGGTCGGATTTCTGGGAAACATTCGATAATCAGAAATTTTCAAGTGTCAGGCAAATTAAATTCTTCAACTTTCAAGGTCAACTTCTCCTTTTTGAAGTGCCACTTTAAGAGTATCCGCATTTTCGATGATGCGAACGTTGATTTTCTTAGTATTGACTTTGCCACCATAGTAGTATTTGTTAGCAGTAAGTGTCAATGAAGAACCAGATGTAAATTTCTTCAATACATAAGGGCCAGTTCCGACCGTTGGGTAGACACCGAGATCATTAACTGAGAAATCAGACGTATTTTTGTAAATGTGTTTTGGAATGATATAAGTTTCATTTGTCAAATTATTAACAGCTGCTGCACTAGCCGCCGGTAGAATGAATTTGACCTCATAATCACCTACTTTTTCAACACTTATAGGTTTGTCACCAATCCAGAGACTTTCATATTTTCCGTTTTCCTTTTTAGCTTTTTGAGTATAGGTAAAGACAACGTCATCAGCCGTAAAAGGCTTACCGTCTGACCATTTGATGCCTTTACGAAGTTTTACATCAATAGATTTTCCATCCTCGGCTTGCTTGATACTCTTAGCCAATTCATAAGTGACTGTCCCATCATTGTTAGTACGAGCGAGTGGAGAATAAATCATATTAATGGTTTTTAAGCCCCATAAATCATTTGAATTAATTGGATTCAATGATACAGGATCAGCGTTAAAAGCATAAGTTAAACTTGAGGAGTTTTTAGAAACTTGTTGACCATCTTTCTTAGATTTACTTATTCCAAAGACAGCAGCAATAACAGCTAGAACCGCAATAACAGCTAGAACCGCAATAATAGTAATTAAAGCATACCATTTACCTTTATTTGATTTTCTTTTCATAAACAACTGCTACCTTTCTCCATAATATTCCAACAACTTGAAAGCTGATTCGACGAAGTAGTTGACGGCGACGGGGAGGGCTTCGTCTTTGACGACGAAGTCATCGTGATGCCAGTCGGGCGCTCCTTCTTCTCCGTTGGAACCGACGAAGGCAAAGACGCCTGGGATTTGTTCCTGATAGGCAGCGAAATCTTCTCCACCTGTTGAGGGCAGGGTATCAACCACTTCCGCGAAGGACTTGGAATTTTCAAAAATAATTGGCGTGATGGTCTTATCGTTAAAGGTGACCTTTGGTGAATTACCCCACTTGATAGTGACTTGGGCACCGAATTGTTCAGCGGTCGTCCGAACGACCCATTCAAATTTTTCAATAACTGCTCGGCGAACTTGAGAGTCAAAGGTACGAATCGTCCCTTCAAAGAAGCCCTTACCTGGCAGAACATTCCAGGTTGTACCGACATCAATATGGGTAACTGACAAAACAGCGGATTCAAAGGGAGAAACAGTTCTGGCAACAATGGCTTGCAGATTGTTGACGATGCTGGTTACCGCCAAGACCGTATCAACACCCAGGTCAGGACGAGCTGCGTGGGAAGAAACACCTTGGACAGTAACCTCAAACTGCTCTACGCCTGCCATGATGGCCCCAGTTTTAAGCCCCAGTTGACCAGGCTTGAGATGGGGATAATTATGATAGCCAACAATGGCAGAAACGCCTTCCAGGCCACCGGCTTCAATTACCTGATAGCCACCTTGGAAATTTTCTTCTGCCGGTTGGAAAATCAGCCGAACAGTTCCTTTCAATTCCTTTTCACGATTTTTCAAAATTTCGGCAGCCCCTAGCAAGCTAGTTTGGTGGAAATCGTGACCGCAGGCATGCATGGCTCCATTATAGCTGGCATAATCTAGGCCGGTATTTTCCCGAATGGGCAGGGCGTCAATGTCGGTCCGCAGAGCGATGACAGGATTGCCAGAACCGATTTCAGCAATCAGACCAGTCTTGAGGGGATAGTTGAGAGCCTCAATTCCCAAATCAGCAAGATAGGACTTGATAAAGGCTGTTGTTTCAACTTCCTGCTCAGAAACCTCCGGATGGGCGTGGATATAATGACGAGTTTTGGCTAATTTTTCATAAAAATCTGACGACATAAGCATTCCTCCTAGAAACTTGTCCAAAAGCTGGACTTAAACTTAGTAATATCTTATCACCAGGCCCAAAGCTTGCCTAATCTAAATATTTTATGCTAGGCCATAGGAAATTTTTATAGGGGTGAGTAAAGGACTGATAAAGTGGGCCTAAAACTGATAAAAGATGGCAACGAGTTCGCAATAACAGCGATTGTTGCTTACATCGGCTACAAAAAGAGAAGCACCTCAGGTACTTCTCTTGTCTCTTATAGTTAATGAAAATCAAAAGTCGGCTACGAGAAAGACGATGCTCGCTCGTGAGACCGACATTGACAACTTCTACTAGGACTACCTCTACAAATCCAGATTTCTTAAATCTGAAATTTTCTTAGCCCTAAGAATTTTCCATTTCCCCAGACTATTAGTCAATCAAAAACTTTTGGTCTGGTGTCTTGGACAGGTAGCGACGGTTATTGACTTGCGACCATTGGGCATCGAAATCAATGTCGTCTGCAAAGCGAGAATTGAAGTCAACGAAGAGCTTCTCCTTCTTGGTATCCCAGCCACGGGCAATATCATGGAAATAGGTATTGTTTTTGAATGAAGGAATTTCGTACAAGTCCCTTGCATAGCCCCAGATATTTGGGTAATCAACAATCCGGTTCTTGATAGGACCCAGATTGCGGTAATAATGGGTATCAAAGCGGGCCAGGGTCACATAGAGACGGACATCAGAATCGGTCACATAATCACCAAAAAGGAATCGTTGGGTGGCCAGACGTTTTTCAATAATGTCCAGGGTATTATAAAAGTCATCAAAGGCTTCCTGATAGGCTACCAATGATTGAGCAAACATCATCCGATAGACCCCGTTGTTAACAAAGGGGAAGAGAACCTGGTCATTGAAGTTATCGATGTCTTTTCTCAGCTCTTCTGGATAGAGATTTGGAGCATCAGGCTTTTGGAAAGGTTTGAAGGCCACTTCAAAATAATTAGTTAAGCGGTGGTAATCATTATTAACGACCTCTTGCTTGTCCACATCAATCAGGGCAGGGACCGTCGTCCGACCTGTATAGTCAGGGTCTGCCCGATAGTAGAATTCCGCCAGGTATTCAGCCCCGGTGACAGGGTCCTTGCCATCTGGTTCATAGGCAAACTCCCAGCCATATTTACGGCGTTCAGGGTCTTCTGTATGACCGACCTGATTGACCGAGATGGCATCTTCCAAACCTAGAAGCTCACGCACGATAGAGGCCCGATTGGACCAGTGGCAACCCCGAGCCCAGAAGAGACGGTACTTGCCAGCCTCAGCCTTGAGGTCATCTGGCCCATCCCCGAAAGGACGGGTGAAATGATTGGGTTGGCGTTGGAAGGCTCCCCGTTCATCAATTTCTGTCTTGGTCTCAACGGGGCGAACTTTCAGGGTAACGGGTTTAATAGTTGGCTTATTTTCTGTCATAATCATGACCTCTTTTCTAGTGATAAATTCTGCTGGCTCTATCTTGAGGTTCTAGCCATTCGCTGGTATCAGGACCCTTGGGGAGAATTTGGTGGGGATTGTCAATGGCACTGAGATGATAGTGCTTCTTGATATGGTCAAAATGAGTGGTTTCCTTAAAGGCAGGAATGGAATACAAATCCCTAGCGTAGGCCCAGAGGTTGGGGAAATCAGCCAGACGGTTGCGGTTGCAACGAAAACCATTGTAATAGGCCGCATCAAAGCGAGCCAGGCTGACATAGAGACGGATGTCCGTGTCCCTAATCCGGTCGCCAAAGAGGAAACGCGAATGACTCAATCGCTCCTCCAGCTCAGCCAGACGGGCAAAGAGCTTGTCGTAAGCTGCCTCATAGGCTGCTTGACTGCCTGCAAAACCAGCCTTGTAGACCCCGTTATTGATGTCTTGGAAAATGACCTCATTCAGCTGGTCAATCTCATCAGCCAGATCATCCGGATAGAGGTCTGGAGCCCCCTCCTTATGCAGGGGCCGCCAATCGGTCTCCCAAATCTTGAGCAGGTTGTAAAAATCATTATTGACCAGCTGACCGGTCTTGAGGTCAACGATGGCTGGTACCGTGAAGCGGCCCTGATAATCAGGCTCGGTCTTGAGGTAGATTTCACTCAGATAATGAATGCCCAAAACAGGATCCTTACCATCGGGATCTAAAGTAAAGGCCCAGTCGGTACGATCCACATCTGTCGGCCGAACAGGGTCAACCACCCCGATATTAAGGGCATCTTCAAGTCCCAAGAGCTTGAGGGCAATCAGCTGTCTGTGAGCCCAGGGACAGGCATAGGAAACCAAGAGCCGGTAACGGCCCTTCTCAACTGGTAACTGACCTGGTTCAGACCCGAAAGGGGTCAAAAACTTGGTCTTCTGCCGGCGAAAATTCCCATCCTGATCAACTTCTTTGGAAACAAAACTAGTTGGCATAGACTTCCCTCCTTGTACCTGTTTCTGGCCATTCCCTTAATAAATCAGGCACTTCCTGACCGTAACCTATGGCCTGCAATTCCCCCAGAGCCATGAACAACCAGGCCTGATCCAAATCCTCTTGGTCAGACTGTTGAAAAATTTTCTTCAAAAACTTCATCCTAGTACCTCCCGATTTCACTTTCAAAGCGGTAGCCTTCTGGTAAGAAGAAACCTTCGTCTTCCATCCATTGCTTGCCCTCTGGACTGCCGTGTTCAAAATGAGCAAAGGCCGTCTTATTGCGACGAAAACCATATTTCTCATAGAGTTTGAGGGTCTGGGGATGGGTATAAAGAATGACATTGATACCTTTGAGCCGGTCTAGAAGCCCGGTGACAATGGCATTTCCGACACCTCGGCCCTGATAGTCAGGGTCAACAGCGACATTATAGATGGCCCCTTGGGAAACGAAATCCGTCAGAGCTCGCCCCACGCCGACCACCTGAGAGCCGTCTTTGACAAAGATAGTAATATCGCTGTTTTTAAAGGCCTTCTCATGCTCCTGGCTGCTGCCAGACTTGCTGAGACCAGCCCCTTGCAAGACAGCCGTCACCTGGTCATAATCAACCTTGTTTGGGTCGGTTTCAACCTCAAAATCAAAAGACATGGCAGGTCCTCCTACTTGTAGGACGGTGAATAATCTTCACCGAAGTATTTCTCGTTAATCTTCTTGGAAGTCCCGTCCCCAGTGACTTCCTTGAGAGCCTTATTGACATCCTTTTGCAATTGCTTTTGGTCCTTAGAAAAGACGAAATAGCTGTAAGGTTCAGACAATAATTCCTTTTCTAAATCACCTGAAACCGGCTTACCAGTCAGCTTAAGGCCCAATTCTTTTTGATAATACTCAAACATAGGCTTGTCCATGAGCAGGAAGTCGTACTTGCCAGACTCAACTCCCTGCAATTGGGTGGTCAAATCTTCCTCACTATAATTGAGGTCAATCTTCTTGTCAGGATGCTTCTTGTTAAATTTTTCAATGGCCGTTGAAGTATTGACACCAGTAGAGCCTACCGTTGAATGGCCTGCTAGGTCATCCCAAGAATCGGCCTGCTTGGCCTCCTTATTGTCAGACTTGTAGATGACCACATAGGAATTCTTGAACATCGGGTCTGAAAAGAGATAGTTCTTCTGCCGCTCAGGGTTTTTGGCAATATTATTGACCCCCATTTGATAACGGCCAGAATTGAGACCCGAGAAAATCGAATCGAATTCTGTCTTTTCCAGCTTCAACTTATACTGGGGCAATTTTTTGAAGACTGCCTTGAGCAGCTCAATATTTTGTCCCGTCAGCTGATCCCTGCCATCCACATAGGTGAAGGGCTTAGGACTACCAGAGGTTGCTACAGTCACCACTGTTTGCTTAGTGCCTTGTTTGTGCTTAGATCCATTAAAGAAGACCAAGCCCAGAGCCAAGGCCAGAACAACCAGCACCGATATTGCAATCGTCCACTTCTTCTTATTTGTCATCCTACTTACTACCAACTTCCTAAATCATTGATTTCTCCTATCTTACCGCAATCCAGCAGACTTGGAAAATCACTATTTTTTATGGTTGGCTATAAAAAATTCTTATGGTCTCCAAGGCTCGATTTCCAGCTCTTTTGGTGTAAGATTATAAATAAAAATTATTAGGTCGGTCTTGGTTAAATAGGCTGGATTGCCAAACAAATACTCTATTAAAATCACAGTTAGCATCTTTGATACTTTCTTAAAAAGTGCGGACGCAAGAAGAAATTATCCAGTGGATGATTTCTTGGAACTCACGTAGTTTCATTGCGACACTTGGTTAGGCCAGTCGATTTTACTGGCCTAACCGAGTTAATCAGGGGGCTAGTCAATTTCCGTAGAGATTGGCGTTAGATATTTGCTACTTTAGTAGCTGATATCTTTGCCCCGTGATAAATTTTGAGCCCTTCGCTCTCTAATTTTTAGGCTCAGGCAGATTTAGTCCACCGGACTAAATCTCTCTCAAAATTTCCGTTCTTAGCAACATCTGTTGTTGCTAAGAATACCACTTTGGCGAAAGTATCGCTTTTAGAATGACTTCATTAGTTAATGATTTATGTTCATTTTCCAGATGCAGTCGTATTGAGATAGTAAATTGCTAATTTTGAATTTCAAAGAGTATAAAAGTGCTTCTAGCCAAACTTTGACCGACCAAGGTAAAAATAAGGAGGATGCCATGCCAGATTGGAAGTGCCTATTAAAGGACTATAAGGAAGATTTTTTACGGGACTTGGCGGGCTTAATCGCCATTCCATCGGTCAAGGATGTGGCCCAGGCTAGCGAGGAGGCTCCCTTTGGGCCAGCAGTCAAGGAGGCCCTAGACTATATGCTTGCTCTGGGAGAGCGAGATGGTTTTCGAGCCAAGACCATTGACAATGTTGCCGGTCATTTGGAAATCGGCCAAGGACAGGAAATCTTTGGAATTCTCTCCCACCTAGATGTGGTTCCTGCTCAAGACGAAGAATGGCAGACACCTCCTTTCGAGTTGAAGCAGAAAGAGGGCTGGCTTTACGGTCGAGGTGTGTCCGACGATAAGGGCCCCTGCCTAGCTGCCTACTACGCCTTAAAAATGGTGCTAGATGCTGGCTATACGCTTAACCTGAAGGTTCGTCTCATCTATGGAACTGATGAAGAAAATAATTGGGAGGGGGTAAAGGCCTACTTCGCCAAGGAAACCATGCCTGACTTTGGTTTCGTCCCTGATGCCATCTTCCCTTTGATTTATGCAGAAAAAGGCATTGTCTCCCTAGATTTGACCAAGACCTATTCCAGCCCTTCTAACCTAGTTTTTAAGTCCGGTCAGGCCTATAATGTTGTTCCCGACAAGGCTCAAGCTCGTTTGTCAGGCCAAGCCAACCTTGAGGCGGACTTCCAGGTCTATCTCAAAAAGAACGACCTCCACGGGAACTATCAGGTTCAAGGGCAGGAACAAATTCTCAGTCTCAAGGGTCAGGCGGCTCACGGAGCTGGACCTGACAAAGGAATTAATGCCGCCATCTACCTAGCTCACTTCTTGAGGACTCTTGACCTTGACCCTGCTGCCCAAGACTACCTTGCCCTTTTGGATGACTACTTCTTCGCCGATTCCTTCGGTCAGAAACTTGGCCTTGCTTATGAGGAGCATGAGCTGGGCAAGGTGACCGTCAATCCTGCCATCTTTTCCTTTGAAATGGACAGGCTAAAATTGGCATCAATCTCCGCTATCCTCAAATGTTAGAATATTCTACTCTAGGGGAACAATTAGATAAAATCGCTGACGGGGCAGGCTTTGTCCTAGAGGAAATCAGCCACCTCCTTCCTAGCAATACCGACCTTAGCGACCCTAGAACACAGACCCTCCTGGAGGTCTATCAAGAGGCGACAGGTGATAGCAGCCCTGCCTTAGCCATCGGCGGTTCAACCTATGGCCGTCTCCTAAAAAACGGCGTTTCCTTTGGCCCAGCCTTTCCTTGGTCAGTCCACACCCTCCACCAACCCAATGAAAAGATTAAGCTGGAGGAACTTTGGCAGGCAACCACCATCTACGCCGAGGCCCTCTACCGCCTCTGCACCCTGGAAGGCCAAGAGGACATGAAAAACTAATACTCTGCCGAGCTAGACAAATAAGGTTCGCTAATCAAACAAAACAAAAATAGGACGGAGCTCTTCCAGCGTTTGGTTTGGACTCGCTCCGTTTTTTTATCTGGAAATTCTCCAACATACTCTTTGAAGTTCAAACCTTTCAACTGACAGCTCTTGAGTAGTCAGGTCGTCTCTTGCTAAAAGGCCAAGTTCTTTCGATGCTAGTGTATGGGCAGATTGATACTTTTGATTTCAATTCACTATCATTCTCCTTCTCCAAACGACTTAAAAAACCTACCTTGATTTCCATCAAGGCAGGTTTATAAATCATTCAATTTTAAGATGTTTCGCTAATCAAAGTCAATTGGTTGGTCTCTGTCTAGCCTATTTCTTATTTGGGACAACCAGGTCTTTACTACTTGGTGCATAGTCGCCACCCAGGAATTCCTTAGACAGTTTGTCTAGGGTGCCATCCTTTTGCAGAGCCTTGATTCGTTTATTGACGAAGGTTTGTAGGTCCTTATTGTCGCTGGTGAAAAGATAATAAATATAAGGCTTTTCGCTCGATTTCAAATCAATGGTCTTGAGATTGCTCAAGCCTTGAGACTTGATGATGCTATTGACCGATGGCGCATCAAAAATCTTGAAATCATATTTGCCATCATTGAGACCGGAAAGCATCTGAGTGATATTTTCCTCGGTGTATTTCAGTTTCGTGGGATTGTCGGAGTGCTTCTTATTATAATCTTCCAACTGGGAAGCACCCGTTGTCCCTTGGACGACAGGCGTTGTGTGACCGCCGATATCATCGTAGGACTTGATGTCGCTGTCCTTAGGAACAACTAGAACGGAAGGCGTTGAGGCCGTTGGATAGGAATAGGGGTACTTCTTGCCCCTTTCCTTGGTGTAACTAAGGTTATTGCCGACAAAATCAAACTTGGCAGAATCAAGGCCAGAATAGATGGTGTCGCCATCAATTTGTTGAATTTTCAATTTATAATCCTTAGAGCCCTTGAAAATCTCCCGAGCCACTTCCACGTCAAAACCGGTCAACTTGCCCTTGTCATTTTGATAGGAAAAGGGCTTGGTCGTTCCTACGGTCGCAAAGGTCACTTCCTTCTTGCCCGAGGAATTCTTTGAACAGCCGGTAACGATCAAGGCTAGAGAAAGCCCCAGACCGACAATACCTAGTAATTTTTTTAATCGCATAAAATCACTCCTTCTTATTCTTTATGAAAATACTTAGAAAAAATCCTGCAAATCAAGCAAGGCCCTTTTCAAAACAGTTCCTTTAACTGCCAGTCCTATAAGTCCTGAACCACATAATCAAAGAGGGCTTGGTTGCTGGTTGGCCCATCCAATAAAAACTCTGGATGCCACTGAACACCAATAAACCTGGTCCCATCGGTCGGCTCAATCGCTTCAATAATACCATCCTGACTCCAAGCCGTCGCTTTCAGATTAGGAGCTAGCTTTTTGAGAGCCTGATGGTGGGCCGAATTGACCACAATCCCATCAGCCAAAAGGCCAGAGAGACGACTGCCCGCTTCTATCTTAATCGGGTGAGCCAGTTGCGTGGGCGGTTGACCCGCATGATTGGGAATATCCTGATAAAGCGTTCCGCCCTGGGCAGCATTGTAGAGTTGCAAGCCACGACAGACCGCAAAAATCGGCTTCTCCTGCTTGACGGCTTCCTTAATCAAGGCCAACTCCCAGCGGTCCCGCTCAGGAAAATAGTCCTGACTATCGGTTGTCTTATCTTCACCGTAAAACTGGGGACTGACATTCTGCCCGCCAGTTAAAATTAGTTTATCGATAGCCTGAATATAATCAGCTGCCAAGGCATCCTGGCTCATGGGAATGTAAAAAGGTAAGCCTCCAGCTCGTTTGACCCCATCACCAAAATTTCTGGAGACATTGAGATGGATAATCGGCAAATCGGGACTGACTGGCTTTTCATTACTACTGATACCGATAATCGGCCGTTTCTCCATAGCTGACAACTCCCTTTCACAAGATACGACAGAGCAAAGTCATCTAGTTACTAAAGTAACTGATGACTAACAACAATTGCTAAGCACCACACAGGAAAATAGGGAAGGAGACGCAGATGCGATTAAGCATCTAGGAAGCTTCTTCTTTTTCCACAGTGATGTAGGCGAGTTCCTTTCAATAAGTTAAGGAAATGGGAGTGAGACAAAAATCGTGATTTCTTTGAAATCGATTTTGTCGTCTCACCCCCGCACAGTTGATTAGGAAGGATGCTGTCCCGAAGGGGACAAGTACTTCCAATCAACCGCTGCGTCAAACTGTTTGATGTTGAAAAAGTAAGGAAGTGAGGATTTTGTCACAGCTTCATTTCCTACGGCAACCACTAGGGTGGTTTGCCTAAACTTCTTACTAAGTCAGATAATCAAGCATTATCGACTCTCTTATCTGACTGTCGCTCTTTATGAAACCATAATACCCTTTCTCTAGGCCTCTGCATAATCTATATTTTTTATGTTTAGCTATAAATTTCTCTTAGAAAACTATGGGTTAGAAAACTTAGGCTTACCTAAGAGCCCAAACCTGCACCGCCAATCTCTAAGAAAATTAAAGACCTCCCAGCCTCTTGACTGGAAGGTCATTTGTCTATTAAATTGTGAGGGCTTCAATAGTCCAAAGCTACTTCAGGAACTCCAAGATGCTCAGCTATGACTTGAAATTTACGGCTGGCTTTCATGTTTAATTCCGAGTCACACGGTCTTCTAGCACTAGAGTCATAAGAACATAGCTGACCCAGGAACTGCGAGAATAGGAAACATAGCGTTGATCCCAAAGCGGGGTGAACTTTTCTTTATAGCGATAAAGGCCCTCGAAGGAATAGAAATGGCTGCCAAAATGGTAAACCAGATAGGCCAATCTTTCTTGTAAGAAAGACTCTTCTGCTTGACCGACACCAGACAAGGGCGCCATCCCTAGGTCGAAATAGCCTACTCCCGCCTCTCTAAAGTGAACAAAAAGGGAGATGAAGAGATAGTCCATGACCCCATTTGGAATCAAGTCCTTATCATAGCGCATCATATCAATTGAAGCAATATTGTCTTGATAATTGGGCATAACATTAGCAAAAGCAACCATCTTGCCTTCTTGATTACGAACTAGAGCTAGGGACGATTCTTGCAGGTAAGCTTCATCGAAGTACCCCAAAGAAAAACCTTTTTCAGGTCGCTTGTGCAACCAGGTATCTGAGATAGCCCTGGCTTCCGCTAAGAGCTCTGGACTGTGGGGAGCCTCGACAACTTCAAAACTAAAGCCATCTTTCTCTACCCGATTAAGAGCATTGCGAAAAGGCTTGTACTTGTTCCCTCGCAGGGTGAAATTGTCTAGATCAACCAGAGCATTTTCCCCCACCTTCATAAATTCAAAGCCAAATTCATGCAGATATAGGGTCAGCTTCTGACCGATACTGTAGAAAATTAGGTCATAATCCAGCCGATCAGCCTTATCAATGAAGTAGGAAATGGCTTCTTCTACATCGGCCTCATTACCAGCTGGTTCTCCCATGACCAAGCATTTATTATTGCGGATAGCGAACTGGAAGGCTACACGATCCTGACCGTCCTTTTGGTACCAAAAGAGCCGTTTGTCTCCCAGAAAGGCTAAGGCGCTGTCACCTTGTCCACCATAGGTCGCAAGCAAGTCACGATAACGATCGGCTTGGAAGGGCGTGCCCAACTTGATTTTGCGGCCTTGAACAATTCGCATCAAGAGCCAGTAACAGACCGTGATAACAAGGGTTAAAATCAAGACTATTCGACGTGTGAGCAAGTAAGAATCAGGACTAATTGGTCTGTGCCGTTCCACTATATCGTGCAACTCCTGGGCGCGGACAGGGAAGATAACCCCCGCTAGGGTAAAGAGCAAAATCAGGGTCACAGCTATGACCAAGGTGTCCTTGGTTCTTGCTTCCCAAGAATAGATAAATTGCTTTTTATAGAGTTGAGGACGAACTAGAACCATAGCCAGCATAGAGAGGAGAATCATAGTGGAAAAGCCCCAGCTAATGGCTCCAAAGTCAACATAAATCAAGGTCAGCACCAGCCAAAGCATGGTTAAAGGAAAAGCCAGCTTGACCTTTTTTTGAACGGTCCGAGCTAGAAGGATAAAACAGACACCAAGCACCAGACCTGGACACTGCCAAATCACTTGTCTTTGCAGGGGATCAAAGGATGACAGCCAAGGAATATAGTCTAGATTTTCAAAAAAGACTGTAGATAGGGCCAAAAGAATGCCCAGCCAGCGAATCAAGTTGATGGTAATGGTATGGATGGCTTTCTCCAGCATTTCTTTGGGAACGGCATTGTATTTTTGATTGATTTTACCACCCAGATGCTTGATAAAAAAGATAATTCCCAGAAAGAAAGGAATGACATAATAAGCCAAGCGATAGAGGAGCAGCCAAGCTAGGACTGTTTCCTTGGGCAAGCCATGAGCAGACAGGCCGGTCAGAACGATAAAGTCAAAACTTCCCAGAGCTCCAGGAATCAGAGAAATAATACCGACAGCACAACCAATAGCAAAGAAAGGCAGGGTGACAGAGATCGGCATATCAATCCCCATCAAACGGCCGATAATGATAAAGGCTGTCGCTGCACAGGACCACTCAAAGAAGGAGACAATGCCCAGACGATTCCTTGTCTTGACAGGCATATTAGCAAAGTAGTTCTTGGTCTTGCGGCCCGTCAACCAATAAAGAATAGGGAAATAGAGACTAGCCCCAACCAAGACAATGTCATAGTAAGGAATCCCCGAACGGTCGACTCCATAAAAATAGGTCAGTCCTAGAGAAACCAGACTGACAAAGGAGAGACCAGAAATCAGATATGGCAAGAAAGTAGTTACCTGCTGAAGATCCCGCTCTTCTTCCCCTTTTTGACCATAGAAAGCCAACCGAAGACCGATATCAATCAGGCCGCCAAAACCAGATAAATTATTAAAGGTATTGATACACCAAGAAGTCTGTAAAATATACCCCTTAGACTTATCTGTTTTCAAAATCCTATTGAGGACAAAATCGTAACCTGTCGTTGGCAAGACGGCTATAGCACCAATAAGAAATATCAAAATAATATTGAGAGGAGACACCCCACCCAGAGCTGCCTTGAGTTGCGTCACGGAAATCGTTCGCCTCAGATGGAGGATTTCCATGATAATCAAGAGAATAATGGAAACAAAGAAGACAGTTTTAATAATAGAGGTAAGGGGCTTGATTTTTTCAAGAACGGCTTTCAAAAGGAACTCCTAACAATATATGCTTGATAAACTGGTTGGTTATTCGATTAAAGGTTTGTGAATCTTTCTTAACAATATTATGGCCGAATCCCTTGAGCGGATAGAAAATTCCCTTGGGAAAATAGGAAGCTAGCGCTTTGGAATAGGAAACTTTGATAACATCATGGTTGCCCACCAAAACTAATACCGGTACTCTCACTGCTGCCAAATCTCCCCGCTTAACAGTCAAATCTTGCAACATGAGATGGATTACTCGGCTTTTAGCCTTGAAACTAGGAAAAACTGGGGACAAGATCGCTAAAAAACCATAAGCCAGCCAAGTCAAAAGTCTATCAGCAAAATGCAGGGCCTTAGTTGTGATATTTCCCGAATTTAGTAACATGCCTTCTACAGCTTGGGGGTACTTCTGCTGGAAAATCATAGCCAAATTGGCACCATCGCTGTGACCAACTAGGATAGCTGTCTTGATGCCTAAAATCACAAAAACCTGATGCAGGTCATCAGCCATCTGCTCAAACGAAATAGTCTTCGCCACAGCCCGAGTTCGACCATGCCCACGACTATCAACCACAATGACCTGATAATTCTGGGCAAAAAAGGCTACCTGCTGCTTAAAATAGCGACTGCTGGAACTGTTGCCGTGGAGGAAGACCAGAGGCTGCCCCTGACCGAAAATCTCCACAAAAACAAAGGTTCCATCTGCTGTCTTAATCCATTTTTCTTGTCCAACCATGTCTATTCTCCCGTCATAAACATCGTCACATCTCTGCTAATTTATTTGCTGAGAGGCGTTCGCAAAGAGTCCAACTCCTCGTCAATCCTTAGCAGAAAAAAATTCACTCTATAAATTTAATTTTATCATAAATTACTTATTTATTTGCTAGAAAACTAGGAAAAATTAAGGTAGCTAACCAGTTAAAATTGGTCTAGCTGTCAGCTTTCTTAATTCTAAAGCAAGAAAAAAAGCAGCCTGAACTGACTACTCATTCAACAATTTTTACGACTTGAAATTCTTCACAGACGACCAGCATCTGCGAAGTGAAGGACAAATCGACTTGCGCTAATTCCTGCTTGAAGAAATCTTCATGAACCTGGCGCCAATAAGCCAAGGAACGGTCACCTTCCCCTTCTTTATAGGCGTGTTGTGCGCTGACCTGATCAAAGGGCACAAGAGTTACATCTGTCGTTCTAATCAAACAGACAGCCTCCCCATGACTGCCAAGGACGATACTATAAGTATCGGCTTGAGGCAGGGCTGCTCCTTCCAACTCATACATAGGATAGGCCGAAGCTGTCGCTGTCTTGATACTATCCTTGATCAGTTGAGCCAAATCGTCAATCATTTTATCTTCTATGCCAAATTGAAAGGCTTCATAGAACTGGAAGGCCTCTGCTTCATAGCCTTGAGCCTGCTTTTGCTCCAAAAATTCCCGCCAGAGTTCTGCTGCTGTCATCTTTATTCTCCTTTAGTATTTTTCTTTGAATATCCCCAGATTTTACCACTATCACTTGTACTTGAATCTACCAGAACCATCATCTGCTTTTTGAAATCAGCCAAGCTATCGCTGGTTTCAACCTTGCCAAACTGCAAATCTTCTAAAGCTAGGTCTAGAGATTTTTCCACCTGAAGAATATCGTGCAGGGACTGGCTAGCAATCTTGTCTTCGAGATTTTTTGGGTACAACATACTTCTACCTCTCTTACTTATAATTAATTTTCTATATTTCACATGAAAGAGCAATTCTAAATAATATCGGTATAATTGGCCTGAAGACCTCCTTTGTTGATTACTATTAATTAATTTACTTATGTCCTTTAAAACCATTTAGAAAAAAACAAAGCCCCAAACTATGCCAAGGCTGTTGTGCATATTTAATTAATACTTAGCGATTGTTTTTTACCAAACTTGTAATTTTCCTGGCAGAATCTAATGAAGAGAATCCAAGTAAGAATGCCCGTTCTTCATTCTTACACAGATTACAAATACTGGATTGGATATTTTGCCATTTGTATTTTGAATTGATTTGGTTAACTAATTCAACAACTATAATGATAATAACTGCTAACTTATTGGAAGGTTTTTTAGTGGTTTGTCCCCCATTTTTGTTTTCAATAAAATATAGGTACTCCCGCCACTCTTTTCTAATTTTTGGCTTGGTTGTTATCTTAAGGTCAATTAAATTAGAATTGTGAGCACAAATATTTCTGATGAAATTTAAACACTTCATCCATGAAACGAGTTCTTCGCCACTACACTTGTAATAAGAAGCGACCTGTCTTAAGTTAGCCTCACCCATTATTGTTAGCATAGCAACCAAATCTCCAAACATCATCAAATCAATACCTAGCCAAACCGATGGGAAACCGTCTTTATCTAAATTCCTTTTATTTTTTAGATCTGATAATTGACTGTGACTTAGAATCTTTAACATCCGCTTCTTGATCGAGTACTGTTTCTTTTCAATCTCAAAGCGGGAAAATTTCTTTTTATTAGACCAAGAAGAAAAATCCAGATAGCCAAATGCACCATACTGGGTCCCTAAAACATAAGAGACCCTTGTTTTAACTGAGACCTCATTTTTTTCAATGGCATGCAGGAGATTAATCCTCAAATTCTTATCTTGGTAATAGCGAGTAAGAACTTCTCTAAATTCTATACCGTTGTAACTAATCTCTAGTTGGTCTTGATTGTTTGTCATTGTAGCTAGAGGGCGAGCAAACTCTTTTAATCGATAATAGCTAATATTTTTAAGTTTATCAATATCAGTTTCACGAACTTTCATTCCCCTATCTTTAAAAAATTTTAATTGTTCTTCCCATGAAAGTGCAACTGGTCGCTCACTCATTACTTCTCCTTTGTACAAAAAAGCCCCACGTCAGACGTATCTGTCCATAATGGATGTGGGGGGATTGTCATCTCAACTATATTCTAACACACGCACTGTGTGTTTGCAATACAAAAGTTGAAATAATCTTCTCCTTATACCTTAACATACCTGGTCGGGGCGACAAAGAAATTAAGGAACTTGATTTTGTTGAAGAGATGGGCAATAAAGAGGCTTATCAGCCAACCGCCGACAATACCAATCAAAACATGGATCAGCACACGTTGCAAGAACTTCACCTTTTTCTTTAAACACCATAACATAAAAGAGAGAACCAATCTGATTCTCTCTCGAATTTGAGCCCTTGTCATTTCACTACACGGTTGACAAAGAGCCGACGATAAATACCGGTATATACTTCTAACTCTAACTAAAATACTTGCCTTTTAAATAAAGAACTATTACTAGTATAGTTTCTAACAGTAGTATAGAAAATATAATAAGTTTAATATTTTTTATATGTGGAAACAACACAGGAATAAGTATTAAAATAAGGTAACTCGCTAAAACAAACCAGGAAAACTTGGATGATAACATTGTGCATCTCCTTTAAATTAAAACATAGCTATGTAATCAATTTTCAGCAAAGTAGGGATGCTGGAAAAGAGTTTTTATTACTTAGAAAAATTCCTATCTTTTTGCACAGTATCATAACCGTGTTTATTTTAGCAATTAAATCCACTTACCCCAAGTATTAACACTAGCACCAGCTATTCCTAGTGTAGCAGCACCAGTTGCTGCTCCGCCGATAGCACCAGCTGTAGTTCCTGCAATTGTTCCAACAACCGGAAGAGTCACTGTTCCAACAGCTGCTCCAGCAACTCCGCCCGTGAAGAAGCCACCAACTCCGCCTGCTGCTGCTCCTAAAACACCTAAAAGAAGACCACCCGCTTCTGTTTCAGAAAGATAATCTGTCGTTGCAATTTCAAAATCTTCAAATACTAATGAGTTCATAAAAACTGTCTCCTAATAAAATTTTTAAATTATACCTAGTAGATATAACGGTACCGACTCACCTATCAGATATATTTTAATATTAAAACATTTTTTAGTTTTTTTTCAATACAAAACAAAAATGTTGATTCGATGTTATGTTTAAGTAAAACAAAAGATAATTTTTGGAATTTTTAACAAAAGTAAGGTAACTATCAATAATAGTTATTGATATTCTGAGCATGCTTGCGAAATTGTCAGATATCTTTCAAGATATAGCTGAAATTTGATAGGTTCTTACTCTATTATATTATCTAGTATAAGGCTAATTTATAAGGCTAATTGAGTTCAGCGTCCTATGGTTTCATGCATGTATGAAAGTAAGGAATGATACTCTAATGAAGAGGCTGGGGCAAAAACTATTTTTCGTTCAAAAAATGGAGATGCACTACTGGTGCCTGCTTTTTATACTTATAGCGAATTTTGAACAAGAAAACAAAAGACCTCAGTCTTTCGACCAAGGTGACCGTTACTCATCGTTCAATTCATAAGCATTTAAATATGGTAATATTCCTAAATCTTTTATTGTTTCAATAGATAAAAACATAGGAAACTCTTTTGAGTTAAAATCGGACATGGGGTCTCTACTGAGGTAGGTGAATTCGAATTCATCGCAAAAATCCATAGCTTCTCTTAATGCCACGAGATAAACACCCTTAATTGGCGCCATCATATCAATGGATAAGGATATGCTAAAGGCAACCTGTAAAAGGTGACTGCCAATTTTTTCTCTATGGTGTTTTCGGTCAACACCTAGCCCATTAATATAAAGAACAGCATCTGTTTCAATTTCATTATGGTTTTGAATTGACACTTTAAGATTGGCCAACGAAACAGTAACAAAACCTAAAATCTGATTTTCCGAAACATATAGCAATAATCTTCGCGAAGAATCATTCCCACTTCCTTTTTTAAAATAATCATTAACGTGACTATCACCACAATCAAAGAGAGATGAAGCTTTCTTTATATCACCTAACCAAGATCCATAATCAATTATTTCTGGCACTAAAAACTTCCTCTTTGACCTTGTGTTGATTTAATGCCGCAATTCTATCCTTCGCCTCTTGGCTAGCAGGCTTTTTCCCGTTAATACCCGTTAATAATAGATAAAACTTTTTTTCATTTCAGCCTCGTCTTGAACAATGATATCAAGGCTCTTATCCGTTATAGCTATAAAAAGCACTTCCTTTACTTGTCATACACAAAAAACGCATATCTCATATCTGTCATTTGCGTTTCGCTTGTCAGTATATCATGTGCATTGTTATAAAGTACCTTTTAAATTCTGTCAATTCTCACCCTAGCAAAGACCAGTTATTGTAAAACCGAAAATAATTCCAGCCTACACCCTAATATACTTGGTCGGGGCGACAAAGAAATTAAGGAACTTGATTTTGTTGAAAAGATAGGCAATGAAGAGGCTGATTAACCAACCACCGACAATGCCAATCAGGACATGGAGAATCATGCTATGGAGGCCCAGGCGCAGGAGGATTATCCGAATAGCGCTGAGGACGGGCGAGTGAAAAATATAGATAATCAGGCTAGATTTTCCCTTATCCGCAAAATAGTTAAAGAAACCGGTGTGGGGCAGTTTTGGATAAATGAGGAAGGCTAGGAAAACGCTGAGAATAAAGGCGATTCCTTCCAAGCCTGGTGTTTGATAGCTCACGCCCTCCTTAAAATCAAATTGAGTCCACCAAAGGAGATAAAGACCCAGCAAGGTTAAAATTAGCAAGACTTTCTTGCCCAAGCCCTTGGAAAAATTTTCAAAGGAAATCTGACTGAAATAGCTTCCCAAACCATAAATACCAGACCAAAGCAGGGTACCCTGCAAGAGGAAGATAGAAGAGTGCAGGGGATAGCTTGCCAGACTAGTCAGGGCTGTCAGTGCTAGGAGCTTGGTCTTATCCTTGATAAAGACCGAGAGCAGGCCAACATAGAGGCTGACACCCCAGAGAATATAGAGGTACCAAGAAACCGCAATAGGGCTCTTATAAATAGCCAGCAAATCTGCTAGGGAAGTTCCTTCCCGAACGCTAGTACCGCCTAATTTCTGGAAAAAGAAATAGGTAACGCAAAAGAGCACATAGGGTACCAAAAGAGCCAGGGACTTCTTGAGAGCATACTTAGGATAGGCCGACAAATTCTTGACCGGCTTAAAAAGATAGCCAGACAGGGCAAAGAAAACTGGGATATGGAAGATACAAAAGCATTGGATGATAAATTGAAAGCTGGCATGATAGGCTTCAAAAGCACCAGATTGCTGCATACCCTTGAAAACATGACCAACTAGAACGAGGAAGATGGTAAATCCCTTACCAAAATCCAACCATTGAATACGTTTCATGAAATGCTTTCTCCTTATAATTAATATTTCCCAACCACTTCCACCGCTTCTTGGGTGGCCTTGATACTGTAGTAACCATTCCTTAACCTTTGGCCCATGGCTTGGCAGTTGGTCTTCATCTGGTCGTAATCGGCCTGGCTCAGCCGAGCTAGACGGTCGTCCAATTCTTCAAGCGAATCGAGGGTCAGACCTAGACCGTGTTCTTCAACAAAGCCAGCTAAGGCTGCCTCTTTCCCAATGATGACTGGTAGATTGCTGCTGAGATAGAGTGAGGTCTTGTGGGGATTATTGTAGCGCATATAGTTACCGACAGCGCCTTGACAGGAATCAATGCCAGGTCCATCCCAAACTAGTCCAAAGCCATACTGACTCACAACTGATGGAATTTCTGTAGAGGTTTTGGAGCCACAGTAGGTCAGGTTCTCTTGATAAGCCTGGTCATGGCTCTTGAGGCCGTAGAGATAGAAAGGCGTTTGGGTTTTGAGTTGGCGCAAGAAAGAACTCTTATCTAGGTTTCCTGCAAAGACGACGGTCTTCCAATCGTTCTGCACCCTTACTTCTTTCAGGTCAACTGGCTGGGCATAATCAAAAATCTCCAAAGAAATCATAGGCACTTTTAGCCCCTGCTCCCTCAGCCAATCGGCCATCTTGTCATTATGGACAATCAGGCATTGAGCCTCCTGTAAGAGAGCCAGCTCCTCAGCAATCCCACTAGTTCCCATTTGCTCCCGCAGACTTTCGATATCATGAACCAGAAGAATCTTGTGGCGATTAAAGGCCAACTTTTTCATGAGTTTTTTCAGGGAAGGCCGACCGAACATAGAATATTGCATCAAGCAGATGTCGTCAGCCTCAATGCACTTTATTTTCTTAGCAAGGATATAATCTTCTCCCAAACTCTTGATGGCCCGAGGCAAGCTCATGTCGTAATTAATACCCAAAAAGCCAATCGTTTTCAAGAAACTACTAATATCTCGCTCAGCCTTAGAAGCTGCTGTATTAGTATCATCTCTGATAAAATCTATTAAGTATTTATTTCTCATATTCTTTCACTATATTCAGAAAGCTAAGCCAATCATTGGCTAATTCTAGCTTGAGCCTGGTCTAATGCATTTTGACTATAAAGACCCGAGCGTAATTCTTGGCTCAGACTTAAACAATTTTGAGCATAGGTATGATAGGTAGTTTGGTCTAATTTCGCTAAAATTAGCGATATTTCCCTCAGACTATCAACAACAAGCCCTAGGCCTCGCTCCTCAACAAAGCCTGCCAAAGCCGCCTGACTCCATACGATTACTGGCAGACCAGAAGCAATATAGAGGGAAAGCTTGTGGGGATTGTTGTAGCGCAGATAGTTGCCGAAGGGGCCATTGCACTCATCAATGGAATCCCCATCCCAAACCAGACCAAAGCCTTGCTTCAACTGGCTAGGCAGCTGGTCAGGTGGAAAGGAACCGTGGTAACACACTTGCTCTCCAGAGTCCTGCTGGACATAGTTAGGCCCATAGAGGTCAAAGCTGATCCCCTCAAGATCCCCAATCTTTTCGATGTAGGGGCTCTTGTAAGGACTAAGATTTCCTGCGATGGTCACCGACTTAGAAAATCGGGCTTCATCGGGTTCAAGCTCCGTTAAATAATCAAAAATACCCAAGACCACCAGCTTACCCTCAGGTAGACCCTTAGACAAGAAAAATTCCTTCATGGCCTGGTTATGGACGATCAGCTGGTCGGCCAGCTCCAGCATGAAATCAAATTCCTTCTTATGCTGGTCATTGTTCAGGTAGGAAACATTACGCAGTTCCTCTACATCGTGAACCAGGCAGATAAAACGAACCTGCTTTTCCTCCTTTAAACGTCGCAAAAACTTCTCACGCCCTAGTTGACGGTGATGAAAGGGATGCTGCAAAAGCAGGAGGCTACCTGCATGGATAGAATGGAAAGCCTGTTTCCAGTTGCTATAATAGTGCCACTGATTGACTAGCTTGACTAAGAGGCCAGACTTTGGTAAGCCTTGCTTAATATAAACAGGCTCAAATCCCAGTGGCTCTGCAATCTTAAAAATATCGCTAGTTGCCTTACTCCCAGCGTGCTGATTATCTGAACCACACACTTCAACAATTTGATATTTCTTCATTATTTATTCTCTACTTTATTTTTCAAAGGAACTCTTTTCAGGAATCTTTTCAGCTAGAACTTGTTCAATCCAAGCATTCTCCGCTTGAAAATCAACCGAACTTTCATCGTCATTGATACAAACCATCTTATAGGACGAGCCACCAACAATTTTAGCAATCTCATCCCTATCAGCGATAGGAACGTACTTGCCAATCTTAATCGTCTGAGGATAAAAGCGATTAGTCTCAATATTCCAATAGCTCATAGCCCAATGATTGAGGTCTTGGCTACTGCGAAAACGATTATGACACATCTCGTCTAAGTATGTCCCCTCCTTTTCCCAAACATCCGCATAGGTAGATTTGAGAGAAGGAAGACCAACATGGGCATCCTCATAACCCATAATTCCCGAGTAAAAGAGGCTGAGAAAATTATAAAGGTTGAACTTGCCATAACGATAATTGAAATACTTGCCCAGATGCTTTTTGAAATTAGGTTTCCCAAAAAAATATTTATTGAGGAAACGCGTGTTATTAACCTCAATATGGCTAAATTCACTTTGAGCAACGATAGGCCGATAGATTGCCAGCAGCCTTGGTAAACCCTTGTGGAAAAAATCATCCGGTTTAAGAGGTTGATTTAGAATCATATCATCACTAAAGAGGACAAAATGCTCACTCAAATCAGAAATTCGATGAAGGTTGAGCTCAATCACATTGGAATTAAAGGTTGGTAGATAGTCCTTGGGAATGTAGTCCTCGTGGCGGACTAGGCACAACTTGGGATGGCTGGTGTCTAACCAGTCAGGAACATGTCCATAAGTCACAAAGAAAATCTTATTAACCCAAGGAGCATATTTTTCAACGGATCGAAACCAATAGCGAAAACTATTCACAACACGATAACGATTTTCACTATCACTCTCTTTGGTTGTCACGCTAGTTGCAGGCTCATACTTGGATTTAGTTTTTAACCAAGCAGGATCTTGACCATCCACCCAAGTAACCACAAAGTCAATTTCGGCCATCGTCTCTTTTCTCTCTTTCTCTCAGGTCAAGAAGCTTCAATAACTCACCCTGCAAATCTTTGGCAGCAAAGCGAATATCATAACCAGAATTTTGAAAATAGTGAGCGATTTCTTGCTCAGGAAGGCGTTCAGCTTCTTCTGACAGTCTCTCAATCAAGTCAGCCCAGTCCTTAGATGACTTTTGCAAGGAAGCAAAATGAACATTTGGTGTAACCGCGATTTCCTTTGGGACCCCTTCTTTCGAGGCTAGGACTGGCAGGCCATTAGCCTGGGCTTCAAAAGGAGCCAGAGGCAGGCCTTCAAATTTAGATGGGAAGAAAAAGAGGTCAAAGGCGCTGAGCCATTCTGACACATTCTTTTGCACACCAGCAAAAATCACCTTGTCAGCCACGCCCAAATCTTGAGCCAGAGCCTTAAGCATGGCTTCATCATCTCCTTGACCAATCAAAACTAACCGCGCTTGAGGCTTGGATTTAACCAGCTCAGCAAAAACCTTAATCATAAAGTCCTGATTTTTTTGGAAGTGGAGCCGGCCAACATTACCGATGACATAGGCGTCCTCAAGCCCATACTGCTGACGAATCTTTTGCCGAGCTTGCTCAGAAAAACGGGAAGCCTCAATATCAATAGCATTTGGAATAATCTTTGCCTGCTGGAGGGGCTGATCTTGGTAGAACCAAGTGGCTGCCTTATCGGCACAAGCCCAGAAATCTGTCGCCCAGTTGGCAATCCGTTTTTTATTGAAGGCATGGAGCTGACCCCGCAAGTAATTGTTCATGTTTTGACTATTGTGGCTATGGACAATCCGCACAGGAATCCCATATTTCTTAGCTAGTTTGAGATAGTCAATATTAGCTAGGCTATTGATATTAACCCAAATGGCATCGTAATCCTTGGCATGTTCCTTGAAAAAGGTCGCAAGTTCACGATAGTATTTAATTGGATTTTTACTGCGGGCAGTAATGTGAAAGACATTCAAACCAAGGCCAAGAAGTTCGTCTTCGTAGGCGATGGGATTCATGGAATTACACAAAAAATCAATACCAAGCTTGGAGCGGTCAAAACGTCTGACATAATTCATCAAGAAAGATTCCACCCCGCCTGGGTTCTCATTCATACCGAAGATTAGGATTTTTTTCATTCCCTTACCTTTCTTTTCGTGCATTCTGTTTGACCCTGACCAGATAGATCAGAGAAGCCAAACGATAGGCTTTATGCTTGATAAACCAGAGTGGAATATCTCCTAGACCCTTGACTTTTTTTAAACTCATGGCAGAAAAGTCTTGGGCAAAAATATCTGAAGAGGCTAATTCCTTCATATTAGCCAACTTCTCCTTGTAGGATAGAGGGTTGCTTTGATGGAAGACTTGCCGAACCATACTTAGGTTAAATTGCGCTAAGCTGTATGCTCCAAAAGCCTCTTGCAAGGAAGGATTTTGGTCCTGGATAATTCTTCGCGCGGATTTCAAGGCGGCTAGATAACCATCCAACTTTGATTGGTCGAAAGTCCGCATGGTTGAAGGATTATCAATGGAATAGCGATAGAGCAAATCAGGCGAGGTCGAGATAGTTTGGGCACCTAAAAGGGCCTGTAAGAGGAAATTGCTATCCTCTGACACGCGCAGATTGGGGGCAAAACGCAGATTCTTAATCAAACTTGCCCGAAAGGCCTTGCTCCAAACGGTCATAAATTGCGTAGGATTTTGCAAGCAAGTGTTAATGAAGTCTTCCCTCTCCATTGCTTGATGAAAGTCTTGAATCACCTCGAATAGCTCAACAAGACTCCCTCCCTTGTGATAATTATAGAAAACAATATCGCTTGAGCTAGACTTGAGCTTATTCGCAATTGTCTCCAAGTTTTCCTTAAATAAGTAATCATCAGCATCCAAGAAGAAAATCCATTCTCCGCTCGCACGCTCTAGTCCTAAGTTTCGGGCATTGGAAACTCCTGCTGCCGACTGAAAGATCTTGAGACGATTATTCTCCTTGGCATAGTCACAGGCCAATTGGTAGGAAGCATCAGTCGAGGTATTTTCAACCAAAATAATTTCACAATCAGGGAAACTTAAGCTATCCAGAGCACGCAAAAGTGTTTTTTCAGCATTGTGAACAGGAATGATAACGCTGATAAATGGGTTACTAGACGGCATAAGCTTCTCCTTTCTGAAAGACTACCTTGATCGGTTCCTAGCAGAGTATGTATTTGTTACTAGTAGATTAGAGATGAGACAGGAAGCACTAAATTTCTACCATTTACGATTTTAATTTGAAATTAAATTTTCCAATACGGAACCCTTTCCCTTCAAGAATCATTCCCATAATAAAGACACATAATAAGAACTTAACATTCCCAAAGTTTGTAACCGTCTCATAAAAACGATTTGAGAAAAAGAGCATAAATAGGTCATTGAAGAGAAATGCATAGACTATTAATCTGTAATCAAAGACTTTGCTTGGATTAGTCAGTAAGCGAATTTTACGATAAGCTCCTGTATAATACCAAGAAAAAATTGCTGTTAGAGGAGCAACCCCAATAAAACCAAAATCATAAATAAATTGATAGAAAGTTGTATAGACATTTCCAAGTCCATAATTGGAATCATAATTTACAAACGGTAAATCTAATTTGTAAGTACTCATGTGTAATTTAGGTAAGTACCAACTATAAAAACTCCAGAATGTTTGAGATCCAAAATAATGTTCTGGTCTAGGAAGTTGATAAGTTTGAATGAAACTATCTAGATTATACAAGGGTGCCCCGATATAAACAAAAAGGTAATGGAAAATATTGGTACTTGATGCACGCCCGAAAAGACTCATTGTTGACAGAAAGACGGTAACCAGAATTACACCACTAACAATAATTTTTCTCACTGATTTGTTTAGAACGATCCGATTAGCACCGTTTCTAATCAAAAGAATATAAAAGATAAAAATCATAAAAGTAAACAGTCTAAAAATCCCACTTCTGCTCCCCCCAAAATAAATAACTATGGTAAAAAGGAAAAGATATAAGAGCTGTTGTAACTGTAATTTACGATTGACAATCCAATTACCGACTAGACTAAATGCGGTTAAATAAGCAAAAGAACGAACAAGTAATTCTAAATTACTTAATAGGCTCGAAGGAAAAACGCCTAAAGATTTGTATACTCTTGGATAAAATTTTGTTATGGCATCAAATAACGAAATCTTCTTTGATAAAGGGAGTCCACTTTGTCCATATGCAGAAGCAAAGCTATTTAAGTATTTATATTTTAAATAAATAACAATCACAGCTAAAACTATAAAAAGAAATGTTATCATCTTTGATATCATAAAAGGATAAAATTCTTTCTTTTGCTCTGCTATTTCCAAGACATTAGAATTTCGTACTTTAGAATGGTTCCAAAAAGAAAATAGTGTAAAAATTGATAAGGCAATAAGTAGTATTAATACCGTCTCAACATGAAAAACCAGATGCAAATATGAAGTTGCTAACAAACAAGACATAATCTGCATTAAGAACACGCCTGAGAATATCACTGCCGGATCTAACCAATCTCCATCAGTGATAATAAAGTTTAGTACTGCAAATAAAGCAACAATCACAACGATTATATAGAGCATGCTTTTCTCCTAATAGAATTTCGAATATAACTAAATGTCACAATGACCTTTTTATCCATTAAGTCCTGTTAAACCAGTATAACTTTATCACCTCATGTACTTATCTTTTTATTCTTAATAGTATTCTTTAAGAAGAGATAAACATAAAAGAAGAAAATATCAATAGTGAGACGTATCACCAGATTGATCCATTGGATCGTCGTTAATTCCCAAATAAAGCGTAAAGCCTGATCTTCCAAAGCATGAATAACTAGGATAATTAAGCTATTCCTACCTAATTTAACAAAGAAATCGAAAAATCTATAATAACAGAGATACTTAAATTTCACTTCAACTAGCACACTCAACTGACATAGTGCAACGACGCCTGCTATTGCAGTCAAGTAAGACAGCGGAAATAGTGGGTACCTTCTTATAGCTAATTCTAAGTACTTATAACCTAGTCCGTACTCTATAACTAAAGTAGCCGCCCAAACAAAGCCATACATGAATAGTCTGGAATACGATTTTTTTAAGAAGTCAATTTTTAAAAAATTATTTCCAAAATACAAAAAGGGTAAGATAGCCAAGGCAATATCTCCAGAAAAATAAAGCCAATAACGTGTTACTCCCAGCACCACCCCTAGGAAGGACAAAATTATAGCTATAAAAATGGTAGTAGATTTAAAAATAAGGTGTAATCCATCATATAAACCTCTGGCAAGAAAAAGGACAATCAAGAACCAAGGAATTCCAATAGGGGGAATCATTTTAGAACCTGTTCCAATAACAACCCCACTTGACCAAATTAAACTTTTAAACTGAGAAATTACATAGGATAAAAAGGGTGTGCCTCTATACAAGGCAACCGATTGGAAAAGCCAGATAAAAAGGGCTGGAACTAATAAATGTCTACTAGCTTTTCTGATCTTCAATATTAAAGTCGAAGAATCTGGTGATAGTTTATAAGTCGCCAAACTTAAAATAAAGAACAAAGGCATATGAAAAGAGAAAATCGAACCACGAATTAGACCGTTAGAAATTGTATGACCAACAACAACTAGAAGAATAGTCAGCCCCTTAGCGAAATCTATCCACTCTATCCTAGTTTTCATATTTTTTCCTTTCGACATGAGCAACGCTAGATTTATTTTGACTTTCTAGTCTGTTTATTAAGTCTTGCGAATAGGCCGTGTCAAACTTGCGGCCGAAAAAGGCTCCACTAGACCTGATGGCCTCATAATCTCGCTCATCTAAAATAGCAGGATAGGAGCCGTGCTGCTCCTCCCACTTGATAAAACGATAGTATTGGCCTACTATGCGCTCAGAAAACTTGGGCTCATTATAAACTATGGTTGGTAACCAAAATTCATCCGAACAAAAGCTTGTCTGCAACATCTTGATATAGTTGGGGTGCTGCTTCATATAATCTAGGCAGTATTGGGCCACATCACGAGGTAGGTCACACCACTGAGGTCCTGAATAAATTTCTAGGTCTATGCCTAGCTTTTTCAATTTATTGATGTGCAAGAGTCTTTGGAGACTAAGGGAAACTCGGTGGTAGAGCTTACCAAAGGTTGACCGTCGATTGATTTTATCATAATTAAAGTAAAACTGTTGCCACCAAATCAAGCGTTCACCTGATTTGGCTTCCTCCTTGGCAGGCTTTGCCATCAAGTAAATTTTGTCATTTTTTTCGTAAAATTCCCTGATTTTCTTGGGATTCTGTAGAGGCCAATCTTGTCCTGAAATCAAATGGACAAATTCAACCTCAGGATTTTTTAGGGCTTCTTCCATCAGTCGGAGCTCAGCCTCGGTAACACTCCAAGCACCCCAGTGAACATCAACTTCTGAAATATAGTAGATACCCTCCTGATCCATCAGCTCTTTTTGAGCCTGACTCAAGGACATCTTGACATCGAAATGGATATAGATTTCAAAATCCGGCTTTAGGGTTTTACAAAGCTGGAAAATCTGGTCAAAATTTCGATGGGCTAAAATCAAAATCGCTTGCAAAGACTTGACTCCTACTTAACTTCTGAGCGAACACATTGCAGGGCTGCTGTGATGACTTGGTGCATATCGTAGTAACGGTAATGTCCCAGACGACCACCGAAGATAACCTGACCTTCTTGGTCAGCCAGCTTCTTGTATTCCTTATAAAGGTGGTTGTTGCGGTCATTATTGACAGGGTAATAAGGCTCATCGCCACGAGACCAGGTCTTGGAATGTTCCTTGGTGATAATGGTCTTAGGCTGTTGACCAAACTCAAAGTGCTTATGCTCAATAATACGCGTATAAGGAGTCTCGCTGTCAGTATAGTTGACCACAGCATTTCCTTGGTAGTTTTCCATATCCAAGGTTTCGGTTTCAAAGCGCAGGCTGCGGTATTCCAATTCTCCAAGTTGATAATCAAAGAATTGGTCAATCATACCGGTAAAGACAATCTTAGGGAAGTCCGCTAGGTATTGGTCCTTCTTAACAAAGAAATCAACACCGGTTTCCACGTCAATATTGGCATGATCCAGCATCTTTTCAACGATTTGTGTGTAACCGCCGATAGGAATCCCTTGATAGGTATCATTGAAATAGTTATTATCATAGGTCAGACGAACCGGCAGACGGCGGATGATGAAGGCGGGCAGCTCAGTGGTTGGCTTGCCCCACTGCTTCTGCGTATAGTCCTTAATCAGTTTTTCATAAATATCAGTTCCGACCAGTGAAATCGCTTGCTCTTCCAAATTTTCAGGCTTTTTGCCTCCCAGAACAGCCTTCTGTTCATCAATCTTAGCCTGAGCCTGCGCTGGTGTCACCACGCCCCAAAGCTTATTAAAAGTGTTCATATTGAAGGGCAGATTGTAGATTTCACCCTTGTAGTTGGCAATCGGACTATTAGTATAGCGGTTAAATTCCGCAAACTGGTTGATATAGTCCCAAATGTCCTTGTCAGACGTATGGAAAATATGAGCCCCATACTCATGAACCTGGATGCCTTCTACTTCTTTGGTGTAAATATTTCCGGCAATATGGCCGCGTTTTTCAATAACCTTAACCTTCTTTCCAGCCAAAGCCGCCTCATGGGCAAAAATCGCCCCAAATAGCCCCGAACCAACAACCAAATAATCATATTGTGACATAATATTCTCTCCCTAAATGAAATTTTTATAGGATACAATCTTTTGATGCCTTTTACCGTTCAAGACTTAGCACTGATTGCTTATTCCTCATATCTTTCCAAAAGGCATCGTTCTATAGCTAATGATGAAAAGGAAGTGTGATACTTTCGTCGAAGTGGTATTATTAGCAACAAGTATCTTGTTGCTAATAACGGAAATTTTGAGACCGAGGCTCAAAATTTAGCAATGAAACTCCGTCAGGAGGTTGCTTGCGTCCGCACTTTTTAAGAAAGTATCAGAATTACAGTTTTTAACTTCCAAAGACTATCAGAAACTAGCCCCGTATTTCTTGCCAAAGAACTTAGCCTGCAGGAAAGACAGGCCTTTCCTGAACAGATTGACTTTTTCCATATAGATAAAGGGCACTTCCTTGACCTTCAGATCCTGCTTATCCAGCCAGACATTGAAGAGAATCTCGCTGACCCGACCAAAGAGCCGAGCTTCAAAGGCACTCAAAGTCTTGGTATCAATCTTTTGGTAGAGCTCCTCTAGGATTGGGAAAAGCCAGGCACAGTAGGCATCGGAATTTTCCTTAGACATCAGGTACATATTGAACATGTAGCCTGAGCGTTGTTGCATAACTCTGTCAAAGGCAGCCAAATAGTCTGGCTGAATTCTCTCAATAATGGCCCTAGCCTCATCCAGATGACCACCGTCAAAGGTGTGATCATAATGAGAATAGAGGGTCTCGATATAGTATTTACGCCTTTTAGGTACAAAGACATCAGCCTGATCCAGCAGACCTTCAAAATCCGCCTGATCAAGAATAGCTTGATTGATGTCCAAGCCTTCCTTGTAGCGGACACCATCTTTAGCAAAATAGCGCCGATAGTGAACCAAACCCAGATAATCACAGTCCAAATTCTTCCAAGCCCAGTAGAGTCCTGTCAATTCACAGAAATAGGGATTGAGCTCTGAAATATTATCGCCGGTATTATCCGGCCTGTAACCAATACTGTCCTTTCCCTGAGCACCCACATGAATTGGTAGATAGAGATTGCTATCGTCAGGCATGACGAAGGACTTGTGAGTAGCTACGATAAGTTTGATAGTCTTCACCCTGATCTCCTTGTTTTTTATTTTTTATAATAGCTGACCAAATACAGCAAGAAGGCATCCTTAAGCAGGAAGCTCAGCAACAGATAGACTAGACCAAAGACCGCTGCTGTTGCCGCCAGAATCAAAAAGCTGGACAGACCAGTCAGAAAACTGACATAAACCGCAAAAGCAGCCAAGCTAGCTAAAACTGTAGCTAGGACATTTTTGTCCATTCTAATCTGAGCCATAATGTCTTTCAGAAAATCCCTCAGGACAAAAATCTGATAGGCAACGACAAAGAATTCAGCCACCAAAGTTCCAAAGGCAGCCCCCGCCGCTCCAAAGGCCGGAATCGTCATAGCATTGATAATCAAGTCAACAATAGCTCCGAGAACAACTGATTTGAGCACTTGATTCTCCCGTTCCATAGGCACTAAAATTTGAATCCCTAGAAGATTGGATAGGCCGATGAAAAAAAGAGTCGGCATAATCAGCTGCATGGGCAGGATAGCCCCCGCATAATCTGGCCCAGACAGAAAATCTATTCCCTGCTTGGCAAAGAGGGTAAAGTAGGCCCAGAGCGGGATAGAAATAAAACCGATAAACTGCAGGGAACGCACGGTCAAAACTCTGAATTCGTCCTTTTTGTCATGTTTGACATAGTAAGACAGCCGGGGAAGGAGGACACTTCCCATGGAAGTGACCAGACTGACCAAGATGGCCTTAATCTTGACCGAAGCATTGTAATAACCGACCGCAGCATCATCCTTCATAAAGCCCAGCATTACAGCGTCCAGATTGGTATAGATGGTCGTTGCTACTGTCATCATAAAGAAGCTAAAAATTGGCTGAATATGCTGCTTGAGATTCATACCGCTGTACCACTTGAGATTGAGGTACTTGCGTAAATTGATAAAGTTAAAGAAATTAGACCCTACGCTGGCCAAAATAGTAATGGCACCATAGAGGACATAGTCGCCCTTTTGATGGACCAGCAGAAACATAAGCACCAGGGAGACAAACTTCAGGGCCACCGAACGAACAGTAATGTAGGTGTACTGTTCCAAAGCCTTGTAGAGCCACTCGCAGCCAATCAGATTAAAAACCAAAGTGGCAATATTAATCATAAAAAGGGTACGATCCTGAGCCATTCGAGGCACCAGCATAATCGCCAATAGATAGGTGACCAGAGACAGGGTCATGGCAATGGTATTGATAACCATGATTTCCTGAACCGTCTTGGACAGTTTGTCCTTGTCGTCACGAACCTTGGCACAGGCCCGAATTCCGTAAGTCGGAATCCCCAACATCCCCACCATAGCAAAGTAGGAGACAATGGAGGTGGCAAAGGCCACCTTACCCGTCCCCACAGGCATCAGAACCCGAGAAACATAAGGAAAGGTGATTAGGGGAAAAATAATATTGGAAATGGTTAGAACAAAGTTCATGATGATATTCACCTGAACCGAAACTTTTTTCTCAGCCATCAGCCTATCACCACTCCCCTCTCAAGAAAAAAAGATTGAACATCAGCGAGCTCCTTCACCTGTTAAAACCTGCTTAACGGTCAGAAAAGCAATTTTCATATCTAAGCCAAAAGAAAAGTGCCGAGGGTAGTAGAGCTCTAACTGACAGTGTTCGGGATAATTCACATCACTGCGGCCAGACACTTGCCACCAACCAGTGGCTCCTGGCTTAACTGACAAAAGTTCTCTCTTTTCCTTAGCTGTATATTCTTCAAACTCCGCTGCCAAAATCGGCCGAGGTCCGATAAAACTCATATCTCCTTTAAGAATATTGAGAAATTGCGGGATTTCGTCCAAGCTTGTCTTACGAATGAAGTTTCCAATCCTAGTCAGACGAGGATCTTGCCCTTCTGGGAATTTATAACCGTTAGCAACATAGGTTCGGTAAAGTTCCTCATCCTTCTCCAAAAGCTCTTCGGCATTGACCACCATGGAGCGGAATTTCATAATCTTAAAAGGCTTGCCATTGAGCCCCATCCGCTCTTGACGAAAGATAATTGGCCCACGATCCTTGCCAAAGAGGTAACAGATGAATATGACAAGACTCAAGGGCATGAAAAAAACAACGGTCCCGATTAGGCCGATGCAAAAATCTAAGAAACGTTTTACAACTGATTCGTATACATTCGACTTAGCCTTATGCTTATACTTTTTGCTAGCTAACACAGCAACATTTCTCCATCTAGGTCCAGCTCTCCGTTTAGATTTAGCGAAGACAGTATTTTCATTACTCTCCCAAATAACTTTAAATACGTAACAAACAAGTTGATTTTACCATTTTATGCCTATTATTTCAATGGTGTTAACCTGAAATGTCAGTAGGAATAAATATTTTAAATACTAGTTTATTAGCTTGACAAAAGAAAAATCCCCCAAGCCCATACTAGCCCTGAGGATCCTTTAATCTCGTACTTGCTGAAATAGGTAGACCGCAATAGCGGCTGCTCTTGCAAATCAAGATTTTCTAAATTTTAGACTTGCTTTGTTCGTTGGAAAGCCCTGCTTTTCTAGGAGTTTAGGTCGTTTTCTATAGACTTGATAACCTTAGCTGGTACCCCGCCGACAACAGTATTGTCAGGAACATCCTTGGTCACCACTGCCCCTGCTGCGACAACGACATTGGAGCCAATAGTCACGCCAGGCAGGATGGTCACATTGCCACCAATCCAGACATCATCGCCAATGGTGACAGGCTGAGCGAGACCCAGATGTTCCCGGCGACCCTTGGGCGTGATGGGATGACCAACCGTGGTAATCAAGGTATTAGGACCAATCATGACATGGTCACCGATATGGACGGGAGCGATGTCCAGGATAATCCCGTTATAGTTGATGAGAAAATCATGGCCGACATGGATGTTCTTGCCATAGTCACAGTTAAAAACCGGCAGGACATTAGGATTGACTCCCACCGAGCCAAAGAGCTGACGGATAACTTCCTGTCTTTGTTCCGTCTCCAGCACACTAATAGCGTTTAACTTCTGGCAACCCAGAACCGCCTGCAATTTCCGCCCATCAACCTCAGGGTCAGTAAAATCATAAGGAAGCCCAGCTTCCAATTTTTCGAGTTCTGATAAGGACATTGAGAACCTCCTTCAATAGCCAAGTTTAAAGATAAATATTTCTAACTCTATTTAAGCATAATAGCTAAATTTTTGTAAGGGATTCCCCAGACTATGATAAAATTTTCGAACCTATGCCAAAGGTTGATTATTAGCATGGAATTGTTTCTCTTATCGTAAACAACCATCATTATTATAACCAATATTGAATAAGGCTCCTCGAAAATAGACTCTTATGCACATAGTTGACAGATTTTAGACGTTATCGGGTCGCTGGGGAATTGTATCTTTTTATATTCTCTAACTGGCAAGCAATGGAAATCCGATAGCTACCATAAGAGGCTCCATCCTTTAAATTTTTATGTTCAGTATCATTTATTTTATAAAAATCTTTTCTTAATTTATGTATTCAGGAAAAATTGAACATAAAAAACCTACCCGAAGGTAGGTTCGTATCTGTACTTATCATCATTGAAGTCATATCAATATTTGGAAAGGTAGTAAGCTTTAAATTTCATTCAAGATAGAAACTAGAAAATCTCCCGAACCACATGTGAAGTCATTACTATTGATAAGACTTTCAAATAACAAACTATTTCCTATCCCTGTGGTATGTTAGCAATTCCATCACTATATTACTTTTCTAATGTTTTCAAAAAATCAACTATTGTATGAATGTACTCCTTAGGTTTATCTACATGGATATCATGCATTGACTCAAAGCCTTCCACTAAGATGCTTCCGTCAATTAAATTATTAACCCTTCTAGCATCAATTTCATCCATTGCAGAGATTAAAATTCCTTCGTCATTATAATAAGAAGGTGCCGCTTCTTTTGGCGGCGCCACATGTAAAATACACGTTGGCACTTTAATCTTTTTTAACATCTCTTCTTGATGAACACCATTAAAGAATTGAAAAGTACAAAAAGTGTCCCCAAACCTAAGGTCATAATTCCCTGTTTTGTCTTGAATATTAGACGCAAGCATAAGTAATCTGTTCACACCCAGCTCTGGAGGATAATACCACACTACCGGACTTTTTGAAGGATCTTTTCTAAACATTTTCAAAGCAGGTTTCGCTACAATTTTAGACCAATTATCATTCCCATCTTTGTTGAAAAATATCCGCATAGGATGTCTATTTAGGCTATATTCAAAATAACTAATACTTTGTTTTTCATTAAAATAGTCATGTATATTTTTGAAATCCATATAAGAAAATGTGGTTTCTGCTCGTCCCTTTTCTGTAGAAAAGAATGGTCCGTCTTCAAGAATTAAAGCCTTGATATTCTCTGGAAATTCTGCTGCGATATATGCAGCAATTAAAGCTCCTGAGGAATGTCCAGCAATTATTATATTTGAACCAATCCTTTCTTTTATCAACAGAGCTATATCGGTTCCTATTCGCTCAATATTATATAAATCTGGATTTTTACTTGATTTACCATGTCCATAGTAATCAATAGCAATCACATGGAAACTTTTTATAAGTTGAGGTAAAACTGAACGATAGTCTTTCCAATCTACCATCTGTCCATGTAATAATATGATAGTAGGACCATTTTCAAGTCCTTCTGCATAATTTATTACGTTCCCATCATCTAATCGAAATTGTTTTTCTATAATTCCAAGCTTTGGCGCTTGGTTTTTTAGAAATTTTTCTCCTGAATAATCATAATTGATATTTCTAACGACAAAAAATATTACTGCCGCTAAAAGGATTATAACAATCACGGCAATTATTTTCATAATTTTACTCCTTATCTTCTAAATCTTCTTCTATACTCATAAGTATCTTTGTTGCAGACTCACCGTTCATAATCACCAACCCTCTTCTTTCATCCCCTAAGATAATTATATTATCCCCGGGTTCTATTGAAAAAATTTCTCTTGCTTGCTTGGGAATTACAATTTGTCCTTTAGAACCAACCCTTGCTGTCCATGCATGTAATTTATTGTCTCTTTTGCTTCTCATTTTATTCCTCGAAAGTATGTTAAGTATGTTTTTTTATACTTATTATACTTTATTGAAGGATTAATTACAAGAATTACTTAAAAGGTACCACCCATGTCCCGTAAGGGTAACAGTTATAATGGAATCCTTCTTTGGAGTTTAAAATCCGAAATGTTCTATGGTTTTGAAAAGGAGTTTTCATCCATCGAGGCATTTAAGCTCGCTATCTCAGACTATATTGATTATTACAACAATAACGCATCAAATTAAAACTAAAAGGACTTGAGTTCCGTGCAATACAGAACGCAATCCTTTACTTAAACTATTATGTCCAACTTTTTGGGGTCACTACAATTGCTAGTGGTTTTCGGAAGCCAAAAATCCCACCAAGCTCAAATCTTAGTGGGGTTTGGTGGGGAATGAAAATATTTCAGCGATTTTCAAAATCAAAAAAACCTACCAAACGGTAGGTTCTTCAACTGAAATCATCACCTCATCATTTAAGGGTAACAGTTGCTCCAGCTTCTTCAAGTTTAGCTTTAAGTTCTTCAGCTTCAGCAGCTGCAACACCTTCTTTAAGAACAGATGGTGCATTGTCAACAAGCCCTTTAGCTTCTTTAAGACCTTCGCCTGTGATTTCGCGAACAACCTTGATAACGGCAACTTTCTTGTCTCCGCCGGCAGTCAATTCGATATCAAATGAATCCTTAGCGGCAGCTTCTTCTCCGCCAGCAGCACCTGCAGCAGCTACAGGAGCGGCTGCAGTTACACCAAATTCTTCTTCGATAGCTTTTACAAGGTCGTTCAATTCAAGGATTGAAGCTTCTTTAATTTCAGCAATAATGTTTTCAATGTTCAATGCCATTGTGATTTCCTCCAAAAATAATAATGTTAAATGTTTTGTAGCACTAAGCTACGCGATAAAGTTAGCTTAGACTTAAGCCACTTCGTCTTTGCTTTCTGCAACAGCCTTGACAGCGTAAGCAACGTTGCGTACAGGCGCTTGCAGCACTGAAAGGAGCATAGAAAGCATACCTTCGCGGTTTGGCAGAGCAGCAAGGGCTTTGATTTCTTCGACTGAAGAAACAGCACCTTCAACGGCACCACCTTTGATTTCAAGTGCTTCAGCTTCTTTTGCAAAATCGTTGATGATTTTTGCTGGGGCTACTACGTCTTCGTTTGAGAAGGCTACAGCAGACGGTCCAACAAAGAGATCTTTCATGTCGTCAAGACCAGCTTTTTCAGCAGCGCGAGACAAGATTGAGTTTTTGATGACTTTCAACTCAACGCCAGCGTCACGAAGTGAACGACGAAGATTAGTATCTTGCTCAACTGTCAGACCACGTGAGTCAACGACAACGATAGATGCAGCAGCCTTCATTTTCTCAGCAACCGCTTCAACCAATTCAGCTTTTTTAGCAATAACAGCTTCACTCATTAAGTTTTACCTCCGTTTTTATTTTGTCTGGAAACGAAAAAATCGCATCCAAACCTAGACACGAAAGTACAAATACGTTTTATAGACTAGCCAGTTTTCACCAGCTAAGATGTTTACGTTTTTGTGCCTCGGCAGGATGTTTATGAGTCTAACTCCCCTGCTGTCTTAGGTCGGTTTTCTTAAAACCTTTAATATCTTAACACGCTAGGAGACCACCTGTCAAGACTTTTATTCAAATAAATAAAAAAAGATGGCCACTAGACCACGCTTAAGATTTAAAGGCGACTATCTGAGCCATCTTCTTGCATCTGGTGTTTAAGGTATTCAAGTTACTTTCTAGTTTTCTGGTTTTGCCCTCTAATTCCTTGAACCAGGACTTCAATGTCGCTAGGTCTCGTCCGGCAGCAACCGCCCACTAGCTTAGCTCCCAACTTTTGCCAGGTAAGGGTGTTTTCCAGAAGACTGTGCGAATGGTCAGGGTCCTTGGTCCAGGTCTGACTCGCTCCGTCATAAACTTCCCCCGAATTTGGATAAGTCACCAGTGGCTTATCCGTATACTTACGCAACTCGGTCAAAAAGTTAGGATATAGATTCGGTGAGCTGCAATTGAGACCAATCGCTAAGATTTGCGAACTTGCATCAACCAGCTGGGCAACTTCCTTGATAGGTGTTCCGTCTGAAATAGACTGGCCGTCTTGAGAGGTGAAACTGATGTAGGCTTCCACTTGAGGAAATTCTTCTGCTAAAAGTTGGACCAGGGCTTGTGCTTCTAGAAAATTGGGTATGGTTTCCAAAGCCAACAAATCCACGCCCTGCTCTTGGAGAATGGCCAAGCGAGGTCGGTGGAAAGCCTTAAGTTCTTCCTTGCTGATGGAACCGTAGTCGCCCGTATATTCTGAGCCGTCTGCTAAGTAGGCAGCGTAGGGACCGACATCCCCTGAAATCAAGGGATAGGGACGTTGGCCCTTTTCGGTTTCCGTCAATTCAGACCAGAGCTGGTCACGAGCAGCCTTAGCAATCTTGACAGTTGAGGCAATCACATCCCTAGCTTGGTTCTCAGACAATCCATAGTCCTCCAAACCTGGGAGGGTGGCCTGGTAAGAAGACGTTGTAACGATGTCACTGCCTGCTCGCAGATAGGTTTCATGAATATCTTGAATGGCCCGAGGATTCTCTAAAAGGTATTTGGCCGACCAGAGTTTGCCAGAAACATCATAACCACGATACTCCAGCTCAGTTCCCAAGGCTCCGTGTAAAATCAAGTTATCTTGACTTGCTAATAGATCTTTAAATCTTCCCATAAGCTTCCTCCTTAATTGGTGTTAGCTAGAAACAATAAGTCTTCCTCAACACCTTAAAATTTCTTATAGCGCCAGTAATGATAGAGATAACAGAAAGCTACGAAGGGGAGGCCGAAGTAGAGGCCCGCCCGCTGGTCCTTATCCCAGGCAATCCCGACGATTGAAACCAACAAGAGAATAATGGTGATATAGGGCAAAATCGGACTAAAGGGAGTCTTGTAATTCAATTCACTTTCCTTATGATCTTTAAGCCAGACCTTACGGAAATTAATCTGAGAAATCGGAATGGACAGCCAAACCGCAACAACCGCAAAACCGGCAATGGAAACCAAGGCTAGGTAAACCGTTGAGGCTGCATAAAAGCTGGCAAAGAGGGAAAGCCCCGCCCCCAACATAGACAAGAGCATGGCCCGCATAGGAACACCGTGCTTATTGATTTTGACCACCCGCTTGTCCAACATGCCTTCATTGGCTAGTGACCAGAGCATCCGACTAGACGCATAGAGACCAGAATTGCCAGCAGAAAGAATGGCTGTCAGAATGACAAAATTCATAATGTCGCCTGCATAAGGAATGCCCATCTTGTCAAAGACAAGAACGAAGGGAGCATCAGTCACCCCTGCTTCCTTCATGGGCAGCAGGGAAGCCAAGACCAGAATAGTCAAGACAAAGAAAATGACCAGCCTGCCGATAGTTGTCTTAATAGCTCTTGGAACAGCTTCTTTGGGATTATCAGTTTCCCCTGCGGCAATCCCAATCAGCTCGGTACCCGAAAAGGCATAGTTGACATTGAGCATAACGGAAACCACAGTAACCAGCCCCTTGGGAAAGGCTCCTTGAGCTGTTAGATTTTCAAAGAGAACAGGATGGTGGCGGCCATTGAAGGAAACCAGACCAACCATAGCTCCCAAGCCCAAAACAATGAAAACAAGAATGGCTAGTACTTTAATACTAGAAAAGAAAGACTCTGTCTCCGCAAAGGAGCGTACTGATAGGGCATTGATGACAAAGACGGCTAAGGCAAAGATGGCTGCCGAAATCCAAGACGGAATAGAAATCCAGCGCTCAACCAGCATCCCCGCCGCCAAAAATTCCGTTCCCAAAGCTACCGTCCAACAAACCCAGTAGAGCCAAGCAATCGTAAAACCAGTCCCGGGACTGATAAACTTGGTGGCATAGGTGTGAAAGGAGCCTGTTACCGGCATAGCAACAGCCAACTCTCCCAGCGACAGCATGACCAAATAGACCACTACCGCTCCAACTAAGTAGGACAGGACTGCTCCAAACGGCCCCGCTTGAGCGATGGTATAGCCCGAACTAAGAAAAAGACCTGTCCCAATTACCCCACCCAGTGAGAGCATAAAGAGATGACGGCTGGTCATCTTGCGCTGAAATTTTCCCTGATTATCAAAATTATGATTTTCCATAAGACCTCCCAGTCATGAATTACCTTCTATGATAACATGTATCAATAGCCCTTAGGGCATAGTTATTTCTTATGAGGTCTTATAAAAAATTAATTGAAGTTTTTTGATACTCTTCGAAACTCAAAGGTTCCCGATTTGAAAAATAATTTTTCTGTCATGAGTTAGCAGGCTAAGCCTGCTTAGGGGATTCATTGAATATGAGGTGATTTTTGTTTTTTACATAATTATAGTTACGTCTTTATTAGCAGCCAGTCCAAAATCAGCCAACAAAAAAGCTAACCGTCTGGTTAGCCTTTTAAGACTTGATTTAGAGATTTTCTAGGATAGTATTCCAAGCCAGGTCATAGCCTTCCTTGGTTTCCGAAGAAAAGACGATAAAGCTATCTGCTTGATCAAAGTTGAGCTTCTTCTTAATCAGGGCCTCCTGCTTGTTCCACTTGCCACGGGGAACCTTGTCAGCCTTGGTGGCTACGACGATAACAGGAATTTCATAGTATTTGAGAAAGTCATACATCTGGACGTCGTCAGCGGTTGGCTCATGGCGTAGGTCCACGAGGCTGACCACGACCCGCAAATTATCCCGGGTAACCAGATACTCTTCAATCATCTTGCCCCACTTGGCCCGCTCGGTCTTGGAGACCTTGGCATAGCCATAACCAGGCACATCGACGAAACGCAACTTGTCATCAATATTGTAAAAGTTGAGCAGCTGGGTCTTGCCAGGTTTGCTGGAAGTTCGAGCTAATTTCTTGCGGCCCAGCAGGGTATTGATAAAACTAGATTTGCCGACATTAGAACGACCTGCCAAAGCTACTTCTGGTAGGTCGTCTTGTGGATAATGAGATTTGTTAGCAGCACTCAAAAGAATTGAGGCATTATGGGTATTTAAAAGAGTTTCTTGTGTCATGATTCTTTCCTAGGCAGTCTTGAGAATCGGCTTATCGGTCCCTTCAACTGCCGCCTTTGTCACTTCAACGCTGGTAACATCCTCTTGACTAGGCACTTCAAACATGATGTCCATCATGGTTTCTTCGATAATGGAACGCAAGCCCCGAGCACCAGTCTTACGCTCAATAGCCTTTTGAGCAATCGCTTCAAGTGCTTCTTGATCAAATTCCAAATCCACTCCATCATAAGACAGAAGGGTCTTATACTGTTTAACCAAGGCGTTCTTGGGTTCAGTCAGAATCCGCACTAAATCGTCAACCGTCAACTGCTCAAGGGCAGCCAGGACAGGTAAACGGCCGATAAATTCAGGAATGAGACCAAATTTTTGAATATCCTCCGAAATAATTTGTTGCATATAGGAAGCATCATCATCCAGAGACTTATTGCTTTGACCGAAACCAATCACCTTTTCACCCAGGCGTTGCTTAACAATATCTTCGATACCATCAAAGGCACCTCCGACAATAAAGAGGATGTTCTTGGTGTCAATCTGAATCATTTCTTGGTTAGGGTGCTTGCGCCCGCCTTGTGGTGGAACACTGGCAACTGTTCCTTCAACAATTTTCAAGAGAGCCTGTTGCACCCCTTCACCAGAGACATCCCGAGTAATGGAGACATTTTCTCCCTTTTTGGCAATCTTGTCAATTTCATCGACATAGATGATGCCTCGTTCAGCCCGTTCAATATTGAAATCAGCAGCCTGAATCAGTTTGAGAAGAATATTCTCCACATCTTCTCCGACATATCCAGCTTCAGTCAAGGCCGTTGCATCCGCAATAGCAAAGGGAACATTAAGACTCTTAGCCAAGGTTTGAGCTAAGAAGGTCTTACCGGAACCAGTTGGGCCAATCATGAGAATATTAGATTTCTGCAAATCGACATCCTCATCTTGGGCACTCTCGACAAAGCTGATTCGCTTGTAATGGTTATAAACGGCAACTGCCAGAGCTCTTTTTGCTTGAACTTGGCCGATAACATAGTCATCCAAGATTTGCAGGAGTTCCTTGGGTTTTGGAACTTCCGCCAAGTCAGCTAGAACTTCTTCAGCTAGCTCCTCTTTGATGATTTCTTGGGAGAGGGCCACACATTCATTACAGATAAAAACGCCGTTACCAGCAATTATTTTTCTGACCTCTGTCTGGTTTTTTCCACAAAATGAGCAATAGACCATTGTATCATTTGTTGTTTGATTGTCTGCCATAATATCCTAATCTTCCTTCTGTTAAAAGAGTGTGCCGTAAAAGGCGTGAATGGAGTTTACGAGATTGGTCAAAGCGTTGAGGAGAAAAAGCGTTCCCAAGCCGTAACGGTTTTTACGAAAGGCAGGAATCGCACAGAGCACACAGATAATGGCTAAGAGTGCTGTAAATACCCCAAAAATACTTCTTTGCATGAATTGTTTATTCCTTATTGGTTACTTAGTTTTTGATAGGTCGCAATTGTAAAATCATAAGGATTTTTCTGATCCTTACTATGATTTTCTTCAGAGACAAGCTGGTAGGGAGCCATGTCCATCTCTGGGAAATAGGTATCTCCCTCAAAACGAGCTTGGATTATCGTTTTGACTAGACCTGTGTAATTATTAATAAAGGCCTGGTAGACACCAGCACCGCCTGCGATATAGAGATCCTTGTTCTGCTGGTCAAACCAAGCTAGGGCTTCCTCAGGACTGGAAACCGTCTTAACCCCATCAACCTGATAGGTCTTATCATGGGTCAAAATCAGAATCTCCCGACCCGGTAGAGTTCGCCGGCCCATGCCATCAAAGGTCTTGCGTCCCATAAGAATAGCTTGTCCCATGGTGGTCTTTTTAAAGTGGGCCAATTCGGCCGGTAAATGCCAAGGCATAGTCTGGTTGGCACCAATTAAGCCAGCCTGATCCTGAGCCCAAATCGCAATAATTTGTTTTGCCTTAAAAACTTTGTCCATACTGTTTTTATTCTAGCAGAAATTAAGAAAAAATGCATTTGAAAAAATTCAAACACATTCTTAATAAAACTAATCTGGCGGGCTTAGATAGCCAAGTCAAACTTCAATTGCGGTTTGACCGGCTCATAATCCAAGAGATCGAAGTCTTCTGGCTTGATGTCAAAGAAATTGGTGCCATCTGGGACATTGAGCACTAGGCGAGGCTCCATATCTGATGGAGTCCGCTTGAGTAATTCTTCGGCCTGGTCAAACTGATTGTCGTAGATATGGAGATTATTGACAAAGTAGAAGAATTTACCAACCTTCCAGCCAAAATGCTTGGCAATCATCATTTGCAGGGCCACGTACTGCATGGCATTGATGTGGTGGGCCACCAGCATATCATTGGAGCGCTGGGACAGGGTCGCATCCAGATAGATGTCGCCATCCACTCGCCGAACATCAAACATAGTCTGGAAGGCACAAGGGAGCAGGCCCTCGCTCTCCTCGAAGGCATCATAGTCCCAGAGGGAGATGACATTGCGACGGTTCCAAGGATTTTCTTCTAGTTGCTTAAGAATCTTATTGATGATATCGTGCTTTTTGACGACAGCTCCATAGCGTTGGCCGATGGTGCCTGTCTTGCCGACCTCCCAGTCATTCCAGTACTTGACCTTGTATTTATCATTAAGAAGACCTAAGTCATTGCTTTGGTCCTGATAAATCCAGAAGATTTCCTTGATGGCAGATTTAATAGGAATAAGCCGCAGGGTCGTGATGGGAAATTCTCCTTTGGCTAGGTCATATTCGGCAAAGGAACCCGTGATGTACTTGGAGTTAGCTGTTTGACCGTTCTTATACTTGGGACGAGCCTGCTCGGACATGACGCCCTCCTTCATAATCTTTTCAATATTTGCCTTGAAAATGGCATCTGCTTTAGTCATGATTCTTATCCTTCGTTCTAAAATTTCTGGTTTTTATTGTAGACGAAAATTCTCAAAATTACCACTAAGGACTTTGACCGAGTCGGGCGCGGGACCGATTTTGCAGTCATTGCAAGCATTCTAGTGTTTTTGGCCCAGTCTTCCATGACATTTATGTTACAATAGTAATATATAAATCACTAAATTAGAAGGTAGAATTATGTCTATTGGAATTGACAAGATTGGCTTCGCCACAGCTAAATATCGGCTGGATATGGCGGACTTGGCTGTCGCCCGCGACACCGATCCCAATAAATACTCCCTCGGTCTCATGTTGGATAGCCTCAGCATCGCCCCCATCACCGAAGATATCGTGACCTTAGGTGCTGCTGCCGCTGAACAAATTTTGACCAAGGAAGACAAGGCTACTATTGATATGGTCATTGTTGCGACAGAGACCAGCATTGATCAAAGTAAGGCTGCTGCCGTTTTCATTCATGGGCTATTGGGGATTCAGCCCTTTGCTCGCAGCTTTGAAATTAAGGAAGCCTGCTATAGTGCAACAGCTGCCCTCAACTATGCCAAGCTCCATGTGACTGCTCAGGCTGCTTCTAAGGTGTTGGTTATCGCTAGTGACATTGCCAAGTATGGTATCAAGACATCTGGCGAGCCCACCCAAGGTGCTGGTGCGGTCGCCATGTTGGTGACCAATCAGCCAAGAATCTTAACTTTCAATGATGATAATGTTGCCCAAACCCGAGATGTTATGGACTTCTGGCGGCCCAATTACTCAACCACTCCTTTTGTCCAAGGTATATTTTCAACCAAGCAGTATCTGGATTGCTTGAAAACGACTTGGGCTGAGTATCAGAAGCGCTACCAAGGCAAGCTAGAAGACTTCGCAGCCTTCTGCTTTCACATTCCCTATCCTAAATTAGCCAGAAAGGGGCTCAATAAGCTCTTGGATAAGTCCCTATCCCAAGAAAAGACTGGCCAAATCAAGGCCAATTTTGAAGCCTCCATCAGCTACAGTCGTCAAATCGGTAACATTTATACTGGCTCCCTCTATCTAGGCCTCCTCTCCTTGCTTGAGAAGTCTCAAAGCCTAAAAGCAGGCGACAAGATCGGCTTCTTCAGTTATGGCTCTGGCGCTGTATCTGAAATCTTTAGTGGTCAGCTGGTTGCTGGTTTTGAACAGATGCTAAATCCTGACCAACAAGCAAGCTTAGAAAAACGCCAGAGGTTGAGCGTTGAGGACTACGAAAAGCTTTTCTTTGAAGAAGCGCAATTAGACGATCAAGGAAATGCTGAATTTGAAAACTATGCGACCCACAGTTTTGCCTTGGAACGCATTGAGCATCACCAAAGACTTTATAAGAGGAACTAAAAGATATGACTTCTAGAAATCAAAAACCTGGCCGGTCCAGCCACACCAGTCGAAATCTACTAGCCATCATTGGTCTGGTTTTTATCATCGGTGCTTTCGCCTTTATGTTTAAAAATCACAGTTTCAGTCCCAGTCAACTATTAAAGTCAGAAAAGACTAGCCAGACTAGCAAGAAGACCAACCAGGGGCAGACAAGCCAGTCTGACAAGAAGGCCAAGGTGGATTGGAAAAAGCAAGACGAAACAGTCAAGGTTCCCATTCTCATGTACCACGCTATTCATGTGATGGACCCGTCTGAGTCCGCAAGTGCCAACTTGATTGTCAGCCCAGACACATTTGAAAGCCACATTAAGGCCCTCAAGGAGCAAGGCTATTACTTCTTGACTCCTGAGGAAGCCTACAAGGTCCTATCAGAAAATGTCCTACCCAATGGCAATAAGAAGATTGTCTGGCTGACCTTTGATGATGGCGATGCTGACTTTGTCAATGCTGCGACTATCATGAAAAAGTATGGGGCTGTTGGAACTAACAATGTTATCACCAGTTACGCTGACAAGGACGGTTTCTTGACTTCGGACAAGATTAAGGAGCTGGCCAAGGAGGGCATGTCCTTCCAGAGTCACACCGTCAATCATCCAGACTTGTCAACCCAGTCGGATGATAGTCAAAATACCGAGATTGGTGAATCCAAATCTTGGTTGGACCGGCTTTTGGGGCAAGATACTATTGCCCTAGCCTATCCGTCTGGGCGCTACAACGATAGCAGCCAGAAACTGGCAGAGAAAGCTGGCTACAAGATGGCCGTCACTACCAACGAAGGACTGGCTAGTGCCGACAATGGTCTCTATGCCCTTAATCGAGTGCGGATTCTACCGACCACTACGGCTGACGACCTAATCAATACCATTGCTTGGTAACAACTATATAGCAACCCGCCCGTCCAAAATGGACGGGCGGGTTTTGTCTATTTTATTTAAAAATGACTTATTCGGTGAAAGTAAACGACTGTCAGAATAGCTTAACTAGACGAACTAAACTTACCCAACATTGGCTAGTATTGAAAGCTGCCTTAGTCAAAGGCCTTTTCTTTAATAGCCTTGGCAGAGGCTTTTAACTTCTGCTCTTCCACCTTATCTAAACTCAGGGCTACACGTCCTAAGACACCATGACGGCCAATAATAGCTGGATAACTGAGATAGAGATCACTGGCCTCATCATAGTTGGAAACTGGCAGAATCTGATGGCTATCGGTCAGGATGGCTTCCAATAGCAAATGGGCCGAGCTGGCGATGGCAAAGTTGGTGTAGCGTTTACCATTAAAGACCTGTTGGCCACCTTGACGGACAGCTGCTTCAATACCTTTCTGATCTACTGTTCCCAACTGATCCAAATTAACTGTTGACCAAGCCGTAAACTGACTATCACCGTGTTCACCTAGGACATAGCCTTGGATGGATTGGGGAGTTAGACCGCTGACCTTGGCCAATTGATTTTTGAGCCGACTGCTATCCAGTAAGGTTCCCGTTCCCATAATCTTTTCCTTAGGGTAAGCCAATTCTCTTTGCAAGACCGTGGTAATGGCATCACAAGGATTGGAAATTACAACGATTAAACCCGAGAAGTTAGTCGCCTTCAAGCGAGCAGCAATCTCCTTGGCATTGGCAATATTGATATTGAGTTCCACCCAACGATCAGGATTATCGCCAAAATAAGCCTTGATATCGCCAACAGCTACCACGAGGACATCTGCATCATCAAGCAAACTATCGTCGTTAGTAGAAATTTTGACATAATGAGGACTGGTTGCCAAGCTATCTTCAAGATCCAACTGATCAGCAAAAAGCTTGTCCTCACGCTTATCAAGCAAAACCAGTTCATCAACAAGACCTGAACGAACTAGGTTACCAGCCAGGGTGCTACCAACATTTCCTAAGCCAATAATTCCAACTTTTCGAGCCATAAGCCCACCTCCTCTAAATTACAGTCAGCTTACCACTAATAGTAAGACTTGTAAAATAGTTAATGCTTATAGAAAGCTATAGATTTCAGCAAAATTCGACCAAGGCCCTTCTCCCAGTTCTAACGACATGAGAAACCTGGCAAGCCAAACTTGGTGTAAAAAATGGGCCTGACTTTCAGACCCATACCTAAATAGCTAAGCCAACAGACCTAACTTCTCAAAGGCCTTGTAGAGACCGTCGTCTTCGACATCGTCAGTTATCATATCAGCCATAGCTAGAATTTCTGGGCCACCATTGCCCATAGCAACACCAATCGCACAATAGTCCAACATAGGAATGTCCACCTTGGCATCGCCGAAGGCAATGGTATCTGCCTTATCTTTATCTAGAAAATCCAGAAGGACATCAATAGCATGGGCCTTATCAATATTAGCGACTCCTAAATCGCCAAAGAGGGCCGTTTCACCACGGCCGCCCCAGGTGCCTGCCTTGAGATGAGGAAAGGCCTCCTTAGAGTCTAAGTGGTCCTGATAAGACTTGAGGATGAAGCTGATCTTATTAAGGTCATTGCGGTAGAGATTACCGCCATAAACCAGACCGTGCAAACCGTCTTCAGGTTCCATTTCTTTGATGTCCTCTTCCTTAGCTCCCTTGGTCAGAGCATAGGCCCGCATAACTGGTCTTGCCGCTTCCTTGAAATGTTCACTAGCAAAGAGGCCGTTATTGCTTTCTAGGTAGAATTCGAGACCCCGTTCATGAAGCCAGTCAACAATAGCTCGACTATCCTCCTCAGAAAGCATCTGGTGCAAGACGACTTCTCCCTGGTGCTCTACATAAGAACCATTGCCACCAATCATCCCATCCAGTCCAATGTCCCAGAGTTTTGGGGGAACTTCCGCATGACTGCGACCCGTACAGATATAGACCAAATGACCATTAGCACGCGCCTTACGGATGGCCTCAACAGCTGACTCAGGCAGGTGGTTTTCATAATCCACCAGGGTACCGTCGACATCCAAAAAGATTACCTTGCTTGCCATAATATATTTCCTCCAAATATTGTTTTGATACTTCTATTATAGAGTCATTTACGGCCGAATGATAGGCCCTTCCTTTGAAAAACTGATACTATCCTATGCTAATCGCAAGACTTGCAATCTGGTTCCTGAATAGGTATGATGAAAGTATGACAAAGATCGAAGAAATTTTAAAGCACCTTCCCTATAAAGTCGCTTTTTACGACCAGAAAGGCCGGCCCCTTTATAATAATGGACAAAATGACAGTAGCCTTCTAGCAGACCAGGAGCTCAAAGACTTGGAACCCTGGCTTCTGGATGAATTGATCAAAAGCCCAACGGGTTCACTCAATTTTCAAGTACCTAGTCAGGCCTTTGACCAGATTTTAATGCAAACCTATCAGACTGCCTTGGACGAGCAGGGAAGGATCATTGGCATTATGGAAACTATTGCAGATTTCAAGCGACCACTGACAACCTACCTTGATGAGACTGCACAGGCGCTGGTTGGCTGGTCTGATGCCACTTCTGGCCCTTCTATCAAGGGTTCCGACTAGGCTGACGATACTAGCTAAAGAAAAGGGGAGTCTTAGAATTTTGGGCCAATTGTTTTGATAGACCTATATCCAATTTCATCCCATCGAAGGGGACCGTTAACCAATGAACCATAAAACAAAGCCTTCAGAAGACTGAATAAATCCAGTTTTGCTGAAGGCTTTTTCCTGTATGGCCAAGTTAACGATTGGATTATTGGTTACCGAAACCGCGTTGCTCAACAATTTACCGTTAGGGGAGCTAGCACTCACCGCCCCTATAAATTCTCTTGTTAAAGCCATTAAATCTCCGCCAACCCTATCAGTCTTCACGTTCAACCGGTTGAGGACCAAAGCTTTGCGAGGTTGGCATAATTTCAATCCGATTGACATTGACATGTTTGGGCTGTTGGGCCAGCCAGAGGACCGTATTAGCAATATCTTCTGGCTTGATGGCATGGGCACCCTTGTAGAGCTTACTAGCTCTTTGGTTATCCCACTTAAAGCGGACATTGGAAAATTCAGTTCCCTCGCAGAGGCCTGGCTCAACATTGGAAACTCGAATCTTAGTGCCAGCCAAGTCTGCCCGTAGATTGAGGGAGAACTGTTTGACAAAGGCCTTGCTAGCACCGTAGACATTAGCGCCAGGATAAGGAACAGTTCCGGCTGTTGAACCAATATTGATGATATAGCCAGACTTTCGCTCTACCATCTGAGGAAGGACCTGACGAGTCAGATAGGTCAAACCGACGATATTAGTTTGAATCATGGTCGCCCAATCCTCAAACTTAGCCTCGTAAGCCTTATCCAAGCCCAGAGCTAGACCAGCATTGTTGACCAAAATATCAATTTTTCCCCAGTCACCTGCTAGGCTAGCCAAGGCCGAATCAATAACTTCTTGGGAAGTCATATCCATCTGTAGAGGATAAAAATTATCTCCCAGCTCTTGGGCCAGTTCTTCTAACTTAGCTAGACGGCGGCCAGTACCAATGACTCGGTAACCTTTCTGTACAAAGAGTCGGGCCATGGCTAGACCAAAACCTGCGCTGGCTCCTGTAATCATAACCGTTTCTGTCATTTTTGCCTCCTTTTATACAAACAAGGCTGGGATATACTCCCCAGCCTCAATTTCCAAATTCTACCATTTTTTGCTATTGCAGCTTATTCAAGGCTCCTGGTAAAGAAAGTAATCGCTTAATCTTTCTTGTATCCTCAATCAAGTGCTTGAGCGGCCGTGATAATAGCTAACTTATAAATATCTTCAGCGCTTGAACCACGCGATAAGTCATTGACCGGCATATTGAGACCTTGGAGAATTGGCCCCACTGCTTCAAACATTCCTAAACGTTGGGCAATCTTATACCCAATATTACCAGACTGCAAGTCAGGGAAAACAAAAACATTAGCATGGCCAGCAACATCGCTGTCTGGCGCCTTGATAGCCGCTGTTTCAGGAACAAAGGCTGCATCAAATTGTAATTCACCGTCTAAGGCCAAGTCAGGTGCTAACTCCTTAGCGATCTTAGTCGCTTCTTGAACCTTCTCTGCTTGAGGAGCCTTGGCGCTTCCCTTGGTTGAGAAGCTCAACAGGGCCACTTGCGGGTCAATATCAAAGATTTTCGCTGTTTCAGCCGTATTAACAGCAATTTCTGCTAATTCTTGCGCTTCAGGATCAATATTAATAGCACAGTCCGCAAAAATATAGCGCTCGTTGGTATTTTCACGGTTCATTAGGAAGACACCTGAGGTCCGAGAGATACCTGGTTTGGTCTTGATGATTTGCAGGGCAGGTCGCACCGTGTCGGCTGTTGAATGAATGGCACCTGAAACCATCCCATCTGCCAACCCCATCTTGACTAACATGACACCGAAATAATTGACATCCCGCAACAGTTTTTCAGCAACCTCTGGTGTCGCCTTCCCCTTACGAATCTCTAAGAAAAGTTCCTTCATCTTATCAAAATCAGGGTAGGTATTAGGGTTAATAATGGTGTAGTTTTGATCTGCAAAACCAAATTGTTTCAAAAGATTTTTGACTTGGTCTGCTTCCCCTAAGATAATCGGATCAACCAGACCTTCAAATTTCAAACGAGCTGCTGCGCGAACAACCCGTTCATCATTTCCTTCAGGGAAAACGATCTTAATTCCCTTGCCTGCAACCTTAGAGCGCAATTCTCCAAATAAACTTCTTATCATAGCAATTCCTTCTCTTCTATATTTTTTGCAAACCTATGATAACGTTTTCAAGGTCATCTGTCAAGCTCGCTTCATAATGCCTCTCCTGATTTGTAAAAGGGTCAGTAAATCGTAATGAATAACAATGGAGAGCCTGACGGTCGATTCCAAAGTCCATAGAGCCACCGTAAAGATCATCTCCCAAGAGAGGCTGACCAATGTGGGAAAAATGCACGCGAATCTGGTGAGTCCGACCCGTATGAAGCTGGATATCTACAAGTTTAACCTGACCAAAACGATGGAGCACACGATAACTAGTATGGGCATACTTGCCCGAGGTATGGACCTGACGGGTGATAATGCTATCAGACTCTCTGGCTATGGGAGCAATGATTTCCCCTTCATCTGGTAGGTCCTCTGCTCCAGACACTAAGGCATAATAGCGTTTCTCAATGGACCTAGCTTGGAGAGCCTTATCCATCCGAGAATGGGCATAACTATGTTTGGCAAAGAGCATGAGGCCGCTGGTATCTCTATCGAGACGGGTGACAATATGAATTTGTTGATTTTCATACCCCTGCTCCCGATAGTAGGCCTTGACAAAATTAGCCATGGTTTCCGAATGGAGAATACTGGGAATACTGGCATAGCCAGCCGGCTTATTGACTAGCAAAAAATTAGCATCTTCCGCAACTATTTCCAGTGGATATTGGATAGGCAGAAGATGGGGACTACCTACTTCTGCTGGAATATCGACAGTCACTTTATCTCCTGAAGCCAATAAATAAATGGCATTTTGCTCAATGCCATTTACCCAGATATGTCCGCCCTGATATTTAATCCTAGCCAAAAGTCCCTTTGAAATCCCATGTCCTCTGAGGAAGGTCTTAATCTTGCAGGACCGGTCAGCAATAAATTCAAATCTCACGCTTCTACCTCACCAATAAAGGCATCCTTAACCCTTTCCCAGAAACCGGTATGGTGGGGAGTTGATAGGAAGCTGATTTTCTTATCGTCCAGTGAAAATTCCATCTTGGCTACATTGCGATAACTGTAAGATTTATTATCGAAAGAGACTGTGTAGGAACCAACTCGTTTGGGAACGATGGTTACAGTTTCGCCTTTTGGAATAATAGCCGAACTCCCTAGAGTTCGATAAACTCGGTTGTTGAGGCTGGCAATCTCGGTCATCTGGAAGGCTTCAACAGTAGGGTGGAGAACGGCTCCACCGATGGATTTATTGTAGGCGGTGCTGCCCGTTGGCGTCGAAACAGTGATGCCATCACCGCGAAAACGCTCCAGAAGAGTGCCGTTGATGGAAACATCCGCTACCATGGTCTTCTCCAGACGGCGCAGACTGGCTTCATTGAGGGCCCGAGCTGTGACAACCCGACCATCTGCCATGGTAACGGTCACTCGCAAGAGGGGGTAGGAAATTTTTTCGCCTCGGTCATTTCGGAGATTTTTCAAAAAGGTATCAACTTCAAAATCTCGATAATCAGTATAGAAGCCTAGGTGCCCCGTATGAATCCCGACAAAACGCACCTTGTCCAAGGTTTTTTCATACATGTGAAAGGCCGACAAAAGCATGCCATCGCCACCAATGGAAATGACGATATCCGGATTATCCTTACTAAGATAGAAATCTCGGTCATGTTTGAGGGCGCTAAAAATCTTGGAGGCTACTCGTTTACTTTGGTACTTACCATTAGCAATGATAGCTACCCGAGTCTGCTGGGGCCTACCTGTATAATTCATCTGTGTCATCACTATTTCCTACACCATCACTTAGTTTTCTGCTGAGAGGGTCAAAGAGAAGCTGGGCTTCCTTGATGTCGTCTCGAATTTTACGCATCTCTTCGTCCAATTCGCGCGCTATCCTTGAGGTCACCTCTAAGCGTTGCTTGATTTCCTCTGGAAAGTCTCCCTTATACTTGTAATTGAGCGAATGCTCAATGGTCGCCCAAAAATTCATAGCTAAGGTTCTGATTTGAATCTCGGCTAGAACTGTCTTCTGACCATCAATAGTATCGACGGGATACTCAATAATCACGTGATAAGAGCGGTAACCGCTGGCCTTACGATTATTGATGTAGTCCCGCTCTTGAATAATGGTCATGTCATGACGGCGCCGAATCAAGTCCAAGACCTCTTGAACATCGTCAACAAACTGCACCATAATCCTAACACCGGCGATATCCTGCATATCTTCAGCCAGATGTTTCTCCTTAATGCCACGTAGGAGCATTTTCTCTTTGATACTCTCAATCGGCTTGACCCGACCAGTCACAAACTCGATAGGGGAGTGATGATTTTGCTTGCGAAACTGTTTACGGATACCACGAAATTTAATTTTTAACTCACCAACGGCCTGAATATAGGGGTCTAAAAAGGCTTCCCATTCCATATTTCTCTGATTTAAACTCCTGTGTTTTCTGGGCCAATTACAGCCGAACCTTGTCATTTAGCCCACATTTTTATAGAATTAGTTTAAGTAAAATTATACCATAAAAAGGCTTGTAAAGGAAAATCAAGATGAACCATTTGGAAATCGAATATAAATCCATGCTCAATAAGGCAGAATTTAATCGCATGGAAACGTTATTCTCCCACGTCCCAGCGATTACCCAGACCAACTATTATTTCGATACCGATGACTATATCATGCGAAAAAAGCGGCTTTCGTTGCGGATTCGCACCTTTGAAAAGGGAGCAGAATTAACCCTGAAAATTCCTAAAGAGGTAGGAACTTTGGAACATAATATCGACCTCAGTCGCCAGGAGGCTAGGAGTATTATTGAGTCCTGCCATTTTCCTGACAATGCCATCAAATCCTTGATTGTTGAGCAGGGTGTTGATTGTAATCAATTAAAAAATTTGGGCCATCTAACAACTGTCCGGCGGGAAAAAGAGACCTCCATCGGACTCATGGCTCTGGATAAGAACAACTATGCTGGACGAATTGATTATGAGTTGGAGCTTGAGGTTGAGAATGCTGACAAGGGCAAGACTGACTTTGAAACCTTCTTGCTTGAAAACGATATTGACCTCAAATATGCAAAGAGCAAGGTTGCCCGCTTCTGCTCCACTTTGAAACAGAAAGATTAAGGGCTAATACTCTTTGAAATTCAAAATTAGCAATTTGTTATCTCAATATGGCCATATCTGGAAAATGAAAATAAATCATTAACTAATGGAGTCATTCTAAAAGCGATACTTTCGCCAAAGTGGTATTCTTAGCAACAAGTACAGTTATTGCTAAGAACGGAAATTTTGAGAGGGATTTAGTCCGGCGGACTAAATCTGCCTGAGCTTAAAAACTCGAAAGCGAAGGGGCTCAAAATTTATCACGGGGCAAAGCCATCAGCTACTAAAGTAGCGATGTCTAACGCCAATCTCAATAGTGATTGGCTAGCCCCCTGATTAACTCGGTTAGGCCAGTAAAATCGACTAGCCTAACCTCATGTCGTAATGAAACTCCGGAATTGAACTCGCCTACACCACTGTGGAAAAAGAGAGGTGGCTGTTTTGACTTTAGTCAATCTACAGCCGCGGCTACCTTGAGGTATAAATCTGCCTTGGAGATCTGTTGCTCCTACGCCAAATTTCCTGCCTCACCTTCCTATTTTCGAGTTCGGGTAAAAAAGGTCTCCCAGACCTTTTTAATCCTTTGTGGCGCTTAACGGTTCTGTATCTTGCCAGGAGTTTGCTTGCGTCCGAACTTTTAAACGACATTCCCTTTTCAAAATCGATACTATTTTGAAAAGGGAATTAGTAAGGTAGCTAGGTAAGTCGCCATAGCGATTACCGTAGTTCATCAGTGATTTTTAATCGCTGATGAACTTGCTACGTTAGAAAGTATCAAAGATGCTAACTTTGATTTTAATTGGGTATAATAGCGATAAAGGGCTGTAAAAATCGGCCTTTTTTGGTACAATAAATAAGGAAAATTTTCAAGATTTCAAGGTAAGTAGCTGGCAAAAGCCACTCCTAGTTCATCTTGAATTTCTTGCTAACCATAAGGCCTCACGGCCCTTAGCTTATTCAAAGGAGAATGACACTGTCATGGTAGAAACTAGTACCCCAAAATTATTCTCGCTGACTTCTAACACTGCTATTGCAGAAAAAATTTCGAAAGCAGCCGGAATCCCGCTTAGTAAATTGTCCTCTAAGCAATTTTCTGACGGCGAAATTATGATTAACATTGAAGAAAGTGTCCGTGGCTTTGACATTTATGTTGTTCAATCGACTAGCTTCCCTGTTAACGATAACCTTTGGGAACTTCTGATTATGATTGATGCCTGTAAGCGGGCATCTGCAAATTCAGTCAATATTATCCTGCCTTACTTCGGCTATGCTCGCCAAGACCGTATTGCCCAGCAACGTGAGCCTATTACCGCGAAATTAGTTGCTAATATGTTGGTTAAGGCTGGAGCCGACCGTATCCTGACGCTCGATTTACATGCTGTTCAGGTCCAAGGCTTCTTTGACATCCCAGTTGACAACCTCTTTACTGTCCCCCTCTTTGCAGAGCGTTACATCCACATGGGTCTCAAGGGGACTGATGTTGTCGTCGTCAGTCCTAAAAATTCTGGCATCAAACGGGCTCGCAGCTTGGCAGAATACTTAGATGCTCCAATCGCAATTATCGACTATGCTCAAGATGATGCGCAGCGCGAAGAAGGTTATATTATCGGTGAAGTTGCTGGTAAGAAGGCTATCTTGATTGATGATATCCTCAATACTGGTAAAACCTTTGCTGAAGCGGCTAAAATCGTTGAGCGTGGTGGTGCTTCCGAAATCTATGCGGTAGCTAGCCATGGTCTCTTTGCTGGTGGAGCGGCAGACATCTTGGAGTCCTCACCGATTAAAGAGATTCTTGTGACTGACTCCGTAGCCACTAAAGAAAGAGTCAGCAGCAATACCACCTACATCACAGCTAGCGAGTTGATTGGTAATGCTATCACACGGATCCACAACCACAAGCCACTCAGCCCACTCTTTACCTACACTTCTGAAGACGAGGATTAAGATGATTTATCTTGATAATGCGGCGACAACTCCTTTGACGCCAGCCGTTATCCAATCAATGGCAGCGGTTATGTCCGACAACTTTGGCAACCCCTCCAGTATCCATGCTTATGGACGAAAGGCTAGCCATCTCTTGCGGGATGGCCGTCTTACTATCGCCAAAATTTTGGGCACTCAGCCACGAAATCTGATTTTCACCTCTGGTGCAACCGAAAGCAATAACATGGCCATCCAAGGCTATGCTCTAGCCAATCAGGACAAGGGAAAACACCTGATTACAACAGCTATTGAGCACCACTCGGTTCTCCATGTTATGGACTATCTGGAAAAACGCTTTGGTTTTCAAGTGACCTACCTGCAACCTGATGAAAATCACCAGTTTAGCCCAGAAGCTCTCAAGGCCGCCCTGCGGGAGGACACTATCTTGGTTTCAACTATGTTGGCCAACAATGAAACTGGTGACCTCCTTCCCATTGCCGAATTCGCTCAAGTCTTGGCCAACCACCAGGCCGTCTTTCATGTTGATGCCGTTCAGGCCACGGGGAAAATTCCTGTTCGTCCGGAAGGATTGGGCGTGGATTTTCTCTCAGCTTCGGCCCACAAGTTTCATGGGCCCAAGGGCGTGGGCTTCCTTTATGCTAAGCCCCATCACATGGATAATCTTCTACACGGTGGCGAACAAGAGGAAAAAAGACGGGCCAGCACCGAGAATATGATTGGTATCACTGGGATGGCACAGGCGTTCAAAGAAGCCGACCAACTGCAAGAAGAAAATTATCAAAAGATCAGCCAGCTTGGCGAGGATTTTCTCAAGCAATTGAGCCAAAAGGGCGTGGACTACTACCTCAATGGTGGTCCCAATCGTCTACCCCATGTCATCAATATCGGCTTTCCCGGCCAAAACAATGGTCTTCTGTTGACCCAGCTGGACCTGGCTGGCTTTGCTGTCTCAACAGGTTCTGCCTGTACCGCAGGAACAGTCGAGCCCAGCCATGTCTTGCAGGCCTTCTACGGGACTGATTCTCCCCGCCTGAGCGAATCCATTCGCATCAGCCTATCGGACCTCAATACCTCTGAGGAATTAAGCCAGCTGGCAACAAAATTAAAAGAAATTATAGGATAATACAATACCATGGCATTTGAAAAATCTATTCACTTGGACGACTGCAAATACACCTATACCATCAGTCCCAATATTAAAAAATATACCTTGAGAGATACGACCTTTGAACCCAACAAACTCGGCCACTATGAGTTAAACCGTCTTCTTGAAGAAAATCCTAACTCTGGACAAGGCTTCCCTCTTAAAATCACTATCAATAAGGATCTAAGCTCCTTCAAACTCAGCGTAACCGATCAATCAGGCCTGCGCCTGGTCAATATCTTCAAGAATGACAAGCTGTCCATCATCCAAGACAAGTTCTACTTCCTCATGGATAGCCTGGTTGAAAGAGACATCTTTACTAAAAGCGAAGACTAAAGTTTGAGTCTCGAGGGTTTGCAAAGGTGCCAATGTCCTAGTAAAACTAAGCTTTATACCTGACTACCTCAGGCAAGAGTTCTAGGAGCTTAACATCATTTTTCCTTGAGATCTGACTACCTCCGAAGGGCTCCCTAAGCTATCCAAATAGGCCTTAAGCTCTTATACGAAAATCCTATGTTAGCTTAGGATTTTTTTATCGCTATTTTGTTGCAGTTTTCACAAACTTGTTCTACAATTAACTTAGAATTACTCGCAATAAGATTGGAGATAGTTAAGATGACTATTGATAAATCTATTCCCAAAGCGACAGCTAAACGTCTATCGCTTTATTACAGAACCTTTAAACGTTTTTATGCTGAGGATATCGTTAAAGCCAGCTCTAAGCAGATTGCTGAGGCCATCGGAATTGATTCGGCAACGGTTCGACGGGACTTCTCCTACTTCGGTGAGCTTGGTCGACGAGGTTTTGGCTACGATGTCAAGAAGCTGATGAATTTTTTTGCTGATATTCTTAACGACAATTCTATTACCAATGTCGCCCTTGTCGGTTGCGGTAATATGGGACGGGCCCTGCTTCACTACCGCTTTCATGAGCGCAATAAGATGCAGATTGTCATGGCCTTCGATACCGATGATAATGAGTTGGTCGATACTAAGACCGATGATGGTATTCCTATCTATGGTATTTCCACTATCAAAGAAAGGCTTAAAGGCACCGATTGCCAAACTGCAATTTTGACGGTTCCTAGTGTCAAGGCACAAGAAGTTGCCAATCAGTTAGTCAATGCCGGTATCAAGGGAATCCTGAGCTTTTCTCCGGTCAATCTCAGTCTTCCCAAAGGAGTCTTTGTCCAATATGTAGACCTGACTAGCGAACTCCAAACTCTGCTTTATTTCATGAATCAGGATCACTAAAGATAATGTAAAAACCACCAATCACCTGAAAACTTTCAGGTGATTTATCAATAGACATACTTCCCCAGGAGGTTTCTTTAATGAAGAAAAAACCTATTATTGGTATTACAACAAACGAAAGACCGAATAGTGATAATATTATCACTAGCTATGCTCCCAAGGGCTTCGTTCAGGCCGTCCAAAGAGCTGGCGGTATTCCGCTACTTCTACCTATCGGTTCTATGGATGAGGCAATTGAATATGTTGGCATGGTGGATAAGATTTTGCTGATTGGCGGACAAAATGTTGACCCAGAATTTTATCATGAAACCAAGCAGGCCTTGGATGATGATTTTTCCCACCGTCGAGATATGTTTGAATTTTCTATTATTGATGAAGCTATTCGCCAAAGGAAACCCATTTTTTCTGTCTGCCGCGGTACTCAACTGATGAATGTAGCTCTTGGGGGCAATCTCAATCAGGCTATCGAAAATCATTGGCAGGACGCACCGACTGACTACCTCTACCACAAAATGACCGTCAAGCCTAATACCAAGTTAGCGGAAATCTACGGCTCTGAGACCACAATTAACTCTTTCCACCATCAGAGCATCAAGGAGCTTTCTCCCTATCTAGATGTGATTGCTGAAGACCCTAAGGATTCAACCATTGAGGCCGTCGCTTCCAACCATCCTGATATTCATTTCTTAGGTGTCCAATGGCATCCTGAGCATTTGATTGGCAGTCGTCAAGCAGATCAAGAGCTCTTCGACTATTTTGTCAATGAATTATAGTGAGTAAAGTAATCGGGAGTTGGGCGTAGACAACTGAACCGCTCCTTTTCGTTGGAATAAAGTCAATTATAAACGCTTTTAATTTTTAACCAGACAGTTTTTGGGCCGTCTGGTCTTTTTTATTGACAATGACGAATTTCCCTAGACTGGTATATCAATAATTATATCCGTCTCCTCCCGAAAGCTATAGTAATTATCAGAGCCAACAATAATGTGGTCCAAAAAGGCTAGGCCCAAATCATCACAGCAACGCTTAATTTTTTCGGTAAAGGCAATATCATACCGACTGGGATCCGGTTGACCCGAAGGGTGATTATGCACAACAATGACCGAAGTCGCCATAAAACGACAAGCATAGTGCAAAATCTCCCTTGGCTCAGCAATGGAACGTTGAACACTCCCGATAAATATAGTCTGCTGCTTAATCAAGCGATTCTGGGTATCCAGATAAAGGGCGATGAGGTGCTCCTGTCGCTTATCCCGCAATTCAGCCATCATCTTCTTAGCCAATCGGTCGCTTGAGATTATTCGCTCAGATTTCTCAGGCAGAGTCTGATTGACCCTCTTAGCAAACTCCAAGGCTGCCTTGAGTTCAATAGACTTAACCCGACCGATACCAGGGATAGCCTGAAGCTCTTCAAGTGAGAGACTTCTAAAATCTGCTAGACTACCAGTTTCTTCTAAAATATTATTGGCCAAGGTCAAGACATGGTGCTGTCTCGTACCTGTTCGCAAAAGAATTGCCAAGAGCTCCTGATTACTCAGGTTCTCAGCACCTAGATTCACTAAGCGTTCTCTTGGTCGCATGGCCTCTTCATGAATTTCTACACTATACATCATTTACCTCCTAACTCTCTATTCGTAAAGAAAAGAAAAAATCCTTTCAACTTGACTCGGTTGAAAGGACTTTTGATAGGTAACTAAAGCTCATAATCAATAAAAATTAAAATTTTCAAATCGCAAATGGACTTTAGCTCATATAGCCTGAGACTTTCGCAGTCACTCAAGCCTCTTGTTCTTTACGTAAAGCGCCAAAGACGACACCGGAAATGATGGCTCCAATAGCGACAAAGATGAGGTAGAGCCACCAGTTCGTGGTCAGGGCGATAACAAAGATACCACCGTGGGGAGCCAAGAGCTTGATACCTGCAGCGCCAACTAGGGCACCCGTAATCGCTGAGCCCAGCATAAAGCTCGGGATAGCACGGCCTGGGTCAGCCGCACCAAATGGGATAGCCCCTTCGGTGATGAAGGACAGCCCCATGACAATATTGGTCAAACCAGAATCACGTTCTTCCTTGTTGAATTTTTGTGGGAAGAGACGGGTAGCGACAAAGACTGCCAAAGGCGGAACCATACCACCAGCCATAACGGCTGCCATAACCACCGTACCACCATGGGCGAGGGCATTAGGGTCGGCTAGGGTACCAGTTGCAAAGACATAGGCTGCCTTGTTGAAAGGTCCACCCATGTCGATAGCCATCATGGCACCGACAATCAAACCAAGAAGAAGAGCTGAGCTTCCTGACAGACCTTCGAGAAAGTTACTCAAGGCTGTATTGATAGCTCCCATTGGTACATTGACCAAAAGCATAAGAAAGCCGGTAATCCCAACACCCAAAAGAGGCAAGAGTAAGATAGACTTGATACCTTCCAGAGAGCGTGGAACCTTGACATATTTTTTGAGGAGCAGGGCGACGCCACCTGCTAGGAAACCACCAACCAAAGCTCCAAGGAAGCCTGATGGAATCAGTTTGCTTTCATCAGCACCAATCATATTGATGGCATAACCAACCTTGGCGATATAACCAGCTGTCACACCAGCTACCAAACCAGGTTTTTCAGCAATTGAATAAGCAATGTAACCAGCTAGGATTGGCAACATGAAGAAGAAGGCTGCACCACCAATTTGGTTGAAGATTGCTGCAGCGGCATGATAGTGTCCCAAATCAGATAAATGACTTTGTGGAACTCCCATAAAGTTATCAATCAGGAAAGAAATGGCTGTAATGATACCGCCACCGATAACGAAAGGCAGCATTTGAGAAACACCGCTCATGAGATGCTTGTAAAAAGCTGCACCCAGACCAGTCTTTTCACCAGAATCGCTGGCAGCTGTGCTAGCTTCTCCTGCTGCTGCGTGGTAGGTTTCTGCCTTGCCATCAAGAATGGTATTAATCAATTCTTCTGGCTTCTTAATCCCTTCGGCTACTGGTCGGGAAATCAAGGGCTTACCATCGAAACGAGGCATTTCCACAGCCTTATCGGCTGCGACGATAACACCCTTAGCTCGCTTAATTTCATCAGCAGTCAATGGAGTTCCGACACCTGAGGCACCGTTGGTTTCAACCCGAACATTGACTCCCATTTCTTGCCCTTGTTTAATCAGGGCTTCTTCAGCCATGTAGGTGTGGGCGATACCAGTTGTACAAGCGGTAACGGCGACTACCAATGGTTTGTCATCATCAGTTACTGGAGCTGCCTTGCTAGCTGCCTCAGCCTTGTTTTCCTCTTCTGCTGCATCGAAGGTCGCAATGACTTCGTCAGGACTGGTGACTTGTCGTAATTTATCAGCAAAGCCGTCCTTCATCAGATACTTGGACAATTCAGCCAGGGCAGCCAAGTGGGTATCGTTGGCTCCATCTGGAGCTGCAATCATAAAGAAGAGGTCAGTTGGTTGCCCATCTAGCGACTCATAATCAACTCCCTTGGCTGATTTAGCAAAGAGAACGGTTGCTTCCTTAACAGCAGCATTCTTACTGTGGGGCATGGCAATCCCATCCCCTAAACCAGTTGAGGTTTGTGCTTCCCGGTTCATGATACCCTCTTTGAAGGTATCAAAATCGGTGACAATACCCTTGTCAACCAGATTGGAAATCATTTCATCAATGGCAGCTTCCTTGGTGGTCGCTTGCAAATCCATGATCATGACTTCCTTTCTCAAGACGTCTTGAATTTTCATAGTTTTTCTACCTCTACTTTTTGATAAGTTTCTTTAATAAAATCAATGCTGGCCAGGTCATCCGAGAAGGCTGTCGATGTTCCGCAGGCCACACCCCACTTGAGGGCCTCAATAGGGTCAGCAGATTTGACAAATTCTCCCGTGAAGCCTGCCACCATAGAATCACCAGCCCCAACAGAGTTCTTGACTTGACCCTTGATTGGTTTGGCAAAATAAGCAGCTTCTGGTGTCACCAAGAGGGCTCCATCACCCGCCATGGAAATGATAACGTTCTGAGCCCCCTTGGCTAGGATTTCTCTCGCATATTTTTCAACGTCAGCTAGACCATCCAACTTAACATTAAAGATTGCTTCCAACTCATGGTTGTTGGGCTTAACCAAGAGGGGCTGATAATTGAGAGCATCCAGAAGGGTTTGGCCTTCAAAGTCACAAACCACCTGAGCTCCTGCTTCTTTAGCGACAGGAATCAGACGATTATAAACCTGGTTACCCAGATTAGCTGGGGCAGAACCCGCAAAGACAACTGTATCCTCAGCTGAAAGTCCTGAAAGAATGGCTTCCAATTGGGCCAACTGATCTGGACTGATTTGCGGACCTGTACCGTTAATTTCCGTCTCGTCATCTGCCTTGATTTTGACGTTGATGCGGGTATCTTGGTCCACTTGGACAAATTTTGTAGCGATAGCTTCAGCCTTGAGACCATCTTCAACAAACTTGCCGGTGAAACCACCTAGAAAGCCGGTCGCAGTATTTTCTACGCCCAGACGTTGCAAAATCCGACTAACATTGATGCCCTTACCGCCTGCAAACTTATCATCGCTGGTCATGCGGTTGACGCTACCGACAACAACCTTGTCCAAACGAACGATATAGTCAATGGAGGGGTTAAGGGTTACCGTATAAATCATACTTCAATCACCTTCGTTTTATCTTTTAGCGTATTGACGATTGGTTTTGAGGAGCGATTGATAATTAAGGTCACTTCCTCAAGTCTAGCAAATTTAGCAAAATAGATTTTCTCCAGCTTGCTAGAATCTGTCAGGATAAAGGTTTCCTTACTATTAGCAATGACCGTTTCCTTGATAGCTCCCTCATAGATATCCGGCGTTGTGAGATTATCACAGTCCACACCATTGGTTCCTAGAAAGGCCCGGTCAAAGTTAAGTTGGCTGAGCTGCTGAACCGCAATTGGGCCAACATTGGCATCGGTTGGAATCTTGACATCGCCACCAATCATGACCGTCGGGATCTGCCGTTCAACCAGCTTGATGGCATGGTGGATAGAATTGGTCACCACCGTAATGTCAATGCGATTTAAGCAATCGACCAGAAGTTCATTGGTCGTTCCCGCTTCGATAAAGATAACATCACCTTGGCAAATCCGCTCCTTAGCGGCATGCGCAATTAACTTCTTTTCTTGAACGTTTTTGATAGCTTTCTGCTGGACACTCAGTTCCTCTTGCAGGCTGTGCAATTTTTCAGCGCCACCGTGAATACGGTGCAACTTATGCTCAGCCTCAAGCTCATCCAAATCACGACGAACAGTCGATTCAGATGACTTTAGCAAAGATACCAAATGGTCCAAGGTTACAAAATCAGCTTGATTAAGTTGGTCCATAATCAGCCGTTTTCGCTCCGACTTAAGAATACCAACACCTCCTTTGCAACCGTTTACATTTTTATTATAAGACTATTCCCACCAATGTCAAGCATTTTCCGTCAAAAACTTTCAATTCATACTGAGTTAAAATCGGAACTCTCAATTTTGATACTTTCTAACATAGCAAGTTTATCAGTGATTAAAACTCGACCCCTTCTAGCAAGATAGGAGCTCAAAAGAACCGCAAATTAAACTCTCGAACCTCAGAGAGTCTATCTTAGATAAGGCGCTCCTGCAAATGGTCTAGCTCTGATTGCTTCAGGCCAAATACTTTCCTATCAGGGTTTCTGCTTGCTTGTTCTCCCAAGTCTCAAACTTTCATAGGCCTCAAAAGACCTGGGTTTAACCCAAGCCTCCTTCTCACTAATCTGCCTGCCTAAATTCTCTAAGGGACTTAATCTGTTGCCCATCCGCCGTAAAATTATCAGGACTTAACCAAGCTTCTAGGGCCTGCTTATTAGCGGGCCACTCCTCGTCCAAGAGTGAAAGCCAGTCGGTATCACGACTTCTTCCCTTATAGATGGTGGCTTGTCGCCAGGTGCCTTCAAGAGTGAAGCCCAGCCTTTGAGCTGCCTTGCGGGAGCGTTGGTTGAGATGGTCGCACTTCCATTCATAGCGGCGATAGCCCAGCTTTTCAAAGACGTAAGCCATGACTAGGTATTGGGCTTCTGTTGCCAGACGACTTCTTTGCAGGGCAGGGGAATAGATGACCCAGCCCATTTCGACCGAGCGGGCCTGACGATTGAGCCGCATCAGTGAAAAGATACCCACAACCTTTTGGCTGACCTTATCGCGAACAACTAGGTAATAAGGGTCAGCTGATTGAGCCCAGGCCTTGAGCAAGTCGGAAAACTCCTCCTGACTCATCCCGCCCTCAATCGGTAGATAAGTCCAATCAGGAAGATTAGCTCCTGCTCCGAAGAAGGCAAAGAGATCAGCGAAATCCCTTTGGTAATTCAGCTTCTCAACCGAGCAATAGTTACCCTCCAAGCGAGAAATTTCTGGATAGGCTCCCAAGCTAGTATCAATCGGGTCACCAATAGTCTGACCAAATTCATTAACTGGCATAAAAACATCTCCTTTCACAAGATACGACAGAGCAAAGTCATCTAGTTACTAAAAGTAACTGATGACTAACAGCAACTGCCAGGGCAGTTGCTTAGCTCTCTCACTAACTTTCGATAAAGCAGTAGTCTGACTGCTTTATCTCCGTGTCGCAGAGCCCTTAAACACCACACAGGAAAATTGGGAAGGGGACACAGATGCGACTAAGCATCTAGGAAGCTTCTTCTTTTTCCACAGTGGTGTAGGCGAGTTCAATTCAATCAGTTAAGGAAATAGGCCATCAAAATGGCTCTATTTCCTACGGCAACCACTAGGGTGACTTGCCTAAACTGCTTACTAAGTTGGATAAGCGACCATTATCGGCTCGCTTTTCCAACTGTCGCAATTGTTAAGAAAATGGGTCATTAAAGTGTCTCCATTTCCTAGGGCAACCACTAGGGTGGCCTTGTCTAAACTTTTCACTAAGTCCACCAAAGTAACTTATTAAAATTCCGAAGTCCAAAAAGCCAGCTCAAATCAGGAACACTTGTATAAGCGGTCACTCTCGGCCAGCCTTCTGTTGTCTAGATTAGACTAATCCTTAATCAAGGATGTCGAGTGGACAGCCCGATTGTCACGCTCAGGGTAGATATAGTTAATGGCATGATTGATAGCTGTTGGGGCTTCCCCAAAGCCAGTCGCAATCAGGTCAACCTTGCCGTCATAGTCAGCGGCATCACCAATGGCATAGACACCCTCTTGACTGGTTTGAAAAACCGGCGACACAGCGATATTGGTCCGCTTGTAATCAATACCCCAGTTACGCAGGTTCTTGTTGTTGGTCGAAAAACCAAAGCTGACAATCAAAGAATCCAGTTCTAAGTCCACCACTTCATCGGCCTTGACCTTTTGAACCATCAGACCTGTCAAACTTTTGCCATCTCCATGCAATTCCAGAGGAATATAGGGTGTCAAAATCTTGACTGAGGACTGCTGCAAGAGCTCCACACTATGCTCATGAGCCCGAAAGGCATCCCGCCGGTGGACAATGGTCACGCTCTCAGCAATGGGTTCCAAATGCAGGGCCCAATCGACCGCCGAATCTCCGCCACCGCAGATGACCACCCTTTGACCAGCGAATTGATCCAACTTGTGGACATTGTAAAAGAGATTCTTGTCAGCATAGTCTGCTTCCCCCTCAAGACCCAAGGTCCGAGGAGCGAAGGCTCCATTGCCACAGGCAATGATGATAGCCCGCGACCGGTGTTGATCCTTGTTGGTCGCAATAGTGAAGATGCCCTCGGTCTTCTCAAAGCTGAGAACCTCTTCCTTGAGGCAGATTTCCGTCGTATCCTTGAAGCGGTCCAACTGCTCTAAAAGATTCTCAGTCAACTCAACCCCGTTGGTCTTAGGATAGGCGGGAATATCATAAATGACCTTTTCGGGATAGAGGACAGCAGGTTGTCCGCCTAGTTCAGACAGGCTTTCGATAATCTTGACCGTCATGCCACGCAGGCCAGCATAAAAGGCCGCAAAGAGGCCAACTGGCCCTCCGCCAATAATGGTAATATCAGTAATCTTTTGCTCAGTCATTTCTTTCCTCGTTTTCTCTATCTTGAGTCTTGATTTTTTCTAGAAGATCGGCTTCCTCTGGGCTCAGTTGGTAATGGTCCAATAAATCCGGCCGACGTTGCCAGGTCTTGCGAAGACTCTGCTCCAATCGCCAGCGACGAATATTTTCGTGGTGGCCACTCATAAGGACATCAGGGACCGTCATGCCACGAAAATCGTAGGGCCTGGTGTATTGAGGGTACTCCAGCAGACCTGATGAAAAGCTGTCATCCTGATGGCTGGATTCCTTGCCAAGAACCTCTGGAATCAGACGAACAGTCGCATCAACAACGGTCATGGCTGCTAATTCTCCACCGGTTAAGACAAAGTCCCCTAGAGAAACCTCATCGGTCACCAGGGTCTTGATGCGTTCATCATAGCCTTCATAGTGGCCACAGATAAAAATCAGCTGGTCCTCTTGAGCCAGCTCCTCGGCATAGGCCTGGTCAAACTTGCGACCTGCAGGCTCCAGGAGCAAAACTCTAGGCTTGTCTGCTTGAATCTTGGCCATGGTGTCAAAAATTGGCTGAACCCTTAAGAGCATGCCCTGACCGCCCCCATAGGGCTCATCATCAACATGGCGGGACTTCTCCGCATTCTGGCGAAAATTATGGTAGTTGATTTCTAAAAGCCCCTTCTCCTGAGCCTTGCCGACAATGGAGTGCTCCAGTGGGGCAAACATTTCCGGAAAGAGGGTCAGAATATCAATCTTCATCGTCATCCAGTCCTTCTAAAAGTTCGACCTCAACCCGCTGCTCGGCCAAATCAACCTTCTTAACCACTGGCGGAATGTAGGGCAGGAGCAAATCTCGCTTGCCCTTTCGCTTAACCACCCAGACATCATTGGCCCCAGGCTGGAGGATCTCCTTGATCTTGCCGATAAGAACATCATTTTCATAGACAGGCAGACCAATGATTTGGTGGTAGTAAAACTCACCATCGGACAGGTCCGTCAAATTTTCCTCGGCCACCTTGAGGACATGGCCCTTGAATTTCTCAATAGCATTGATATGGTACATGTCCTTGAACTTGATGACATCGAAATTCTTATGCTTGCGGTGACTGGCAATGGTCACCTCCTGCACAAACCTATCCTTATCATCAAAAAGGGCCAGAGTGCTCCCCTTCTTGAAACGCTGATCCGCAAAATCGGTCACCGAAAGAACCCGAATTTCCCCTTGCAAACCTTGGGTATTAACAATGGTTCCAACCTTATAATAATTCATAAATTGTCCTTATTTTTTAGTCTTTCTTAGTATTTTACCACGGCCAAACCATTAAATCAAAGGGAGAAATTGCCAAGCAAAAGTCTGAACCTACTGAAAAAATCATTAAAAAATTTTAGGGGGTTCCAACAAAATCCTAGCCTTTTGAGGGTAGAGTTTCCGAGTTAGCAATTAATATTCCCCAATTATCAACTAACTGAAATTAAGAGCTATCTACAAGACAAGAGACAGCGAGTCTTAGTGATGGCTCAAGAAGAAAATAACCATCCAGATAGTCCAAATGGAGACTGAAAAAATATAGCTTTTAGCTTTTATGGACCTGCTGTAATAAGTAAAAATAATCTGGAAAAACCCAGAGGCATAACCCATTAACTGAATCGGTAATTCTATACTTAAACCGGCTAAGGATAGCGTTAGGATTCCCAATGCTAAGTCAGCCAAGTGCATCCTCGAATAAATTTGCAAGAAAGTCACTGATAAGCTCTCATCTGCAATTGCTTAAAGATTAATTTATAATAGATTGAATTTAAAAAGGTGGAGGTTCTTATGAAATTCTATTCATACGACTATGTTCTCAGTCAGATCAGTCAGCAGAATTGGGCTATGATTATTGTGTCAACGCTCTTAGTAATTGTGACTATTTTTTTTTCGCATTTAAAGCTTTCAAAGATAAAAAAGGAAGCAAGTTCCGTGAATTATTGATTATTTCTATTTTGACTTTAATTGCTTTTGTATTGATTAGTATTACGAATTTCCAAACTAGTCAATACAATGATAATCAATTTCGTAGTTACTTACACTTCATCGAGATTGTATCAAAAGAGTTAGGTGTTGATAAAAAAGATGTTTATGTCAATACTTCAGCTACAACTGATGGAGCTATCATTAAGGTTGGCGATAATTTTTATCGTGCTATTAACGGGACTGACCAAGATAGCTATTTATTAGAAAAAATGGAACTGTATAAATCAGACGTTGAACTGATATACTCCCCATATAGTGGACAGTGAAAAAACAAAAATTCACTAGAAACTATATGAGGAGTTTTTATATGTCCAAAAGAAGTCCAAAATCAGTAGAAGAAAAATGTGACATTGTTCAATTACTTATTAAAGGTGAGCAGTCAGTCAGCCAACTTGCTAAACAGTATAGGATTGCTGGAACCACTGTCAAACGATGGAGAGACAAGTACCAGCAGTATGGAATTGATGGGCTCAAAGAAAGTCACACTTGGCAATCGTACACTTATGAGTTGAAACAAGAGGCTGTAGAAGCCTATCTTGACGGCAAAGGGGCTCTGACTGAAGTCTGTCGAA
>NZ_JMLC01000001.1 GCF_000686605.1 Streptococcus sobrinus DSM 20742 = ATCC 33478 | reverse complement strand
GATATGGCTATCGTAGAATCCATCAAGAGTTATTGAATCGTGGCTATATCCTCAATCACAAGAAAGTTCAACGCTTGATGAAGGAGCTTGGATTGAAGGCTAGAATCCGAGCTAAACGTCGCTATAATTCTTACAAGGGAGACGTCGGTAAGAAAGCTAAGAATCTGATTAGGTGTTGGTTTGAGGCTTCCCAACCTCTGAAGAAGTGCTACACAGATGTCACAGAATTTGCCATTCCCGCGAGTAATCAGAAGCTCTATTTGTCACCGGTCCTCGACGGTTATAACAGTGAATTATTGCCTATAATTTATCTACTTCTCCTAATTTACAACAGCTGAAAGCCATGCTTGAGGAGGCTTTTCCTGACAAAACCTATCAGGGAACTATCTTACATGGCGACCAAGGTTGGCAGTATCAGTACGCTTCTTATCACCATTTTCTAAAAGATCGTAAGATGATACCATCCATGTCTCGTAAGGGTAACAGTTTAGATAATGGAATGATGGAGTCTTTCTTTGGAACCTTAAAATCTGAAATGTTTTATGGTTTTGAAGGGGACTTTACATCTATCCAGGAGTTAATGCTTGCCATTTCAGACTACATTGATTATGACAACAACAAACGGATTAAATTAAAACTAAAAGGACTGAGTCCTGTGCAATACAGAACGCAATCCTTCACTTAAACTATTATGTCCAACTTTTTGGGGTCACTACAAAAATTAGTGACTAAAAATACAAAGTGGGAGAGATAGATAAATAAATTTAAATCCTACCTATCCTTAAAATCCTCAGTTCGCTTCTCAATAATATATTTGGGACGTTCTTTTACTTCCAGATAAATCTTCCCGATATATTCGCCAATGACACCCAGACTAATTAACTGAATTCCAGATACCATCATAACTAAAGCAAGGTTACTTGCCCAACCGCTAACAGTATGTCCGAGAAAATACTGGACTAAAATCCAAATAATAGCTAAAAAACTAAAGCCAGCAACAATCAAACCTAACGAAGCTATAATTCTGATGGGCTTAACACTTAAACTAGTAATACCATCAATCGCCAGATTTATCATTTTACTTAAGGGATATTTAGACTCACCAGCAAGCCGTTCATGACGCTTATAATAAACGCTGGTACTCTTAAAACCAACCAATGGGAATATTCCTCTTAAAAAGAGGTTGACTTCTTTAAAGTTTGCGAATTCCTTTAAGACCCTACAGGATACCAAACGATAATCAGCATGATTGTACACTGATTCAACACCCATAAGATTCAAGATCTTATAAAACCCTTGTGCTGAAGCCCGTTTAAAGAAGGTATCAGTATCTCGATTATCACGGACACCATAGACAATTTCAGAACCATTTGAATATTCATCTACCATCTGGTTCATTGCATTTACATCATCCTGACCATCACAATCAATAGAAATCGTAATGTCAAAACTATCCTTGGCTTCCATTAGACCGGCATAGACTGCATTCTGATGCCCTCGATTTCTACTCTGCGAGATTCCTGTCACATATGGGGTTTCATCAGCATATTTTTCAATTAATGACCAAGTTGCATCTTTACTGCCATCATTAACAAATAATATACGGCTATCATCCGAAATTTTCCCTAACTCAATTAGCTCAGTTATCTTTGCAAGGAAAATCGGCTCAGTAACTGGAAGAACCTTTTCCTCATTATAGCAAGGAATAACTATACATAGCCTTGGCTTCTTAATCATTTCTACTCCTCTTTCTAGGCTCTTAACAAGAATATCTTTCAATTATTTCTTTATTATTTTAGTCTCAAATTTTAAACAGTCCTAGTATATCATACTACTAGGACTGTTAGCAAAGTTAGTTATTCTTTCTAGTCAGTAAAGCTCCAATATATTTTCCTACTTGCTTATAAATTAAGAAGAGGCCAAAGGCCGATAAAGGAAGCAAAAGATAAACATAGGGATAGACATACTGACTTTTAGTCTCCCATATCAGGTGAAAGATAAGACCACCAGATAAATAAATAAGTGGGATAAGTAAGAACAAGTTGCCATTCCCTTCTTTAAAGGATTTCCACTGATTGGCTAGGAAAGGTAAGACTGACACATATATCAAGACTAAAAGTAAGGCAGAAAAATAATAGACGATATGGTAAACTAAGCCACTTTCATAAATGCTTGACATTAAGCGACCTGAAATTTTCTGGTTCTCAACAGGCATTTTAGTTACGGGACCAGACCAAATAGATTGAAACAGACTATCTGTCCATGTCGAAATAAATTTATTTTTAAAAAAGTTAAAGGTGTAGCCTGGATTATTTTGCATGACTTTTAACCGTTTTACAATCAGTTGATGGCTATCATCTTCAATTTTATTGGAATCGCTCTTGTACTGGACATAGACATTCTCAAGATAACCATCATACCATCCTGCAACACGATTATAGGCCTTAGACTGATCATCTAATCCCATAGCGACCCAAGCAATCTTAGGCTCTCCTTCTATCTTAGTTGCCTTGGAAACTTCTTTATAATACCAGCTAACACCCTTATTCATCACTAGGATGGTCAATACTAGAGAGACAGCAAAAATGATGCTTCTCTTCGACTTAGATTTCAAGAAGTCTAGAAGCAAAACAATCAGGACGGTCAAAATTAAAATACTGTAGTTACTTCGAATTAAATCAGATAATCCGAGAAATACAACTGATAAAATCAGACTCGACCAACTTCGTTTATCAAGAAAAACTTGTAGGTAGTATAAGCCAACTATTGCAAAGAACAGCCCATAGGTTAGACCATATACAAACAGAATAAAGAATATACTTGGCAAAAAGATAAAAGATAAGATAATTTCGACTTTAGATACCCTGTCATTTTTAAAGATATTCTCTGTAATCTTCCATAAGAAAAAGTTATTGGCAATTGCCATAATTAGATTTATCCAGAAGAATACTTTAACATTTTGAAGCCCAAAGATGTAGAGAATAAGTCGCTCAAAGGATAGCAATCCTAATTGATGAGGGAACCTATGCAGGTAGCCAGACCAGTTTGTTAATTGTGAAAAATCCCCTTTATTCATCGCTTTGGCACCTTCAAGCACAGATAGAGAATCATGTCGAATAACATCGTTCTGGTGCATTATTAGGTAAAAGCCCAATAATAAGTATAATAGGCTTCCTATTACGAATAATTGATAAGGCTTCAAAAAGCGAGAAAGATAAATCAGCAGCGCCAGACACACCAGCAATAACAGCAACATTAGGTAGAAAAGAACATTGGTATGCTGAAAATGGGACATTTCTGAACCATCCATTGGCAGTAATGTTCTGACTAACAAACTGGAAATACTAAAAAGTATAAATATAAGGAAAGACCAGACTAGAATCAACTTTTGTCCTAGAGTCGATAGAAATTTCATATCATTCACCTAAAAGAAAAGAAGTCCGAAGCAATTCTCGAGCACTTCTTTTCGACTTTTTTATTCGTACTTTTCTGACTTATTGAAAGAGCCTATTACCAATTTTATCAATAAATTCACGGTAAATCATAATAACTACAATTAGTCCAGAAAATATCAGGGGAGTAAACGTCCTTAAGCCAGAAGCATAAATTGTTGGTGATAAGGAAACTGACATCCTAGCAGCATAGCCAACAGCTAAAATCACAATGGCTGAAGTTGCTTGCCATTTATCTTCAAATAAGATAAATATAGCAATTGTTATGACTAGCAATAGAACAGCATAAATCGTAATGGGATAGAGGTTTGCCTTAAAGCTAAACTTAGTTATCGGTTGCTGATTTTGAAAATCAATGACACGTTGAACAGCTGTTAGTATACTGGTACTTCCTAACCGATTTGACAAGACTGTATACAAAACACTTCCTGATAAAAATGAAGCTAAGTAATGTCGTTTCAATAGTGATAAAACAAGGATAGTAATTAACAATAAGTAGATGATTGTTAACTCCGAGGTAACAAATAAAACTCTGTTAGTTTCCATGTAGCCCTTTGCGACCTTAACTACTAAGCTTAATTTATCGAAACCAGGATACCAAGTCTTCGTCTCAACAAGGTTTCGATGAGCAGAACCAGGCGCTACCATTGCAGAAACTGTTCCAATAAATGCCAAGACTGTTCCAACTAAGTAGTTGTAATTTACTTTTTTCTTTTTGAACCAATCCTTTAACAGATAGAAGGAAAAAGTAATCAAGGCAAATATAGTGAATTGCTCCTGCATACAAGCTAAAATAAGGAAAGGAAAAGACAAGACTAACCAAGCCAGACCTTTTTTTTCCAAGCAATACCAACCGATAACAAAGGCAACCAATGGAAAGAGATAATTAGTTGCCGTTGCGATTAAGCCTGCACTAGTAAAGAAAATGCTTGGGAAAATTAAAAGAAAGAGAGCAGGCGTGATAAACCTGAGGCCCCAATACTTATCATTCTTTAGGAAAATACCATTAAAACAGTAGAAGAAACAAACTACTGCAATGAACATCGTAATATCAAAAACAAGGTAGTGAGCAGACATAAACATGGTAAGAGATTCAATCAATAATCGACTTGACCATGTTTGATAGCGATAAAGTGCGAACTCAAAGAAACCATAATGTTGCGCCATTTTAGCAAAGCTTAATTGATCACCAACATCATTGATATAAACAATGGATTGGAGAGTAAAGAGAAAACTTATTAGTGCATAATAGATTGGCAAATAATACTTTTTCATAGGCTATTTTTCCTTACTAACTTTAAAGAATTTCTCATTATTTGCAAGGTACCCCTTACCAGATACTAAGTCATATTCAACAAGCTTCAAATCATTAGCAATCTTTTGTTGTTCCTTTGTCTTATGCTTCTTATCGATACTTGCATTATCCATGACTTCAGTTAAAAGTGCTTCATATGGTGAAACTCTTGTCGCTGTTGTTAAATGCAACTCTGCATTAAAATCACTAGAATTGACATAAGGATGATTTTGTTTAGGTGTTGGATAGTTACTCCAAATGAAATAATCGGTTTGATACTGACTCTTTGGATTATCTTTAAATGCCTTTTCTGGATAGAACCCTGGAAGGTGATCTCCATAAAATACTACCGTTATTTTTTTATCTATCTTGGACAATTTACTCAACCAATCTTTAGTAGCATCATCTGTTCTCTTTAACTCCTTAGCGTAGTTGTTAGTGTAACTATTTTCCGCTGGATCAAAGCCATCACCAGAGCCTCCATAAGGACTATCATCAGTATAATCCCATGGAGAATGGTTTTGATAAGTGATAACAGAGAAAAATTGATTTTGAGAAGGGTCAATATTCTCGGTAACGGTTTGATAAGTATTGGCATCGCTTGGATAGACACCTAGAGTTCCCAAGTACTTTCCTTTTTCAGTTCCACCTGTAGCAGCAATAAATCGACTAAAATTCAACCGACGATAAATTGACTCGCGTGAATACATATTAGCATCACCCAAGTGAATGGCTATTTTATTTTTAGAAGAGTATGAATCACTAATAGATGGCATACGACTCATACCTGGTGCAACTTCTGTATAGATAGTTGAAATTGATGATGAAAGATTATACATTGGTAAACCTGTTAGAGCCTGAAATTCCATATTTGCAGTACCCCCACCATAGGAATCAGCTCTCATCAATCCACTTGTATAATTCTGTTTAACAGACTTGATGTAAGGAATAGGATCACGATTCAAGCTAACATCAGATAGTCGACTTGGGTCAGCGAAGCTTTCACTCAAAACAAAGATAACCGTTTGATCAGAAAGATTCCCTTTTCTGGATTTATTAATGCGATTGGCGTCACTTGTATATTTTTTAACAATTTTATCCATCGTTTCCTTACTATAGTCATTCGGTTTTTCCATTTTTGAAGAGGTCAACTGTTTCGTCCAAACAAACATTAAGGAACGTTCACGAGCTACAACAGATTGACCCATCCATTCCAATTTTTCAGTATTATTTAGTCCTGACAGGATGGGAATATTACTAGCGATTTTACCATTTTCTTGTCGACTGAAGATCGAAACAACAATAGTAAAAAGAAGTACAATGGGAAGAGTGACTGCTACTCTTACTCGCCAGTCAGCACTAACAATATCTTTAAATGATAAAAGTTTCCAGAGGAAGTAAGTGACCGCTGCAAGAACCACGATACTTACAAGTGCAAAGATAACGGTTGAAGCATCTATGTAGGTCATCAGCATCTTAATATCTTTAATCCAACTCAAATCACTAAAAAGAACTGGCTCATTTCGCATACTATATTTAATACTGTTAGCAACTGATAAAAAGGTTCCAACAGTAATTAGAATTGTCGTTGCTATTAAATAGCGATTAACAATTAGGTAAAAAACCACATTTATTAAGGCAAGTACCAAAATTTGGTATAAGGTAGCTCCGGGAAAAATATATCTTCCCAAAATTTTTCCATCCGTACTAATAGTAGCCTGTATTATATAGTTGAACACTACTGCTAAGAAAAAGCTCGTCGTAATAGCCAAAGAAACTGAAGCTCGTCTAGCGACAACATCTTTTATTCCCTTCCAAGCAAGGTAACAAATAGCAGCAAAGAAGGCTAAACTAATCGCTACTTCCGTTCCTAAAGTCCAAAAATATGAGTTGAGATTTGCCATCTTAACAATATTATCTAAGGACCCCTTTAAGGCTGTTAGTGTGAGATGATCATTTACAATTGCCGTCCCCAAAAATAAAAAAATTGGCAGTTGGTAGACATTATAATGTTTTAACAAGTTATCCAGACTAAACAAAGCTGCAGAGTCTCTTGAATGTCTAGTTTTCTTACTTTCAGCGCGATTTTTAATATTTTTAGAGATATAACGAATAACAAGAGCAAGAAGCAGAATCATCAAAACAGTAGGAAGCGTCCCCCCCTGAAAAAATTGATTTTTTACTAGACTCCAGAATTTAAAGCCACCATTATTCAGATTTCTAGTCACCACTAAGAAGTAAGAGACTAGAAGATAAATCACATAGCCAATGGCATATTGAATCCAGAGAGACTTTTTAAGGCTCTTACTGACATAGACAGCCAATCCTACGATGGAAATTCCATATAGGCTGTTGGTTAGGAGCTCAAAACCCTGAAAGGCCTTATGCAATTTACTGGCGCTTTTAGCTTCTAAAATTTGCTGGTTGACTAAGAAAAAGTTGATACAAAATGCAAATAGACAGATAAGCGTTATATGCAAGACCCTGTACCAATTTATATCTCTGAGAAATTTTTTCATAGCTATTTTTTCAAAAGCCTCTTCACAATATACTTAATCGCCCTAGCTGGGCCGACGATGATATATTTGAGGGCTCCTTTAATTCCTCCCATATAGGTAAAGTCTACGTAGGTGTTGGGGCTACTATTGGCCCTAGTATTGAGCTGCTTATTCTCAATAAATGGCGTCATAGTGATTGGGCTTGGGGAGATGCGATAATCGTAATGCTTATCCCAAGCAATATAAATGAGAAGTCGCTCGATAGCATGAAGAATGGAGTTCTGAGGCAGGGGTTCTGCCGGAACATCCTGATCCGTCAAATTCAAGTCAAAGAGCGGACTTAGGGCATCGTACTTAAACCAAGCATAGGTGCCATAGCTCATGACAAAGGTATCCATAGCTTTGAAATCAATGGACTTCTTTAGTTCCATCTTTTCCCAAAGCTCTTCCATTTTTGGAGCAATAAGATTTTCATTCCAAGCCACGACAATTTTGTTGAACCTAAAGAAGGTCGGCATATCCGCAATGACAAGTCCAAGTCTGTCATTGCTAGCCATTTGAGCCAGAATTTGATTGGCTGGTTCAACCAGCATGGCAATCAATTCCTGCCGCCAAGATTGGCCAGCCCAATAGTCTGCTTCCTTGGATTTCTTGGTGTGGAAATGACCGATATAGTCATAACTCTTGAGCTGGTCCTTCAATTTCAACATTGGTAGGACATCACGACCAATATTTCCCGTCACAAAGATTTGGGCTACTACCTGATTCTGGTCCAAGATAGCCTGAATTTCAGATTGCTTTTCCTCCTTATCTGTAGTGATAAAGAGGTCATAAGCAAAATGGAAAGCCTTGAAGGCCTCCAGAAATTCCTGCAAGAGATCCACATAAAAAACATGGAGATGAACCGCAACCTTGCTTTCTGCAGGAAGCTCTTCCGCTTCTGCCTGCTCCAAGTACTTACGAGCTAGAAGATAAGGTAAATCAGGCTGACCGATATTAGTCATATGGCTGACGATTAAATCAACCGGATAGTCCGAACTTGCCTCAATCTGGTTAAGAATATAGGGCGTGATAGACTGATTAGCATCAATGGTCTTAACCTTGATGAAGGGCACCCTGTGGTTAAGAATGGCTGTCGGATTATAGTAGCTAAAGTCAGGATGAAGCATTCCCTCAGTTGGGGCTTCTAGGGTATTAAATACCGCATCATACGTGAAACCTCCATCCGTCAAAGCGGTGGTCACCCGAGTTTCATACTGACCGATAACCTCCTGGACATCACTAAAATCTTCAATCCCTTGCCAAAATTCTTGAAAGGCAGATGAGGCCACTACCTTCTGGCTAAAGCTGATAAAGTAGCTTTGAATATGTTCAGGAAAACTCTTAGTCTTGCGATGGTTGGTCAAGCCCCAAAAATCAACATTAGCGTCAGCTTCAAACTTCTGATAGATTGGCTCTAAATCCCAGAGAGGACCAAAACAAGTGTCATTCATAGTGGTTATGGAGTCATAGTCTGTCAGCTCATTCCAACCGACCTGAGCCATGCCATCCCGCCAAGCTGCAAAATCAAAACCGCTATTCTGGCGTTGGATAAAATCATCAATCAGCCCCTGCTCCTTGAGCATAGCCTGGTCCTCCGCCTTAAAGTCGCTATTGGAAATAAAGACTACCCGACTAAAGAGGGAACGCATTTTCTCCAATTGATAGCCAACGTGCGGACTCAGGCGATTAAATTTATTAAAATGCACATATAAAAGCAAACGCTTCATCTTTTATTTTCTCCTAAAGAAATTGATGATTTTGGTTGGGATGGTCCAACGTTTTGAAGTGATAACCTTCTGATACTCTGACTGCCAATGAGCTTTCTCAGCTCTCTCTTGGTCTAAAAGCTTATGAGCCTCGAGGCTAGAATTGACTTCTTGTTTGAGCAAGTTATGCGTATTTTGGACCTCACCAAGCAACTCATCAATCTTTTCCTTTTGCTGGTGAAATTCCCGACTCAAATAATAGATACGCTTTTCCTGTTTAGCATCATGACGGACAAGAATATCAGTCATCTCTGCCATATCTTGGTCAGGATATTTGTCTAAGTATTCTAGTTGAGTTTTTAAGAGACCATCAATCCGATGGAGCATCTTTTCTTCTGACTGGGGTCGTGAATCGGAATCACTAGTCATCCGATAAGCGACTGTAGGTTCAGGCACAAAAGATATAGTTGTACGTCTAAAAAACTCCAGTTGCATCGGGAATCCATCATCAACAGAGGTTGGATCAATGATTTCATTGACTTCCTGCATCATCTTGGTTTCAACTAACCAAGATGATGCCAGGGTCATGCCCTTAGTGGCCAACATTTTTTCATAGGTATTGGCATAGGCAATAGGACCATTTTTAAAAACATCTTCTGCTGTGACTTGGTCATTTTCATCAACGATATTAAAACTGGTGTTACACCATTTAGAATCGGGATTGGCTTCAAGCAAATCTACTTGCTTCTGCAACTTTTTGGGATCGATCCAGTAATCGTCAGCATCACAACGAGCAATGTACTTGCCTCTAACCTCCTTACAGATATCAATCCAGGTTCTAGTAATCCCTTTATTTTCCTCATTGAGGAAAACTCGAATGAGATCCGGATGCTTTTGGGCATAGGACTGAATAATTGCTCTAGAATTATCAGTTGAACAATCATCAACCAAGATAATCTCATAAGGAAAATCTACTTCTTGGGCAAGAAAGCTGTCAATCGCTCTTTCAATAAATTCGGCATAGTTGTAACTCGTACAGATGATTGATACCATCAGATTAGACATAAGCTAGCCTCCTATCTACTCAAAAATCAGTCAGATAAAATTTCCCAATTCCCATTTCTTTTTACAATTCCGGATGCTGAATCCATAGCTGATAAATCATCAAGATTAATATCATCACGGTTGAGCACAATGATTGGTGCATTATTGTTGTTGGCAAAGGCCAGCATTTCTTTTGATTTTCCGAGAATAGTAACCTGCAACTTGAGCTTAATATCATTCAAGCTAGCAATGCTACAAGAATAACGATAACTCTTATGGCCACTACCTTGGGTTGGATAGTCCAGGGCATTATCATTATAAATCCAAATATTGCGGTCAATATCTGTTAACGAAAAGACGATATGGGTCTCCGTATCATCTAAGACATCGTAGGAAATCTCAAATTCAATCTTCTCATTCTGAGTCATTTGCTGATTAGATAGTAATTTAACTTCTAGATTATCAACGTGTTTGACTTCTTCCGCCTTATTGTCATTATCGTCGCTCTCAGCTTCAGGTTGCACCGCATTGTCCAAACTATATTGATTGGCTACATCATCTGGATCCCCATAGGCCTTAATGAGGCCATCATCAATAAGGACAGCCTTATTACAGTATTTCTTAACCGCCGCCATATCATGAGTAACTAGAATGGTAGTCTTACCACTTTCCTTGCGCTCCATGAAGTAGTCGTTACACTTGCGTTGGAAGGCTTCGTCACCGACGGCCAAGACTTCATCCAGAATCAGGATATCGCCCTGTGCTTTGATGGCAACTGAGAAGGCCAGACGGACCTGCATCCCGCTGGAATAGTTCTTAAGCTTTTGGTTCATGAACTCCTTGAGCTCAGCAAACTCGACGATGTCATCGTACATGGCATCAACTTCATCCGTCGAAAAGCCCAGCATGGCACCGTTCATATAGACATTCTCACGCCCAGTCAACTCGGGATTAAAGCCAACCCCCAGCTCGATGAAGGAGACCAGTTTCCCATCAATGGTCACCGCTCCTTTTTCTGGGACATAAATCTGAGAAATAATTTTCAAAAGCGTTGATTTCCCAGAACCATTACGGCCGACGATACCGAAGAAATCGCCTTTTTCCACTTCAAAGTTAATGTCTCGCAGAACGTGTTGTTCCTTGTACCCCTTGATACCCTTGAAGCGATTGACCACTGTGGTCCTTAGACTATTGGATGCTTCAACAGGTAATTTGAAATATTTGCTGACATGATCAACTTTTACTGCAATATTATTTTCTGTCGTCATTATAGAATCTCCGCAAATCTCTTAGAACTTCGATTAAATACCGTCAAGCCAATAGCAAAAATGACAAATGGCAGGACATAAGGAATTGAGTAATACCACCAGTGATTAATCAAATTCCAGATGGTCAGATTGGCCTTATCAATCAAAAGATAACGCAAGTCTTGAATCATCTGTGCTAGAGGATTGAGCATGATAATTTTACCAGCCAGAACACCCTTGGCCCCCTGATTGGTAATGAAGGTCAAGGGATAAATAATGGGAGTGGCATACATCCCAGCTTGTAGAAAGACCTCCCAGATCTGACCGATATCACGGAACTTGACATAGAGAGTTGCCAAAAGCAGAGCCACCCCCCAAGCCATGATAAAAAGTTCGAAGAAGAGCGGAATAGCAAAGACGGCATCCCAACCTATATGCACGCCATTGATCAGAGCAAAGATGAGAACAACAATTAGGTTAATACCAAAGTTAATCAAGGCTCCGCAAACAGAGGAGAGGACGATGATTGATTTTGAAAAATTAAGCTTACGCAGCAAATCGCCTCTGGTCACAATAGAAACCATCCCCATGCTGGTTGCTTCCGTAAAGAAAGACCAGATAACATTGGCCAAGAGCAGAGCTACCGCAAAGTGGGGCACATCGCCGCCCAGACGCAGGAAGCGAATGAAGACCAGATACATAATCATAAAGAGCATGAGGGGCTTTAGTATTGACCAAAGATAGCCAATCACACTGCCCTGATAGCGCAGTTTAAAGTCGGTTTTTATGAGTTCTTTTAGTAGAATACGATTCTTCTTACTAAGTAAATCCATGAGATTCTCCTATGCTTGATAGCCGTGTTTTTGGTAATGACCATAGCCGATTTTCGTTAGAATTAAAGTTTTAAAGACCAAGGTATGGAAGACTTGATTTTTAGCAAAACCATATTGTTTCAAGGTCTGCCGTCTTTGTGACCAAGGCTGGTTCAAGAGACCTACATAGGCCTCAACCAGCTCTTTTTGTTCTTGAGCTAGGTCCAAATCCAGCAAGAGACCGGCCTGTTTCTGGCTGGCATCAATCAGCCACCAGTATTTGGCCAAAAGCTTGTGAGGCCTGATCCAATGCTTAATCCGTTTGGACCAGGTTCTGGCTCCCAAGACATTATTGTCATGCTGGCGGTAGAGCTCAGTTGGCTGGTCAATGTAGACCAGATTTCCCTTGGCTGCTGCTACTAGCGCCAAAAACCAATCATGCATGATAATCTGATTCAAATTTTGAGCCTGCCAATTTTGGGCCGTTGCCCCATTAATCATGGCAACGCCACCAGTAACGGTATTTTCCGTCAATTCCTGCAAAAGCGTGGTGTTGGCATGGCCTGACTGGGTGCGAATCATGCTGGGATGTTGCACCTCAAGATCTTGATTGACCACCTTGAGGTCGGTATAGACCAAGAGGGGCTTATCGGCAGGATACTTCCGACCTTCCTGGATGCAGAGCTCCAACTTCTCCGGCAACCAAACATCATCTTGGTCGCAGAAGAAATAAAAGTCGGCCTCTTGGTATTTGAGCAGGGTATAGAAGTTCTTGATAACGCCAAGATTTTCCCTTTGGTCAGGATTGATAAAGACAATCCTTGGGTCTTTCTGAGCATAATCCGCAATGATTTCAGGGGTCCTATCACTAGAGCCGTCATCGCGAATCAAGAGAGTCCAATCCTTGTAGGTCTGCTCTAAAATGCTGTCCAGCTGTTGAGCAAGAAAACGCTCCCCATTGTAGGTGGACATGAGAATATTAACTTTCATGCAAAAACAACTCCTCGTACTCGCCTACAATTTTTGGCCAAGTATAATTTTCAGCCATGAGCTGGTGGGCTTCCCGTCCCAATTGGACAAAATCAACTTGACCGTCCACTTCATTAATCAGGCTTGCTAGGTTACCATGTCCCTTGTCCCAATAGCGGGCTGTCTGCTTCGCTACTTTTTTATTGAAGTCAACACCCAGCACCAGATTCAAATCGGTATGGGCTAGTGCTTCTAGCAGACCGGGATTGGTCCCACCAACCTCATGCCCATGGATATAGGCAAAGGCAGCCTGACGTAGATAAGTCAAGAGGTCACGATTGTAGACGGTCCCGACAAATTTAACACGGGGCTCCTGGTCAAAACCAGTCTTTTGCCGCAATTCCTCAAAATAGGGATTACCAGCCTGATTGCAGATGATGATCAAGTCTCGCTTGGTCTTAGAGGCCATAAATTCTCGAATAGCGGTCTCATAGTTATTCTCTGGGACGAAGCGACCCACAATCAGATAGTAACCCTTCTCTTGGGTCTGCCACTTAGTGAAAAAGTCCTGGACCTTTGGCGACTGAGCCGTCAGACTAGAAGCGGTCAAGTCCGTCCCATAGGCGATAAAAGTGGTCTTAGACCAAGGGTAACTGGACTGGATGTAGCTTTCAATGCCTTGATTATCAGAAATAATCAGGTCAGCCTTCTTGGTCATGACCTTCTCAGCATACTTGAGGTAGGCTTGAACAGGTCTTGACCACTTGGATCGCTTCCACTCGAGACCATCGGGATTGACAAAGAGCTGACCACCCAGCTTGTGAATCTTACGGGCAAAGGGAGCAATAAAGGCTCCGATGGTATTGCCGAGGATATAAAAGATGGGACTTTCAATCGCCTGCTCCTTAATCAATTTCAGAGCGTAGTTGATGGCCTGAATGTCGTAGGCAATCACTCGGGCAGGACCCAGTTTGGGAGGATTGACTGTAAAGCAATCAGCCCCCATGTGGCTAGAGTGTTGACCTGTCTTCTCATCTGAGAGGCAGGCAACATGATAAGTCAGGTCATCAGATTGACGATGCTTAACCAACTCTTGGACGAAGGTCTCAAAGCCTCCGTACTTGGCCGGCAAGCCTCGACTGCCAATGATAAAAACGTGTTGCATACACAAGGTCTCCATTCTAGCAATACAATCACTCTATTATACCATAAACCCAGCCATCATTTCAGAGATAAAGCGAATTTGTTCTCAAGCTATTGAGACAGTTTGAAGCCTTAAACTTCCTTGAGATTTTAAGGACTTTTCCTTCTTTGAAGCCTTTTCCAAGTCATCAAGCCTGAGAATAACTTTCGCTCTTGCTTTCTATGCTATTAGATAAAAGTCCAGAGACAGTCCAAACCTAATTAGTACGACTAACCAAGACCGTCAAACCAAGACCGTCAAACGAATTCTGTATCGGTCCGATGAGCCCAAAAAAGCCTGACCCTCTTGGAGAGAATCAAGCTTCATCTGACTATTTCTTTTCTTGTTTATAAAATTCCTGCAGAGCTTCCTGCCAAGTTGGAATAACAAAACCAGTCGCTTTGGTTTTAGCCAAACTCATAGTTGAATTCAAAGGTCGCTTAGCCTTGGCTGGAAATTGGCTGGAATCAACTGGGGTCACTTCAACATCGGTATCCTTGAGAATTTCCTTGGCAAAATCATACCAAGTAGTATCTTCTTTAGCATCATTGGACAGATGATAATATCCATAGTCCTTTTGATTTTCGGTGACATAGGTCATAAATTCAGCCAAGGTACGTGTCCATGTTGGGCGACCATGTTGGTCATTGACGACGGTCAATTTAGGGTGAGTCTTGGCCAGATTTTGCATGGTGAAGACAAAATTTTTCCCGTAATTACCGAAAACCCAGGCTGTCCGAATGATGTAGTAATGGTCCAAATATTTTTCAACTGCTTTTTCACCTAGGCGTTTGGTGCGACCGTATTCGGTCTGAGGGTCTGGCTTATCAGTTTCCAACCATTCCTGACCGACAGGCTTTTGCCCATCAAAAACATAGTCAGTCGAAATATAAACCAAGCTAGCCCCATATTTGGCTGCAGCCTTGGCGATGTTTTCAGTACCAGTCACATTGATGGCGTAATCCAACTCCTTGCCTTCATCCTCAGCAGCATCAACGGCGGTATAGGCTGCGCAGTGATAGACTAAGCTCGGCTTCACTTGAGCAAAGACCTGGTCCACCTTAGCAGCATCCGTGATATCCATTTCTGCTACATCGACAGCCACGTATTCTTCATTTCTTTCATCCAGCAAATAACGCAATTCGGTTCCCAATTGGCCATTGCTTCCAGTAATTAAAATCATTGATGTCTCCTTTGTTGAAACAGGGGCAATCGACAAAAATCTGCCAAGAACTGGCCCTGCCAAACTCTATTCTTTTACCATTTTACCAAAAAAAAGGGGTAATTTCACCCTTTTTCTTTAACAATGTAAACCGGTCGTTTCTTGGTTTCTAAGAAAATTTTAGCGATATACTTGCCAATAATTCCCAAAGCCAAGAGTTGCAAACCTCCCAAAAACATAATAATCGAGATGGTTGAAGCCCACCCACTGACAGGATCGCCAAAAAGCAACCGACGAAGAACCACAAAAATAATAGCAAAGAATGACAAAATAAAGCTTGCTAGACCTGCCCAAGTCGCCAGATTTAGGGGGGCCTCCGAAAAATTGATGAAACCATCTATGGAATAGCGTAGGAGAGACCAGAAATTCCAAGAGGTATCTCCAGCTACCCGTTCACGATTTTCATAGGGTAGGTAGGTCACATCGTAACCGACCCATGAAAAGAGCCCCTTAGAAAAACGATTAACCTCACCCAACTCCAAAATACTATCAACCACCTGACGGGTCATGAGACGAAAATCTCTTGCTCCATCAACCATCTCGGTATCGGAAATCTTATTGACCAGCCAATAGAAGGTTCGAGCGAAGAAAGACCGCAAAACCGGCTCACCCTTGCGGTCGGCCCGACGGGTACCAACGACATCAAAACCTTCCTCAATTTTGGCATACATCTCCTGCAAAAGTTCGGGGGGATCTTGCAGATCGGCATCCATGACGGTTATTAAATCGCCATCTGCAGCCTCCAGACCGGCCAAAAGGGCCGCTTCCTTGCCAAAGTTGCGGGAAAAGGATAGATAATGCACATTGGCAAACTGCTGACTGACCTCTCGCAAAACCTGCAAGGTCTGATCTTTAGAGCCATCATTGACAAATAGATAGTCAAAGACCAGCTGACCAGCCATAGTCCGCTCAACCTTTTGTGTCTCAGCTAAAAAAGGGTGGACGGTCGCCTCTTCATTGTAACAAGGGACAACGATACTCAATTTTTTCATAGTACAATCCTACCTAACGAATTCCCAGAGCGATGCGGGCATAGCGACTCATGCGGTCAACTGTCCAAGCTGGCGTCCAAACCAGTTTGACTTCAACCTTGGTCACCTCTTTCACTTCCCGAATAACATCATGAATCTGGTCGGTTAAGAGGTCAGCTAAGGGGCACCCCATGGTCGTCAAGGTCATATCAATTTCGGTATGACCACTATCCTCAAAACGAATCTCGTAAATCAAGCCGAGGTTGACAATATCAATCCCCAACTCAGGGTCAATCACCATTTCTAGAACTTCCAGAATATGGTCCTTGATTTTTTCAACTTCTTCATCTGTATATTTTTTCTCTGACATCTTCTTCTCCTTTTCAATAAGTTAAGGAAATAGACCATTAAAATGTCTTTATTTCCTACGGCAACCACTAGGGTGATTTGCCTAAACTTCTCACTAAGCCAGATATTCGAGCATTATCGGCTCTCTTCTCTGGCTGTCGCTTAAAGGCATATGAGTCATCTACTCCATCTATTTAATAAACAAAAACTTGTAGGTTTGGAAAGTATCCGCAAGTATTAAAAGATAAGCAATCTCCGCGGGACTAGCACCCTTCTTTTATTTTTTGAGGGTGCTCTGAGATAGTCTATTCCATAACGTCGCTCTCTGGTTTCTGGGCGACGGTTAAAAACCTCCAAATTGAGAGACTCTTTTCTTATTTCCTGAGAGTCTCCCTGATACTGTCCCCCAGACAGTATCAGTCCTCCATAAAGTCTTTGAGTTGTTTGCTGCGGCTTGGGTGGCGAAGTTTGCGGAGGGCCTTAGCTTCGATTTGGCGAATCCGTTCACGGGTAACGTTGAAGACCTTTCCGACATCTTCTAGGGTCCGCATCTTGCCATCATCGAGTCCGAAACGCAGACGGAGAACATTTTCTTCCCGGTCAGTCAAAGTATCCAAGACTTCATTGAGCTGCTCCCGCAGGACAATCCGAGTGGTATAGTCTACCGGATTTTCAATGACTTCATCTTCAATGAAATCACCCAGATGACTGTCATCTTCTTCCCCAATAGGAGTTTCCAGAGAAACAGGCTCTTGAGCAATCTTGAGGATTTCACGAACCTTGTCTGGGGTCATATCCATCCGCTCGGCAATCTGTTCTGGTGTTGGGTCTTGACCCAATTCTTGCAGAAGATTGCGTTGCTCACGCACCAATTTATTGATGGTTTCAACCATGTGGACTGGAATCCGAATAGTCCGAGCTTGGTCGGCAATGGCCCGAGTGATGGCTTGGCGAATCCACCAAGTGGCATAAGTCGAAAACTTGAAACCTTTGGAGTAGTCAAATTTATCAACGGCCTTCATCAGTCCCATATTCCCTTCTTGAATCAAGTCAAGGAACTGCATACCACGACCAACATAACGCTTGGCAATGGAAACCACCAGACGTAAATTGGCCTCAGCTAGGCGCTGCTTGGCCATAAGGTCACCTTCTGCAGCGGCAATAGCCAGCTCTTTTTCTTCCTCGTTGGTCAAGAGGGGCACCACACCAATTTCCTTGAGATACATCCGGACAGGGTCATTAACTTTGGCAGAATTGCTACCCAGCAATTCCTCATCTGTCAATTCTTCTGGCTTAGGAGCTTCAACCACATACTTGCTGGAGGGATTTCCCTCCTTGTCAGTAATCGAAATACCACCATCGGTCAAGCGTTCCAATAAATCATCAATTTGGTCAGCATCCAGGACGAAAGGGATGACCAATTTTTCAGTTACTTCGTCATCAACGGCCGTTCCTTCTTTCTTATGATTGCGGATAAAGTCAGCAACTTGTACGTTAAAGGTTGTATTTGTTTTTTTACTTGCCATAGTTTCCTCTATTCCATATTTCTTTTTTGAGCAATAAGGGCTTGCAATTCCATCATGGCTCGATTGTCATCTCCGTGATTGCTACTGTCACGAATAATCTTACTGCGTTTGCGTAACACCTGTTCCTGCCGATGCTTTTCTATCCGGCTTTCTAGTCCAGCAATCTCACCTTCAGCTAACTCCTTAGGCAAGACTTCCTCTTGAACACTGTAATAAGCTTGTCGCAAATCATCTGCCATCTGCGCCAAATCCAAGTCAGCGATTTCACCCTTCTGGCATAAAATCTGATAGAGGCTCTCCAGTTGCGGACTTTCAAAGGCAAAATCGTCCCGATTGCGGAACTCGTTGAGCAGATAATCATACTGGAGCAGGCGGTAAAAAAGTTGATTTTCAGCCCTTTGAATAGCTGTCAAGGTCTTGCTGGCAGGAAGTTCTGTTAAAAGCGGGGCTGAACTCTGTCTAAGCTCATCAACCTGTTGATTTCCAGCACTTGCTCGTAACTTTAGGCGCTCATTATTGACCGACTGTTCCACCTGCAAATAATCAAAGTCCGGTAGACTCTCAGCCACCATATTGATATAGGTGTTTTGAGCGGTAATAGAAGTCACCCCAGCAATAATCCTAGAAATTCGCTCAACATAGGCAATCTCGGTTTGCAGATTATCAACATTTTCCGGTTTCAGATACTGAATCCAAAACTCGGTGCTAGAAATCCGTGATTGGGTCAGAAGTTTGACTAATTCTTCTGCCGAATTGGCCTTGATAAACTCATCAGGATCCATCTGATTGGGAATCCGAACAATCTCGACGGTCAAATCCTGCAAAATATCCAGCGACTTGGCGATGGCATTCTGACCAGCATTGTCACCATCATAGGTCAAAATAACCTTCTTGGTAAATTTTTTCAGATGCTTGACATGCTCTGCTGTCAAGGCCGTCCCCATGGAGGCAACTGCATTTTCGATGCCCGCCCGATAAGCCGCAATAACATCCATAAAGCCTTCCATCAGATAGACTTCATGGCTCTTAGTCATGACCGGCTTGGCCTTGTCGAGATGATAGAGCTCGTAGGACTTATTAAAAATGGTGGTTGCCCGAGTATTTTTATACTTAGCTTCCTTACGTTCCTGGTCAGCCTGGGTCCAAATTCGACCCGAAAAGCCAATCACATGGCCATTTTCATCCGTCAAGGGAAAAATAATCCGATTGCGAAAACTGTCGAAAATCGAACCCGCTTCGGATAGGTTAAAGAGGCCAGAATTGAGAATAGTATCTTCATCATAGCGAGGCGACAGGCTTTGATAAAGGTAGTTGCTCTCATCAGGCGCTAGACCAATCTTGAAATAATCAATCATCTGGTCATCCAAGCCCCGCTGATAGAGATACTGGCGAGCCTGCTCCCCTACCTTGGTGGTCTTCAAAACAGCCTGATAGAACTTACTAGCGTCCTGATTGATATCAAAAAGTTTCTGATGCGGATTCTGACGAGTCTGGGGCTGGCTCGGTGTTTCAATGGCCAAATCCATCCCAATCCTCTCAGAAAGAATCTTGACGCTCTCCATGAAGGTGATATTCCGGTACTCTTCAAGAAATTTGAAAACATCACCGGATTTACCACAGCCAAAGCAATGGAAGAACTGTTTATCCTCAATAACATTAAAAGACGGCGTCTTTTCCTGGTGAAAGGGACAGAGGCCTAGATAATTTCGACCCGACTTGGTCAGCTTGACCACTTCGCCAATGACATCAACAATATTGACATTATTCTTAATCTCAGCAATGACTGATTTATCAAGGGCCAAACCATCACCTCCCAAGCAAAGCATACCATTTTAGTTTTACCTCTTATTATAGCATGTTTGGCCAGAGATTGTAAAATATTGAGATAATCTCTCTTTCTAAGTATAACAAGAGGATTAAATACTTATAACAATCAAAGTTTCTGGTCAAATCCCTTGACTTGACTGCTTCTTATCCGTTATACTGGTCAGGAAGTATTTTGAAAGGAAATTCATTTTTAATGATTAAAGAACTTAAAGAATTTTTGTTTAAGGGCGATGTCCTTGACCTAGCTGTTGCCGTTGTTATTGGGGCTGCATTCAACGCCATCGTTACCTCTTTGGTATCTGACGTTATCACACCAGTAATCCTTAACCCACTCGTTAGTGCTCTTGGTGTTAAAAACATTGCCAGCCTGTCATGGAACGGTATCGCTTATGGTAACTTCTTGGCAGCTGTCCTCAACTTCCTTATCGTTGGGACAACCCTCTTCTTCGTTGTCAAGGCTGCTAACACAGCCATGAAACGTGGTAAAAAAGAGGAGGAAGACGATACTCCTGCTGCTCCAACTCAAGAAGAATTACTTGCTGAAATCCGTGACCTCTTGGCTAAGGAAAAATAAGCAAGCTAGCGAGATCTCGTTCTGAGGTCTTTTTTGTTGCCCTTAAACTGAGTTAAAATAAGAACTTTACAATTTTGATACTTTCTTAAAAAGTGCGGATGCAAGCAAACTCCTAACGGAGTTTCATTGCTAAATCTTGAGCCTAGGTCTCAAGATTCCCGTTATTAGCGATAAGTAAACTTATCTCTAATAATACCACTTTGGCGAAAGTATCATATTCCCTTTCATAATCGGCCAATAAACTCTCCATTTTTATCAAAATATGATTATGTCACCTAGGAACCTTCCTCTTCTAGCAGAGCAGGCTTGCAATGTGAAATATTTAGCGACAACAGGAAGTGTTAAGTTACCACAGTCCCCCACTTGAACTAGGATTTCTCTCCTTTTTCCGAAGTTCGGGTTAAAAAACCAGCCCTTCTTTGGGCTCCCGCTCTTTAATGTTTCTTACACTAAATTCATTAACCTTACCCAAACGCAAAAGTCCTTGGCCAAAAGACCAAGGACTTTTCTGCATGTTCAACTCACTTAGAATTTTTTACGTTTGCGAGCTGCCTCTGATTTACGTTTGCGTTTTACAGAAGGTTTTTCATAGTGTTCACGTTTACGAGCTTCTTGAAGAGTTCCCGCTTTTGTGACTGAACGCTTGAAACGACGAAGAGCGTCATCAAGTGATTCATTTTTACGTACCACTGTTTTTGCCATGGATTTCACCTCCTCAAGAATAATGTAACGTTTTTTCGTTCTTTACTAGATTATCGAATTTTGTCAGGAATGTCAAGGTTTACTACTAATTTAACGAAAAAAAGCCGGACTTTTGCCAGCTCCTTAATTATTTTCCGGCTTCTGATTCCTGATTAGCCTTTTTAACATAATCATCAATCTTACCTTCTTTTTTCAACTTCGTAATGATTTTATTGATGCGGTTTCTCAGGGCAATTGAGCCCTTAGGCAGAGCAATAGCATAGGAAGAACCATCAACTTTCTTGAGAGTGATATTAGCGACGGTCAAATCTTTATTGCTGGAGACATAACCTTGAGCAATGGCACTTTCCATGACAATTCCTTGAATTTTACCACTCTTTAGCTCATTGATTCCTTCACTATTTTGAGTGAGTGAAACCGCCGATGCTTTGGAAATCTGGTCAGCTAGAACACCTTCCTGAATGGTTCCCTTTTGGGCTGAGACAGATTTTCCAGCAAAGCTGTCAACAGAAGTATATTTTGCCAAATCGGACTTACGGATGACCACAACATTTTTAGATTCGAAATAAGGCTCTGTAAATTCAAAGGAATTCTTCCGATCCTCCGTCACCGATATACCAGAAATACCATAGTCTGCCTTACCAATAGCAACACTCCCCAGAACATTAGTAAAAGAAACTGTCAGGAAGTGTATCTTGACATTGAGTTCCTTGGCAATCTCTTTAGATAGCTCAACATCAACACCTGCAACGGTATCCTTACCATTAACCAAGCGCTTAAATTCGAAAGGGGCAAAGTCTGGGCTGGTCGCTACAACCAGAGTTCCCCGCTTTTGCACCTCTGATAAAGAGGTATCTTTCTTGACCGATTTGCCAGAATTGGAGCAGGCCACCAGAGTGACCGACATGAGCACCAGCAAGGCCACCGTAATTAATTTTTTGATTGACATAGATTTCTCCATCTTGAAGGGACTGAGCAAGGAAGACGCTGAAAACCAGGTTGCTTGCCTAATTTCACAACTAGGCAGAGTCCTTGCCAGCCTTCCTAATTTTTATACTATTTTAGCTTATAAAAATACATTTGTCAAGGTGGATAAGGTGACTGAAACTCGAAAACCTGCATAAAATCGCAGATTCAGTAGAATTTCTTCTGCCATCTTCCATCAACTTTATCATGATAAAAATATTCAGACAGGGCAGCCTCGTCAAAGACTCTCAGCAGGGCTAGCATATCGTAAGCCAAATCCATCTGAGACAAGTCTTGACGATTGACCCAAAGGACCTGTCCTTCATCGGAAGACCTTAATTGGCCAGTATAAGCACCCGCCTTATAGAGAAAGACCACATAGCGAATACCTTCATCCGTATGCCAATCTTTGAGGCCAACCAATAGAGGATACTCAATAGTCAAGCCTCTTCAAAAATTTCATGCACACCCGAATCATGAAAGGACTCCTTGTCCTCTACGTGGCCGCCAGGCAGGGCAGCCCCCGACCAAGAATAACGCTCTGGGTCGCGAATCTGCATGACAATATTGCCCTTGCCATCCTCAATCAGACACATATTGGTTAAAATCACTTGCGATGCACGGGACATAAGAAACTCCTTACAATAATGGCACGATAAAGCTTATCCAAAACCAGCTAATGGGCATGACCAAAACCATGGCTGGAATCATATCAGCAGTTGGAAACATCTTAACCTGAATAATCCGAAAACCAGTCGCAACCATAAGAAAGCCTCCGCAGGCTGTGAAATCACTGATAATAGCTGGCGTTGTCAGAGGAACAATGACTCCAGCTAGGTAAAAGAGGATGGAAAAGACGACAAATTGAGGCAGGGCGATGGCCGAAACAACAAAGCCCAGATTGCAGGCAAAGATGGCTGCCGTGAAGAAATCCAAAATTGATTTTGAAATCAGGATGGAAGCATCACCAGTCATCCCATTGACCAGGCTCCCATAAATACCAGTTCCGCTAGCACAGAAAAGGACGATGACTGTCACTAGGTCATTGAGAAATTGTTTCCTAGGCATGTCAGGCTTGGAGGGGAAAATTTTCGACATGTAGCGTTGCATGATAAAGCCCCCTTTAAAAAGTTTGCGGTCAAAATCAAGCAAAAGTCCAACAATCGTTCCCAGAACGACAGCGAAAATAACGGCTGGCATATAGGACATCTTGATAATTGAGGCAATCCCCATTCCCATCGAACAGACGCCAAAAATCATATTCATCTTATCCTTAAAGGTATCATTGAGATGATGACCGAAGAAACCACCCAAGAGACCACCAAAAATGATGGAAAAACTGTTAACAAGCACACCAACTGGCATTAAAACACTTCCTTTTTTAGTAAGACAGTTGGAAAAAGGCGACCAACTGCCAGCCTTTTCTTTTCACCCTATACTCATTTAAAATCAAAATTAACATTTTATTTTGATACTTTCTTAAAAAGTGCGGACGCAAGCAAACTCCTAGCGGAGTTTCATTGCTAATTTTTGAGCCTAGGTCTCAAAAATTTCCGTTATTAGCAACAACTGACTTTGCTGCTAATAATACCACTTTGGAGAAAGTATCACCCTATCCTTTATCATCTGATAAAAAGTTAAATCTCTAGCAGAAAATAACCTTGATAGGATTGTAAGTTTTGAATATCAAAGAGTATTATTTGATAGCTTTTATTCTAGCACTATCCCCTACAAAAATAAAGGTAGCCTCAAGAGCTACCTAGAAAAGTATTTGATTTGTTAAGGTTGGTTAGTTTACTAAACGACAGAGCAAATATATCGTCCAGCGATTCGAGGTCAACCACAGGGCCAGCTCAGCGGCCAAAGCAGGTTGGCGAGCTCAGCCCAGTTGGGCTTGACAAAACAAGCCTGATTGAGTCGCTAGTGAAATCAGACCTAATGACTTTTCTGCAAAACCGGACCAACCAAATCTTTTGCTTCAAGTTCAGACTGCTTTTTAATCCAAGGCTTTGAGCTCCAGTACCATGTCGCGGATTTGGGCGGCCAATTCAAAGTCAAGCAACTCAGCTGCTTCTTGCATCTGCTTTTGCAGCTTCTTGATGGTTTCCTGCCGTTCCTTCTTGGACATGGTGGAAACATCCATCTCTTCAGCTACCTGGCTGTCTTCATTGGTCTTGGTGATGGCAATTAGGTCACGAATTTCCTTCTTAATGGTTTGTGGTACGATACCATGTTCCTTATTGTAGGCCATTTGGATTTCCCGCCGGCGGGCCGTTTCATCCATGGCCTTCTGCATGGATTCGGTTACGGTATCGGCGTACATGATAACGTGGCCTTGACTATTGCGGGCAGCCCGTCCGATGGTCTGAATCAGGCCCCGTTCATTGCGGAGAAAACCTTCCTTGTCCGCATCCAGAATGGCAATCAGGCTGACTTCGGGAACGTCAATACCTTCCCGCAGGAGGTTAATCCCAATCAGGACATCAAAGACACCCAGACGCAGGTCCCGAATAATTTCAGTCCGCTCTAAGGTCTTAATGTCGCTGTGCATGTATTTGACCTTGACCCCCATCTCCTTGAGATAATCGGTCAGGTCTTCAGCCATCTTCTTGGTCAGGGTGGTGATAAAGGTCCGCTCTCCCTTTTCAACACGGTCATTGATTTCGCCCAGCAGGTCATCCATCTGTCCCATGGTTGGACGAACTTCAACCTCGGGGTCCAGCAGACCTGTTGGCCGAATAATTTGCTCGATAACGGTATCAGTCTGTTCCATCTCGTAGTCACCTGGAGTGGCAGACACGTAGACAATCTGATGGACATGGCTTTCAAATTCTTCCCGGCGCAGGGGACGGTTGTCCAGGGCAGATGGCAGGCGGAAACCATAATTGACCAGCATCTCCTTACGGGAGCGGTCACCATTATACATGCCCTTGATTTGCCCCATTGTCATATGACTTTCATCAATCATAATCAGGAAGTCTTCTGGGAAGAAATCCAGCAGGGTATAGGGAGGCTCGCCCTCACTCCGACCATCCATGTGGCGAGAATAGTTTTCGACCCCGCTAGTATAGCCCATCTCCCGCAACATTTCGATGTCGTAATCGGTCCTTTGCTTGAGCCTTTGGGCTTCCAAGAGTTTGCCTTCAGACTCAAAGAGTTGGAGCTGCTGCTGGAGCTCAGCCTGAATTTTGGCAATGGCCACTTCCATATGCTCATCATTGGTCATAAAGTGGGTAGCTGGAAAAATCGCTAGGTGGTCCACTTCGCCCAGATTGTGGCCGGTCAAGGCATCAATTTCTCGAATTCGGTCAATTTCATCGCCGAAAAACTCTACCCGAAAGGCGTGCTGGTCGCGGCTGGCTGGAAAGACTTCTACCACATCGCCCCGCACCCGAAAACGTCCCCGTTGGAAATCAATGTCGTTGCGCTCGAATTGAATATCAACCAAATCGTTAAGGAGCTGGTCACGAGAAATTTCTTGACCAGGACGTAGGCTGACCACGCTGTCGGCGTATTCCTTAGGCGAACCCAGACCATAGATGCAGGAAACTGAGGCCACTACGATAACATCATTACGTTCCAAAAGACTTGAGGTAGCCGAGTGACGAAGCTTATCAATTTCGTCATTGACCGAACTATCCTTTTCAATATAAGTATCCGAAGAAGGGACATAGGCCTCAGGCTGGTAATAATCATAATAGGAAACGAAGTACTCGACCGCATTATCGGGAAAGAACTCCTTGAACTCCCCATAGAGCTGACCCGCTAGGGTCTTATTGTGGGCGATGACTAGGGTTGGCTTGTTGACCTTGCTAATGACCTGACTCATGGTGTAGGTCTTACCCGTACCGGTCGCCCCCAGGAGAATCTGGGCCTTTTCGCCTCCTTCAATATTATCAACCAAAGCTTCAATCGCCTGCGGTTGGTCCCCCGCTGGTTGGTATTTAGAAACCAGGTGAAATCGGTTGTTGTCTGTGCGATCTATCATCATATCACTTCTTTTCTTTCAATAGTTGATTTTATTGTAACATAGAAAAAATAAAAGAGAGGGGGAACAAGATTGATTGCAGTCATCAACCTTATTCCCCTCAAACTTTAGCTGTCAAATCACTTATCACAAGTCATACTTAATGAAACTCAAAAATTAAATGTTACCCTTTACGCAGTTTTACCTTTAATTCCAGATTGGCAGCAATTCTTTGAAAACTATTATCAGGAGCCCTGCCAAGGCTCTTCCTTCTCCCCTTGCGAACGTTTTTCTAGTCTTAACTGCCAGAGGAGAAAAATGATGGTCAGTAATAGAACGAAGGAAGTTAAGAGACTCCCTTCCGTTCCGAAAGCTCCTCCAGAAATCCATTCTGCTACTCCTGATTTATGAGAGAAATGAAATAGGGAAGCACCAGGCTCTTGACCACTAACGGCAATACCAAAGATGTTTCCTTGCATAAAATTCCAGGCGACGTGGAGGCCAGAAACTCCCCAGATATTATCCCTTTTCAGGGCATAAAGGGTCATGACGATACCAGATAAAATGATACACAAGATTGAATAGAAGATAACATGTGCATTGAGAAGATGCATCAAACCGAATAAACCACTTGAGACACCAACGGCTAGGGCCAAATTAAAGCGTCTATTCAGTAGAGGTAGCAACCACCCTCTTGTCAATAGTTCTTCTGTTCCACTCTGGATGAACCAAAAGGGAATTAAGGACAAAACATAGAGAATGATCAAGAGCGAGAAATCCATGTCTGTAAAATAGACCCCACCAAATAGATAGGTCAGAGCAAAAGAAAGAGAAATGATTAGGCTTCCAAATCCCCAACTCTTAGCGATTTCCTTGAAAGCCTTCCTCTTTTGAAAGAAACCCAAGCTGGTAATTGACCGCCTCTCGACCCACTTGACCCAAATCATCAAGAGAATTGCGACAAAGAGAAAGAGAAGCAATTGAAAATACATGGAAGAAAAAAGTTTCCAAAATTACCTATTCTCATGAAATAAAATAGCATACCTGGAATAATCAATAGAATACTGCCCAGAAAACTACCAATCCAGAAGAAGGCTTCCACCATCAAACAGGCCAAAATCAGAAAAAGCCATCTGGGTATCTTATCATATAACTTCGTCGGTGCTTGCAATAGCCGTTTTTCCATACAATTTCTCCTCATCATGAAAGCTTGTATTATATTAATAGTCCAAATATAACATAGCTGGTCTAATTTTACAAATCATCACATGTCAGGTTTTCTGACATAAAATCGATAAAAATTTGCTTAAGGCCTTATTTTCTGATAAAATAAGGAGGAAATTTACAATAAGGAGACAACCATGAAGAAAAAACTTCTGACACTTATGCTAAGTGTCTTGTCAGCTCTTCTTTTCTCAGGGAAGGCCCAGGCTGCTGAAAAGATTTCTATCGTTTCTGACACCGCCTATGCTCCCTTTGAATTTAAGGACAGCGACCAAACCTATAAGGGGATTGATGTCGACATCATTAAAGAAGTCGCCAAACGCTCCGGTTGGGACTATAAGCAGACCTACCCAGGTTTTGATGCCGCTGTCAATGCTGTCCAATCTGGTCAGGCTGATGGCCTGATGGCTGGAACTACTGTTACCGACGCCCGTAAAAAGGTCTTCAGTTTCTCAGACTCCTACTATGATACCTCAATCGTTGTCTATACCAAATCAGGAACGACAAGCATTTCTAGTTATGACCAACTCAAGGGGAAAACTGTCGGTGTTAAAAACGGTACAGCCGCCCAAGACTGGTTGGACCAGCATGCCGATCAATATGGCTATACTGTCAAAACTTTTGATACCAGCGATCTGATGAACAACAGCCTAGACCAAGGGGCAGTCGATGCCGCTATGGATGACAAACCTGTTGTTCAATACGCTATCAAACAAGGCAAACACTACGATATGAGTATGGACGGTGAATCGGTTGGCAGCTTCGCCTTTGGTGTCAAAAAAGGCAGTAAGCAAGAATACCTGATTAAAGATTTCAACAAGGCTCTTAAAGCCATGAAGAAGGACGGTACCTACGATAAAATCATGAAGAAGTGGTTGGGGAATTCCGTTAATGAAAACTCAACAACACCTTCTGCCAGCCTTCATCTGACTGGGGATGCTAACAAAAAAGCAACTCCCGTTAAAAATAGCTATACCATTGTTTTAGATTCATCCTTCGCCCCATTTGAGTTCCAAAACAGTTCTGGCGGCTATACTGGTATTGATGTTGAGTTAATCAAGGCTATTGCAAAACAACAAGGTTTCAAGATTAAATTGCAATACCCTGGCTTCGATGCTGCCCTCAATGCTGTTCAGTCTAGTCAGGCTGACGGAGTTATCGCCGGCATGACTATTACTGACGAACGCAAGGCCACCTTTGACTTCTCAGATGCCTACTATTCAGCCAATACTATTGTTGCCGTTCCGTCTGATTCCAAAATCAGCAAGTACGCTGATCTTAAGGGTAAGACAGTTGGTGCCAAGAAGGGAACCGCTTCTTACGACTGGTTAACCCAACATGCCAGCCAATACGGCTATACAGTACGAGCTTACGACGATGGCTCAACTCTCTACGACAGCCTACAAAACGGTTCGATTGATGCCATGATGGACGATGAAGCCGTCCTCAAATATGCTATCAAGCAAGGCCGGAAGTTCAAGACTCCGATTAAGGGAGAAAAGTCCGGTGATGTCGGCTTTGCTGTTAAGAAGGGATCAGATCCTGAGCTGATTCAAATGTTTAACAATGGACTTGCCTCTCTGGTTAAATCCGGTAAGTATGACAAGATTGTCAACAAATACCTGGCTGATAATAAGACAAGCAAGAAGAAGTCAGCTGATGAAACCACTATCATTGGTCTCATCCAAAACAACTACAAGCAACTCTTGCAAGGTTTGGGTATTACCGTTGCTCTGACCCTCCTTTCCTTCGCCATTGCCATGGTTATTGGTATTATCTTTGGAATGATGGCTGTTGCTCCAAATAAGATTCTCCAAGGAATCGCTAAAATCTTCGTTGATGTGGTTCGGGGTATTCCCTTGATGATTGTCGCAGCCTTCATCTATTGGGGTATTCCCAACCTGATTGAATCCATCACCGGTCACCAATCACCAATCAACGATTTTGTTGCCGCCACTATCGCTCTCTCCCTCAACGCTGCTGCCTATATCGCTGAAATTGTTCGTGGTGGTATTGAGGCTGTACCTAAGGGACAAATGGAAGCCAGCCGAAGCCTGGGTATTCCTTACGGCAAGACCATGCGTAAGGTTATCCTGCCCCAAGCTGTTCGTGTCATGTTGCCGAACTTCATCAACCAGTTCGTTATCTCGCTGAAAGATACAACCATTGTTTCCGCAATCGGTCTAGTCGAGCTCTTCCAAACTGGTAAAATTATCATTGCCCGTAACTACCAATCCTTCCGGATGTACGCTATCTTAGCCATCATCTATCTGGTCATCATCACCCTCTTGACCCGCTTGGCAAAACGATTAGAAAGGAAGCTTAAATAATGGCAGACTTGAAAATTGATGTGCAAGACCTCCATAAATCCTATGGAGACAATGAAGTCTTGAAGGGCATTGATGCCCAATTTAATGAAGGTGATGTCGTTTGTATCATCGGACCTTCTGGTTCAGGAAAGTCAACCTTCCTGCGGACGCTTAACCTGCTGGAATCTATCACCAGTGGTAAAGTCATCGTTGATGGCTATGAGCTATCCGACCCCAAAACCGATGTCGATAAGGTGCGGGAAAATATTGGGATGGTTTTCCAACACTTCAACCTCTTCCCCCACATGTCGGTCTTGGACAATATTACCTTTGCCCCTGTTGAGCTGGGGAAATATTCCAAGGAGGAAGCTGAAAAAGTTGGCATGGATCTGCTGGAAAAGGTCGGACTCTCCGACAAGCGTGGTGTCAGTCCTGAAAGTCTTTCAGGGGGACAAAAGCAGCGGGTGGCTATCGCTCGCAGCCTGGCTATGAATCCTGACATCATGCTCTTTGACGAGCCGACATCAGCTCTGGACCCTGAAATGGTCGGTGATGTGCTCAACGTTATGCGAGACCTAGCCGAACAGGGCATGACCATGCTGATTGTCACCCACGAAATGGGCTTCGCCAGAAAGGTCGCCAATCGCGTTATCTTTACTGACGGCGGTGAATTCCTCGAAGACGGAACACCCGAACAAATCTTCGATAACCCTCAACATCCTCGTCTCAAGGAATTCCTGGACAAGGTCTTGAATGCTTAAATGCAGAAACGCTACGATCATTGTCGTGGTGTTTTTTTTTGTGTCTCAACTGCTTCTTGCTTTTCCCCTATCTTATGGTACAATAAGAGCAAATAATCAGGAGGTAGGGTGCATTGAAAAATTAATTTTCTTCTTGTTTGATTGGACTTTTTGACGAGACTGATTGAGTTGGCTTCGACCGACTGGATTCAGTTACCTTGTCTCGTTTTGAAGAAAATCGCCAAAGTTGTGAGACTTTATCTAGAAGAAAATTGATTGCATGCACATTATCATAAATTATAAGCTAGATACTAGTCTTTTTTGTGCGGTCAAACAAGTTCTACTGGATAAGGTAGGACTTGTTTTTTTAATCGCAAGGAGGCTTTTATGCTACAAATGCAAGATTTAACAATCGTCCAAGATAAGGATTTACACACCCTAATTGAAAAATTAAATGTCACCATAAACATTGGTGATAAGGTAGCCATCATAGGTGAGGAAGGTACGGGTAAATCAACCCTACTGCAATACATTTATCATCCCGAAATGATTGTCAGCTATGCTAGTGTAACCGGTAAGATTGTCAATCATTTCAAGTCTATGGCCTATCTTCCTCAGATTCTCCCCAAAGAAGATAGCCAACTGTCCATTTCAGACTATCTTTATAAGGATATTGACTACAATCTTTTTGATTTTAATCTGCTCTACCAATTAGCGACCACTCTCCACTTTGACAGCCAGCGTTTTGCAGATGTTGAGCAAACTGTCGCTCAACTTTCAGGAGGCGAAAAAATCAAACTTCAACTTCTGAAACTCTTAGCTCAGCAACCCGACTTGCTCCTCTTGGATGAACCTTCAAGCGACTTGGATATGGAAACAATGAACTGGTTAGAAAAATTCATTGCCGAAAGTCCCTTAACGATTATTTTCATTTCCCATGATGAAACCCTACTTAGTAAGACTGCCACACACATTATCCACCTAGAGCAAGTCAAAAAAGGGAATCAGGCTCGCTCAACAAGTAAAGCCCTTGACTACAAAACCTATATTAACCAACGGCAAGATTCACGCATCAAGCAAGAACGCATTGCCAAGAAAGAACGAGAAAAACAGCAAAGCCGGCTGGAAAAACTCAATCGTACTAAGTCCTCTGTACGGCACAATCTAGCTGCAACTAAAAATGATGTTCAAGGACGCCTGCTAGCCAAGAAAATGAAGAATATCCTGTCACAGGAAAAACGCTTTGAAAGAGAAGAAAAAGGATTTACAGAATTACCTGATAACCCTGACAACATTAGACTCTTCTTTGCTGCTATCCAGACTCTACCAGCTCAGAAAATCTTACTAAATTACCAAGCTGAAAAAGTGATAACAGGACAGATCATTGACTTCACTCTAAAAGGGCAGGAGAAAATTGCCCTTATCGGTCCTAATGGTATTGGAAAAACGACATTAATAAGAAAGATCTACCAAGATTTGCAAGACAAACCAGGCGTTTCTGTCGGCTATATGCCACAGGAATATTCAGAAAACGTTGACCAAAATCTGACAGCACTCGAATTTCTCAGCCAGTCCGGTCGCGAAGAGGAGGCACGTACCTTATTAGCCGGCCTCAAATTCACACGGAATGAAATCCTCCACCCTATTAGTCATCTATCTGGAGGCCAAAAAGCCAAACTCTTTCTAGCCAAGATGGTTTTTGACCGCAATAATATTTTGCTTCTGGATGAACCAACTCGCCACTTCTCTCCGAGCTCTCAACCAGAAATTAGACGATTACTACAAGATTACCCTGGTGCGATTTTTACCATTTCACATGATCGAACTTTCATCGAGCAAGTCACTCAAATTAGCTATCAATTAACCGAAGAAGAACTCATCAGACTAGACTAATGCTTAATGGAAATCAAAAGTAGGAAAAGTAACGAGGTTAGGAGTTTTTGTCCCAGCCTCAGCAAGTAAGGCAAAGTGAGTTAACAACGGAGAATTTTGATTTTCAAAGGATATAAAAAGAGGCCAGCCCTTATTTGGACTGACCTTCTTCTTTTTGCTTGGCAGCCTGTGCTGCTTCCTCCTTTTCCCGCTCTAAACGCAACTTACGATTGGGATTGAGCTTATTAAAAAGCTCCTCCAACTTGTCCGCATTCCAAACATCGGCAGCCGACACAAAGTTGCCATCCTTATCACGGAAGGATATGGGCTTGTCTCCCATAAAATCACCTCTTTCAGGCTTAAAATTTCTATATTTGTATGTAGTTGATAAACCGTTCGCTTTAGCGCGAGCTATGGCCCACTCACTATCTGTAGTCTATCAATCCGCCATATCGATTGACCTAGAATTGCTGCGACTTTAGTCGCTGACAATTTTAGTACGACACTGCACACATCCGACCGATACTGTTGGATGTGTGCAGTTAGTAAGGGAGTTAAGCAGTTGCTATTGGGCAACTGCTGTAGCCTATCAAGTGTTTTAACAAAGTAGGGCTCACGAGATTACGACAGGAAGAAAAAATAGTCGACACTACTATTTTTTCGGAGTTAGTAAGGTTGATAGGCTGTTCGCCATAGCGACAGACGTAACTTATCAATCGCTTCAGCGTTTAGATAAGTTTTCAATATTAGTCAACGACGCTTGAAAATCAAAGTCGATTTTAGTTTGATTTTAAAGCTAGTTTAATAGTTAGTCAATCCGCCATAGCGGTTGACGTAGAATTGCTGCGACTTTAGTCGCTGACAATTCTTACTAATCAACGAACTCAAACTCAAACTTGCCGATACGAACCAGGTCACCATCCTTGGCACCACGTTCTCGCAGGGCTTCGTCAACTCCCATTCCCCGCAATTGGCGGGCAAATTTCATGATGGCTTCGTCTCGTTCTAGGTTGGTCATGACAAAGAGTTTTTCCAACTTCTCACCGGATAGTACCCAAGTGGCATCATCATCCCGGCTGATTTCAAATGGTTTTTGCTCTTCATCAAAGCCATAGTAGACTTCTTCTTGGGCCAACTCATCTTCGCTGTAGAGCAAGAATTCGTCCGTCTTATCCAAGAGTTCCGCTGTCGCTTCCAATAAGTTTTCCAAACCTTGATGGGCCAGGCTGGAAATAGGAAAAATCATTGGCAGATCCTCAAATTCATCGTAGTCCGCTACCAATTTTTTCTTGAATTCTTGCAAATTCTCTTCGGCTTCCGACATATCCATCTTGTTGGCCACAATAATCTGAGGCCGCTCCATCAGGCGAAGATTGTAGGTTTCCAACTCCTTGTTGATGGACTGGTAATCCTCATAAGGGTCACGTCCTTCGGCTGCTGACATATCGATGACATGGAGGATAACCCGAGTCCGCTCAATATGTCGCAAGAACTGGGTTCCCAGACCAATACCCTGACTAGCTCCTTCAATCAGACCGGGCAGGTCAGCCATGGCAAAGCTTTCACCAGACTTGGTCCGAACCATGCCGATATTAGGGACAATGGTGGTAAAATGGTAGGCTCCGATTTTGGGTTTGGCTGCTGAAACCACGCTAAGCAGGGTTGATTTCCCGACAGAAGGAAAACCGACCAAGCCAACATCGGCCAAAATTTTCAGTTCCAGTTGCAGGTCTCGCTCTTCACCAGGTTCACCATTTTCGGAAATTTCCGGAGCAGGGTTGCGAGGGGTAGCGAAACGAATATTCCCCCGACCACCACGGCCACCCTTGGCAGCAACAAATTCTTGCCCATTCTCAACTAAGTCAGTCAAAACCTTCCCCGTTTGGGCATCTCTAACCGTTGTCCCAGGTGGGATAGCGACAATGAGATCCTCGGCACCACGCCCGTGCATGCCCTTGGTCATCCCCTTTTCGCCATTTTTGGCCTTAAATTTACGATTATAGCGGAAATCCATGAGGGTGCGAAGTCCTTCATCGACCTTAAAGATGACCGAGCCACCCTTACCGCCGTCACCGCCCCAAGGGCCACCGTTAGGGACGTATTTTTCACGACGAAAGGCCACCATGCCATCGCCGCCACGACCTGCCTTAACGTTAATCTTGGCGGTATCTAAAAACATACTCATACTTGTTTTCTTCCTTTTTCCTCTAAAAAAACGCTCTTAGGAGCGTTTCAAACCTCATTAGAAGGCAGCAAGTGCACCGAGAACGATTGCTCCTACAGTAATGATAACCATTAACATAACAACCCACATCGTCAAGTGTTCAAAAAATGTTTTCTTACGTGGACCATTTTCTCCAAAAGCCATTATATCTACCTCTTTACTACATTATTTTAACCTATCTTACCATGATTGGCCCTACAAATCAACTTGAAACCCTGATAAATCAGCCAACTCTCGTTCAGTCAAACGACGATACTGCCCCTCCTCTAAATCATCTGGAAGGGTCAAAGGTCCCATGCTCAGTCGCTTGAGTTCTAGAACCTTTTTCCCACGGCTGGCCACCATCCGTTTAACCTGATGAAACTTACCTTCGGCAATCTCAATTTCTACCTGGCAAGTTTGCTCAGTTTGGTCGCTTTCCAAAATCCGCAAGGTCGTTGGCTGGCAGACAAAATCCTTTAGCTCAATCCCCTGGGCAAAGGCTGTCACGTCCTCAGTCGTCATCAGACCTGCCACCTTAGCCTGATAAACCTTGGAAACATGCTTTTTAGGTGACAGCATAGCGCGTGGGCCAGGGGACCGTTATTGGTCAAGAGCAAGAGACCTGTCGTATCAATGTCCAGACGACCAAGGGGAAAGACCTGCTTGTGTCGAGCAGTCTCGTCCAGCAAATCAAGAACCGTACGATGCTGGTCATCCTCAGTCGCTGAAACGACACCTTTAGGTTTATAGAGCAAATAATAAACAAAGGTCTCGTGTTGAAGAAACTGGCCAGCATAAGCGATCTCATCCTTGACCTCATCAATTTGTCGCTTGGGCGAAGTTTCCAGTTTCCCATTAACTTGAACCTGTTTCTTCTTCAAAAACGTCTTGACCTGACTGCGACTCCCAATACCGCAGTCCACTAAAAATTTATCCAAACGTATGGCCTGACAACTCCATCTCTTAAAATTTCCCCCATTATATCATAAGAGGCTTGACCCTACAGGGTCAAGCCTCTTATCCATTCTAATCAGGTTTAATCTAGGCCAATTTCATCTTGGACAACCTTGGCAATAGTATCAACATAGTAGTCAACTTCTTCGGTTGTCGGAGCCTCCGCCATGACCCGCAGCAGCGGCTCTGTTCCACTAGGGCGAACCAAGATACGGCCATTCCCTGCCATTTCTGCTTCCATCTTCTGAATGACTTGAGCGATAACCGGAACTTCCATGGCCTTATCCTTCATGCTGTTTTCCACTCGGATATTGACTAATTTCTGTGGATAGATAGTGACTTCACTAGCCAGCTCCGACAAAGTCTTGCCAGTTTCCTTGAGGACCTTGGTCAACTGAATAGCCGTCAACTGACCATCACCAGTTGTATTGTAGTCCATGATGATGACATGACCAGATTGCTCACCACCCAGATTGTAGCCATTCTTACGCATTTCTTCTACCACATAGCGATCACCGACGGCTGTGACAACCTTGTTAATGCCTTGTGCATCGAGGGCCTTGTGGAAGCCAAGGTTGGACATAACGGTGGTTACAATGGTATTCTGAGCCAGTTTTCCTTGTTCAGACAAGTACTTCCCGATGATAAACATAATCCGGTCACCATCGACGATCTGTCCATTTTCATCCACAGCAATCAAGCGGTCGCTATCGCCATCAAAAGCTAGACCAATTTCAGCACCCACTTTTTTAACGGCTTCTTGTAGTTGTTCGGGGTGAGTTGAGCCAACACCATCATTGATATTGAGGCCGTCTGGATTTTCTCCGATTACCGTAATATCAGCATTCAAATCTAGGAAGACATCACGCGCAGAAACCGATGCAGCCCCATTGGCCGTATCAAGGACAATTTTCATGCCTTCTAAATCATTGCCAGAGTCAACTAAGAACTTTTCATACTTGCGCAGGCCTTCAGGATAGTCAACCAGGTTTCCCAGACCTTGAGCAGATGGCCGAGGAAGTTTATCCTCTGAATCATCCAAGAGTACCTCAATTTCAGCTTCACGATTATCATCCAACTTAAAACCATCACCGCCAAAGAACTTGATGCCATTGTCCTGGGCAGGATTGTGGCTGGCTGAAATCATAACGCCAGCACTAGCTTTTTCCGTCCGAACCAAGTAAGAAACACCCGGTGTGGCAAGGACACCCAGTTTATAAACTTCAATTCCAACTGACAGCAAACCAGCAATCAAAGCAGATTCTAGCATTTCTCCTGAGATACGGGTATCTCGGGCTACGAAAACACGAGGACGTTCGGTTTCGTGTTGACTGAGCACATAACCACCAAAACGGCCCAATTTAAAGGCCAATTCCGGTGTCAATTCAATATTTGCTTCTCCACGGACCCCGTCCGTTCCAAAATATTTTCCCATAAGATTTTAGTGCTTAGCACTTTCCTCCATTCTATACATTGCCTAACGAACTTTACTTCTTTGTTGTTGTCAATTTTACATCAACTTCTGATGGTTCTACGACTACCCCTTCTGGAACACCCAGTTTAACAGTTTTTGTCGTATTACTAGTGACATTGGAGATATTCAACTTGGCCGTCAGTTCACTAATCTTATTGAGGCTAGCCTGATCGCCTTGAATAACTGCCGTTGAAGTATCCAAACTATAGTTGATATTAGATAGGGAACTATCCATATCGCCGGTGAATTCGACCTTAATCGGAACCTTTTTAGTCATGGTTGAAACTTCCACAGATAAATTTGTTGTTTCAGGGCTAATGGTAGCCGCTAAAACATTACCACTAGCATCAACAGCCTGAAGATTAACCTTGCCATCGAAATCATCGGTTAGAGCCGATTCATTATCTGGTAAAGTCGCCCTGATATGGTCTATCTGGCCGATGGTTGCCTCATTACTGGTGACCTTGGCTTCATCAATATCTAAATCTGTTGATTTAACTCTATATCCCTTAGCTACCTGTTCATCAGAAATTTCCGCCTTAACTGGAAAGGTTTTTGTTTTCTTTTTCCCTATGGTAACTGTTGCCGTATTAGGCGAAATTTTAGCCGTCATGCCAGCTGGTAAATTACGAACATCCAGCTGAACCTTAGAAGTCCCCTCTTTAAGGTTGGTCAAGTCCGCTGTCACCTGAAAATTTCGAGTTGACTTATTGGTTTCCGTGGTCAAATTAACTCGGTTAGATGAACTCAGGGTAACTGTCACAGTCGAAGCATAGCCAGAAATATAATATTCGTTGCTATCATACTTAAAGTTGATTGGCACATTCTCAACGGTATCGCTAAAACTAGATGAATTGATTCCGCTAGAATTTCCTTTGTTGGTTCCATCACCGCTGATGACCGTCATAAAGATTAAGATAGCCAGAAGTAAGGAAAAGATAGCTGTACCAAACTGGCGAATCATGCGACGCTTTTGAAACCATCTTAGTCTATTATTTTTCACGCCTACGGCCTCCCCTCAACTGATTTAGGAGATTAGTCTTCTTAGGTTCTTCCTTGATCAATTTATCTCGTAGGAAGTTCTCTAGTTCCTCCCGACTCAAGTCGTGTAAAAATTCCCCCTTATAGGTCACTGAAAGACCCCCAGTTTCTTCTGAAACAACCAAGGTTAGGGAATCCGAGTTTTCCGAAAGACCAATTGCCGCCCGGTGCCTAGTCCCAAATTCCTTGGAAATCCTATCAGATTCTGAGAGAGGCAGGTAGGAACAGGCTGTCGCAATCTTGTTTCCTCGAATGATAACAGCGCCATCATGCAGGGGCGTATTAGGAATAAAAATATTAATCAAGAGCTGACTAGTTACATCAGCATCAAGAACAATTCCAGTTGCAATATACTCTTGTAGGGTCTGCGCACCCTCAATGGCAATCAAAGCTCCTATCTTGCGCGGACTCATATAGGCTACCGCCTTCATTAGGGCATCAATCAGCAGCTCATCTTCTGTCATATTATTGGTCTGGATAAAGGCCTGAGGCGTCCGACCAAATTTTTCAAGTCCTGTCCGAATTTCGGGCGCAAAGATAACAACCGCTGCGATGACTCCATAAGTGATGACCTGATTCATCAGGTAACTAACCATTGTTAAACCAATAATTTGCGCCAGAATACGCAAGAGAACAAAGAGGACAACTCCTTGTACCAGCGACATGATTTTGGTTCCTGCTAAGGCATTGATAAACTTATAGATGAGGTAGGCAACGATTAAGATATCTAAGATATTGATAATGACAGACCAAGGTGAATCAAAAATGGACCGCCAAAAGTCAGGATCTAAATTGATTAAATCGTTCATGAATTCCTCTCTTCTTATTTTTCTACTGTGAAAGTCAGCGACTTTTATTATAACATTTTTTAATCGGTTTTTCCTTATCATTCTAATATGAAACCACGCCGTACGCATGAAACAGATATTTCTGATACTGGTATGTTTTGAACTATTTTGATATTTTTCTATAGTAAAGTATCAAAAGTCTTAATTTTCTGTTGAAAGATTAGAATGATGAATGACAGAAAGCATTATTTTTCTCAAAAAATCTTTCGTGTGTCTGGCATATAATATGAGGCCATGCTCTTCATTTCAAAATATTGAAAGAGACTAGGGGACATTTTTAGTCTGAACTCAAGTGTAAAGGGGGGACTCAGAAAATTAGGTTCAGTAGCTGGCTTCCAGTGCAATCTTTCGTTTTCCACAAAGAGCCAAAGAAAAAGAGCAGGCTAGAATTCCTTAGTCAATAAGGCAATCAAAATCATACGGGCTAATTGACAAGATGAGGAACTCTATAGCGACAAAAGTAAAGTCAGAGTGAGGTTGCTCTTTGTCAAAATAGAGTAAATTCGATACAATAACAAAAGAATAATTCGTTAAAGAGGTAACTATATGCTTGGAGCAATTATCGTTGGAGCTATCATCGGAATGGTAGCTGCCAGTGTTACAAAGAGAAGCGATTCGATGGGGTGTTTGGCCAATATTTTTGCTGGCTTATTTGGTTCCTTCGTCGGCCAGTCACTTTTTGGTTATTGGGGTCCGTCTCTGGCTGGTATGGCCCTAATTCCATCCATAGCTGGTGCTGTTATTGTCATTGCTGTCATTTCATTTTTTATAGGTGACTAAGTTTGTTGAGCTTTTCTTTTGTTTGAGCAAATCTCGTCCAAGATTCTAAGCTGTTTCAGTCTTCTTGCTAGCCTCGCTTTCTTATTTTTAGGCGAGGCCATCTTCAATAGTTCTCTGTCTGCTCAACTATAAAAATACCAGCTCCACTAGAAACTAACTCGCTCTCTTATTTCTTAGCTCAAGGGAGACTCACGACAAGCACTAATATACCTTGTCTGCCTCCCTTACTAACACCCTTTGACTAGTAATATCGACTAGTCAAATCTCGTGTCGCTGGAAAAAATCATCCACTGGATGATTTTTTTCTGCTATAATAGTTCTTATGAAATTACAAACATTACTAGGGATAACAGCAGGGAAGTCGGCTCATTTTGTGCTCAGCAAGATGGGCCGGGGATCTACTCTGCCTGGCAAATTAGCCCTAAAATTTGACAAGGACATTTTAGATAGCATTGCCAAGGACTACGAAATCGTCGTTGTGACGGGGACCAATGGAAAAACCCTGACGACAGCTCTGACGGTTGGCATTCTCAAGGAAGCTTTCGGCGAGGTTGTAACCAATCCTAGCGGCGCCAATATGATTACTGGTATCACTTCGACCTTTCTGACCGCCAAAAAGGCCAAGTCCGGCAAGAAAATTGCGGTGCTGGAAATTGATGAGGCCAGTCTGCCTAAGATTACAGATTACATCACGCCAAGCCTCTTTGTTTTCACCAATATTTTCCGTGACCAAATGGACCGTTATGGGGAAATCTACACCACCTATCAGATGATTTTGGATGGGGCGGCCAAGGCCCCTCAGGCGACTATTTTGGCCAATGGCGACAGCCCCCTCTTTAATTCCAAGAAAGTCGTCAATCCTGTAAAATTTTACGGCTTCGATACAAAAAAAAGTCAACCTAAGCAGGCCCACTACAATACCGAAGGGATTCTTTGTCCCAAGTGTCAGCATATCCTAGAGTATCGCCTCAATACCTATGCCAATCTAGGGGACTACACCTGTCCTAATTGTGGTTTTGAGCGGCCAAAGTTGGATTATGCCTTGAGCGAGCTGACTGAAATTACCAATACAACTTCCAAGTTTATTATTGATGGTCAGGATTATAAAATCAATGTTGGCGGTCTCTACAATATCTACAATGCCCTAGCAGCCGTAGCCGTGGCTGAATTTTTCGGTGTCCAACCTCAGCAAATCAAGGCTGGTTTTGATAATAGCCGGGCCGTCTTTGGTCGACAAGAAACCTTTAAAATCGGCGACAAATCTTGTACTCTGGTCCTGATTAAAAATCCTGTTGGAGCCAGTCAGGCCTTGGACATGATTAAGTTGGCCCATTATCCATTTAGCCTGTCTGTCCTGCTTAACGCCAACTATGCTGACGGGATTGACACCAGCTGGATTTGGGATGCTAATTTTGAAAGTATCTTGGACATGGATATTCCGGAAATCAATGCTGGCGGTGTCCGCCACTCCGAAATCGCTAGACGTTTGCGGGTAACTGGCTATCCAGAAGATAAGATTACCCAGGCCGAGAGTCTCAAGGACATCATGACTCTGATTGAAAAGCAAGAGGAAGAGTATGCCTATATCTTGGCCACCTACACTGCTATGCTGGAATTTAGAGAAATTCTTGCCAGCCGGCATGCTGTTGGAAAGGAGATGCACTAATGGTCTATACCTCCTTACAGTCTCCAGACAATCGAGACTATAACTATGAACTCCACCTGGCCCACCTCTACGGCAACCTGATGAATACTTACGGGGACAATGGTAATATCCTCATGCTCAAATACGTAGCAGAAAAGCTGGGAGCCAAGGTCACTGTGGATATTGTTTCCTTGGACGATGACTTTGATGACAGCTACTACGACCTAGTCTTCTTCGGTGGCGGTCAGGACTACGAGCAATCCATTGTTGCCAAAAACCTGCCTCGCATTAAGGAATCTATCGGTCGCTATATCGAGAATGACGGCGTTCTCCTAGCCATCTGCGGTGGCTTCCAACTCTTGGGACAATATTACGTCCAAGCCAACGGCCAAAAAATTGACGGTATCGGTGTCATGGGCCACTACACCCTCAACCAAGAAAATAACCGCTATATTGGCGACATCAAGATTCGCAACGATGAATTTGACGAAACCTACTATGGCTTTGAAAACCACCAGGGTCGCACCTTCCTGGCTGACAACGAAAAGCCCCTGGGCATCTGCCTCTATGGTAATGGTAATAACAAGGAAGACCGTACCGAAGGCGTCCACTATAAGAATGTCTTTGGCTCCTACTTCCATGGCCCTATCCTATCTCGCAATGCCAATCTGGCCTACCGCCTAGTTACCACGGCTCTAAAAAATAAATACGGTCAAAACCTTAAGCTGGCCAGCTATGACGATATTCTAACTCAGGAAGTACCTGAAGAATACGCAGATGTCAAGAGCAAGGCAGAGTTCGAAAAATAAGGCTGATTCCCTAGCTTAAATAGCAAAAAGCCCAGACTAATCTCGGGCTTTTTCTTTGTTCTATTGTTCTCAGGTTCAAGGGAAAATGGTCATGACAGACTATTATTTATCCGAGTCCAATCAAGCTCTACAAAAACTTTCACCTCTTGTGAGATGAAAGTTCGCTTATTTTACTTAAGTCATCCTCTACTGCTTCTCATTAGGCTTACTTAATCATTATTTTCATCCATTTTACGACTACCAAGCAAGGTTAAAGTAGCATAGAGAACAATGCCAACACCAAAGGCTGCTAGACCGTAACCACTTGAGTCACCAGTTTGTGGAAGAGTTGTCTGTTTTTGAACTGGGGCAGCAGGTTTTGGATCAGCAACCTCAACTGGAATTGGAGTAGTTGGTGTTTGTGGCTGAGGTTTTGGTTGAGGCTGAGGTTTTGGAGTTTCAACAGAAGTTATTGTTTTGGGAATAACTGGTTTAACAGGAATCGGATTAGCAACAGTTTCCTTGACAATATTTTTATGCCATGTCAAATTTAAAGGGTCTGGTTTAGTTGGCTCTTTAGGATCTTCAACTGGTTTAGGTGGTTGAGGAGCATCACCCGGATTTTTAGGAACCGCTACAACAGAATTAGTAGAGAACCAGATTGTAGTCGGAATATAGGGATTATTACCACTAGCTTCAAAAGTAAATTCTTTACCCTTGTAGGTCATAGCTCCTGCACCGTAAAAAGCAGTTGCTGAGCGAGGTTGACCGTCAGCATTAATCGCATCCCAGCCATTCTCACCATCAGCGTCAAAGATAGCTCCATTTGACTTACGTTGATTTTCTTTATCAGAGTAGATATAATCGTCATGTAAGTCTACCGATGATCCCGGAATCTTGATAAATTCATTTTCACCAACAGAAACCTTTTCAATATGATTACCAAGATCGCTAATCCAGTGATTGAGAGAGGACAAGCTCATGATAGCTTTATTATCACTCATATCAATTTCATTATCATCCTCATCGTAAAAACGGATTCGCATGGTTACACTAACAGGTCCTTTTTCACCACCTTCTGGTACTTGCGCACCGATAAAGATTGTTTTGGTTGGATCATGGAAAAGTTCAACAATCGCAGAACCATCGGCACTTGATGAACTATTAAGCTTGTAAGTGATTACAACTTTCTTGATTTTTTTATCACCATAGCTAGATTTGGTTAAATTGCTGTAGGTCGCTGTTACAGTATCCCCCGTTTGCATCTTGAACCAAGTATCCTCAGTACCACTGTATGGGTTTTCCTCAGTTAACTTATCATTACCATAATTATCAGTGTTATAATGCTGCAAGACATCACTATTAGAAGTAACTTCCTGCATTCCTTTTTTAGTAATGTAGTTTTTGACACCTTCAAGGGAAATAACGGCTCCTGGTTCACTTTGGTAAACTAGGCCTTGAGCAGTTTCAACGCGTCCTGCAGCTGTGCCATTTTTAACCTGTTCTTGATAGTCTTGCCAAGCCTTCAATTTGGCATCATAATCTTTTTTGTTAGCTTGGTATTTCACTAAATCTTCTTGAAATTTTTTATCAAGTTCAGGCTTAGCTGCAAGAGCTCGTTGGTAGTTTTCAAGTTTAACCTTATATTGGTCGAGTTTTGCTTTTTGATTCGCCAAAGACTTTTCAATGTTCTCAGCTTGTTTTTGGTTATCAGCATGAGCTGCTTCAACATTTGCCTGTTCTTGAGGGTCAGCTTCAGTTAAATTGGCAGCTGGATTAACCGTGTCTTTGTTATCTTCATTAAACTTAGAAACATCAGCTTTAGCCGCTTCCAAATCTTGTGATGTCACTTCCGAAGTTGTCGTTGAAGTCCCATCTCCATTATCAACCTTGTTAATTTCTCTAACCGTCGGATCAGTAACTGGAGCTTCATGTTGATTGCTTGCAGCATTATTATTTCCGGCTTGAGCATCCTGTGATGCCGTTTGGTCCCCAGTGGCTGGTGCCGCTTGCTCTTGTGACGCAGTCGGTTGATTGGCTTGATCGTTGCTAACAACATCATCAGCAAAGGCTGTGTTGGTTGCAAAAACGGTCGCTAAAAATAAGCTACTAAAGAGCGTGTAGCTTTTGAGTTTTTTTGTTGTCATTCGATTATCCTCCCAAAGATAATTAAAAGAAAAAGTTTATTTATTCGATGAACTTCCATAACTCATTCAATACTCTCACACATTGAATCGTTACCTCATCATTAGGCATAGTAACATTAAGCAATCTATTTGTAAACTATTTTGTTCATTAAAATTATTTCAACTAAAAAATTATTGGAGCTAGCAAAAGAAGCAGTCCAAAAATGAACCGCTAATGCTAAATTTACTAGAAATTATGCTTTTTTATCTTAACCTCAAAGATACCGTTGATAATGATTGATAACTCCTGAGTCGTTTCATCTGGCAGATCCCCCGCCACCTCCGTCTTAGCATAAGGGTCTGGATACTCTTGAGCAATCTTTTTTTTTACAGTTGTCTTTGTAGCATGACCACGAAACATTCTCGGAACCCTTTCCAGATATTCTGGTTTAATCAAGGCCAAAATTTTCTCATCTGCTGTCATTTTTAAGGTCCTCTTTTTTTAATCTTGATTTAATCTATCACTTTTCCCACAAAAGGGGAATCATAATCACCTGTAAGATGGCTAGTTTGTGCAAAGACCATAACCCCCCCCCAAAAAAAACAAGTAACTATTCAATACTGTAGAAGAATAACATCATAAAAAGACCTGTCTCCATATAATGAGCAGGTCTTAACGTATTTTATTTTGCCAAATCAGGTGGATTCTTCTCAGTCTTCTTTACGCTTCATGCCTCCAAGAAGTGTCAGAGTTGAGAAAGCGACGATTCCTGCACCAAATGCTGCAAGGCCATAGCTATTAGCATCACCTGTTTGTGGCAGTACTTGAGCAGTTTGTGCTCGTTGAGAAGTTGCTGTTGGAGTTTCAGTCTTAGGAGCAACTTCCTTGGTGGTCGAAGGAGCTTGTGGTTTAACTGGAGTAGCCGGTTTCTCTGGTGTTGGAGTTGTAGACTTAGGTGTTTCTGGAGTTGTTGGGTTTTCTGGAGTTGGTTTTCCAGGCTTTGGCTCTGGAGTTTTGTTATCGGCTGTTTGCTTAACGTTAGCCCTGTTAACTACTACCTTAGCAGCATCCAACTTAGGCATTACTGGTGCTACTGGCGCTTCACCTGGTTGTTGCACTGCGAATGAATTTACAGCAAACCAGATAGCTGTTGGAACTTCAGCATTGTTACCTGAAGCTGAGATAGAGAATGGTTCTCCATCGTAAGTCATAGCTGCTGCACCATAGGTTGAAGAAGTTGTACGTTTTTCACCATCAGCGTTGATTTTATCCCAACCATTTTCACCATCACTATTGAGGGCTGCGCCATTGTTAACAAATTCGTTGTCATTTGGTGAGTAGATAGCACCATCAGCATTGAGTTTGATTGAAGAATCGTTGAAGGCAACAAACTTGTTATTACCAATATTGAGAACTTTTTCAACATGGTCGCCATATTGGGTTGTCCAGTGGTTAAGTGAAGCCAAGCTGATAACTGAGTTATCACCATTGATATTAATCAAGTTACCATTTTCATCGTAGAACTTAACTTGTATGTCCGCCTTGATAGCTTTAGATGGATCATCTGAAGTTTGGGCACCAATGAAGATAGTCTTGGTTGGGTCATGGTAGAGTTTTACAATAGCTGAACCATCGTTGCTGGTTGAATCAGTCAACTTGTAAGTTGTAACAACTTTACCAATCTTAGTTCCGAGATATTCAGCATTTCCAAGATTTGTATATGTTGCAGTAACAGTATCACCAACATTCATCTTGAACCATGAGTCTTCGTTAGGCGCATATGGATTTTCTGAAGTGAAATCAGAATCTGAGTACTTATCAGTATTGAATTGTTGAAGAATTTCGTCTTGAACGTGCTTACCTTGAGCTTCTTTGGTAACGTATTGTTTAACACCATCAACAGAAACTACAGCATTTGGTTCATTGTTGAAGACAAGTCCCTTAGCAACTTCTGCATTTTCAGGGTTTGTCAAATCTTTAACCTTAGCTTGGTAGTCATTGTAGGCTTTAACCTTTTCATCATATGCAGCCTTAGCAGCAACATATTCTTCATTTGCCTTGTTGTAATTAGCTAATTTTTCTTTATAGTCAGCAACATCTTTTTGGTACTGAGCCAAAGTGTTTTGAATTTCTTGGGCTTGTGCCTTATTGGCAGCATCTGCTTCTTCAACTGTATCGTAAGTCTTTGTTTCACCTTGAGAGATTGTCACTGGTGGAACAACAACGTTTGATTGCGTTGTGTTAGCATCTTGTGCACCACTCTTGTCAGTATTACCCTTGTTAGTGTTGTCAGTTGATGGTGTGTTAGCTTGATTGAAGCTATTAACATCATTAACGGCTTGTGTCAGTTCAGGTGATGTAACTTCAGATGTTGTTGTTGTTTTGTTGCCTTCAGTTTGTTGATCAATAACCTTAACTTGAGGTCCTGTAGTTGAAACTTGTGAAGCCTGGTTATCAGTCGCTGTGTTAGCACTTGTGTCTGTAGCTTCATCCGCAAGTACTTGTTGACCTGCAGCTAGTGTAGTCAATACCAAACCACTAAGAAGTGAGTATTGCGTCAATTTCTTCTTTCCCATTTTGTAACCCTTCTAGATTATAAAGATTTAGCAATTGTTACAACAATATTTTTCATGTAAACGTCTTGCTATGTCAATTAGTGTAACAAAATGGTTATCAAAAATCAAACTCATACGCCCTTTAAGAATACTTTATAAAAAAACTCAATACTCTTGTATTTTTTATGTAATATTTGTTATTTGGGGGTAATTTTTCTTTCAAAGCAATGTTGCATACCGCAAAAAGTTACGAGGCAACGATAGCTTTTGCGACTTCTTCTCGGCTAATCCCTGAAAAGTAGTGACTAATATCAAGGGACTTAAGATGCTCCAATATATCGCTGTATTCATAGCGACTGCCAAGCAAGGCCTGCTCAACATCACTAACATCTAAAACTCCGAAAAAATCTCCATAAATTTTGATGCCCTTGATGACAGAGTTCTCGACCTTGGCAAAGGTATTGATTTTACCAGCTGTGTAGCGGACATTGCGTTCAACCGTATAATCAGGTGCCTGTCCATAAGTCCAGTCCCAGGTATTAAATTGTTCCTGATAGAGCTGGTCAATTCTTGCTAGGTCCTTGTCATCGAGGACATACTCAGTCATATCAGGATAGAGCTCCTTCATCTTGTCCAAAATCTTATCAGAAAATTCGTCAACACTTATCTTTTGAGGCAATTGACTGAGAATATTGGTCACCCGGGCTCGGACAGACTTGACCCCTTTAGATTCAATCTTATCCTTGCTAACCTTTAATGCCTTTGCAAGGACAGACATATCAACATTAAATAGAAGGCAACCATGGTGCATCATTCGTCCCTTATAATAGGCTTGAGCATTACCACAAATTTTCTTACCTGCAATTTCCAAATCGTTTCGCCCGGAGAACTCTGCTTTAACACCTAGATTCGCCAAGGTCTTAATGACGGGTTGAGAGAAAGTTTTGAAGTCAAAGGCTCCCTCGTCGGACTTGTTTGAAATAATGGTGTAGTTGAGATTGTTAAGATCATGATAGACGGCTCCACCCCCCGACAAGCGGCGAACAACACGAATGCCATGAGCATCGGTATATTCTTTGTTAATCTCTTGAATAGCATTCTGATGTCGACCGATGATAATGGCTGGCTCATTAATCCAGAGGATAAAAAGTTCATCCTCATCAACTAACTCACGAAAGGCATAAGCTTCTAGAGCAACATTATAGGCTGGATTATGGGAATGGTTGACAATATATTTCATAGATTCTCCTTCATCATTAAAATAAACTGGGAACTTGATTTTTCAAGAAGACAAGAAGTTCTCAAAAGAAAAGAGTCCAATTTAGGAACTCTTTCCCTACTTAATAGACCTAGTCTCATTTGCGTTTTGGTGGATTATGAATGGCTTCTCCCAATACATCCGCAAAAGCTTCATAGAGAACTTCTGAGAAGGTTGGATGTCCGTGAATGGAAAGTAAGAGCTCATCAACGGTTAGTTCATTCTCCATAATAGTGGACGCTTCATTAATCATTTCAGCGGCAGATGGGCCAATAATATGAACACCGAGAATTTCATGGTACTTGCTATCAGCAACAACTTTGACAAAGCCTTGGGCTTCATTTGAGGCTAGAGCCCGACCATTTCCCGTGAAGCTGGCCTTTCCGATTAGGACATTGCCATACTTCTGCCGAGCCGCCTCTTCAGTAATTCCGCACATGGCCACTTCTGGATGAGTGTAAACGGCTGCCGGTGTGTAATCAAGGTGTGCCTTGCGAACATTACCCCAAACCACATTTTCTGCTGCTACCTCACCCATCCGGTAGGCGGCATGAGCTAACATCCTTCGTCCATTAACATCGCCGGGAGCATAGATTCCTGGAACGGAAGTTTCTTGGTAGTCGTTGACTTTAATCCGGCCACGTTCTAACTCAAGATTGAGATTTTCCAAGCCATTGAGCTGAGGCACCCGACCGATTGAAAGGAGGGCCCTATCTGCGACGACTTCTTGACCATCATTGAGTTTGAGAGTCAACTGATTATTGGCTTCCACAATTTCAGCTACTCCAGCCTGAGTCTTGATAATCATGCCCTTCTTGGTCAGAATTTTTTCCAACTCCTTGGACACTTCCTGGTCCATAGCCGGAATAATCCGATTAGCCATTTCGATAACAGTAACTTGAACACCATAGGAGGCGAAGACCAGGCCCAGTTCAATACCGACAACACCACCACCCATAACAGCCAAAGATTTTGGTAATTCTCGTAAATCAAGGATATCATCAGAAGTCATTACCAAGGATGAGTTAATACCAGGGATATTAATCCGAGAAACTTTAGAGCCTGTTGCTAGGATAATGCTATGCCCTCTAATAGTAGTTGATCCGATAGTGACGGTCTTGTCAGGATTAACGGTTCCTAGGCCGTTGAAAATGGCAACCTTATTGGCCTTGAGCAAGCCACGCACACCGCTGGTCAAGGTCTTGACTACTGAGTTCTTGAAATCAACCGTCTTATCCATATCAATGCTATAGTTGGTTGAAGCCAGATTGATACCGCGACCCGCTGCAATTTTCAGACCATCGAGAATTTCAGCATTCTTAAGGTAGGTCTTGGTTGGGATACAGCCCTTATTGAGGCAGGTTCCACCGAACTCTGACTTTTCAACAATGGCAACCTTGGCACCCAATTGGGCTCCCCTTATAGCAGCGTAATAACCAGCAGGACCACCACCGACAACAATCATGTCGTATTCATCCTCGGCTAGCTCCGGCTTGCCAGCAGCCACCTGAGTTGGTTGGTCAGACTTGGGAGCCTTTGGCACCTGCAGACCTGCTGCCTGCAAATCAGCAGATACTTGGGCCACTTCTGACGCAGGTTCTGATGCACTAGCGGCTGCAGTTTCCACCACTTCTCCTTGGGCACCGATATAACCAATGATCTCGGTTACTGGGACCGTATCACCAGCTGGATGGACAATTTTCAGGAGAATCCCTGAGCTTTCGGCTTCCAGCTCCATATTGGTTTTGTCGGACATAATTTCCAGCAGGATGTCCCCTTCTTGAACACTCTCTCCTTCTTGCTTTTTCCATTCTATGATTTCACCCTCGGACATATCTACACCGAGCTTGGGCATTATAATTTCTACTGCCATCTTTGATATACCACAAGCGAAAAGAAGCGACTGAAACTAGAAAAGGTTAAAATCTTGATTTGTAAGAAATTCAACTTTTTTCTGAAGATTCCGTTGGGATTCAATCAGAAACCCCATAAGCCTGCCTTTTCGCTCTCTTCCTTTCTTTTAATCTTTTATTTTTAACCTTAGTAAGCAATTAAATTAACAATTCCATTGGATTTTCTAAAATATGCTTGAGATCAACCATAAATTTAGCCCCATTCATGCCATCAACGATCCGATGGTCAATGGTCAAACAGAGCTGCATGATTGGTCGAATGGTGATTTGACCATCAACAGCCGTCGGCGTTTGAACCGTGGCACAGACTCCCAAGATGGCTGAGTTAGGCTGATTGATAATCGGATTGAAGGACTTAGTGCCAAACATCCCTAGATTAGTGATAGAGAAGGTAGAGCCTGACATCTCAGCTGCCTTTAATTTACCAGTCTGAGCCTTTTTTATAAGCTCCTTAGATGCCACAACAAATTCCGACAGATTCATCTGATCAGCACCATGAACAACAGGCACAATCAAGCCTTCATCCAGACCAACGGCTATTCCTAGATTGACAAAACGATGCAACTCGATATCTTTGGCGTCGTTGATAAGGGAAGCATTAAGGTACTCGTGTTCGGGCTTGGTCAAGGTTTTAACAACAGCTAAACCAATCAGATCTGTAAAAGTCACCTTGAGACCCGTCTTATCCATAATAGGATCGATCAATTGCTTGCGTAAGGCCATCAGATTAGTCATATCAATATCATAATTGAGGGTAAAGGTTGGTGCGGTCAGATAGGAGTTGGTCATGCCCTTGGCAATTGCCTTGCGCATAGCCGACATTGGTTTGACTTCCACACCTTCTGCCAGAGGAGCTGCTTTTGGAGCCACCTCTTCTGCTTCTTGGCTGGCCTTAGGTTGACCGACCGCCAAGATGTCTTCCTTGGTAATCTTGCCAAAGATACCACTTCCCTTAATCTGACCCAAATCAAGGCCAAAATCAAGGGCCATTTTACGAGCCAGAGGGGTAGCCTTAGGTTGAGCTGCTTGGAACTGTTCTACATCGTCCCTATGAACACGCCCCTTGGGTCCTGTTCCAGAGACTCGGCCCAAGTCAATACCTAAATCACGGGCCATTTTACGAGCTGCTGGAGTAGCACGAACCTTGCCGCCATTTCCTTGGGGTTCAGAAGTTGGTTCAGTTTGGTTGGCTGCTAGTGGTGCTGCAGTACCTTGAACGGGACTGTCAGTATTTGCTACCGTCTGTCCCTTGTTTTCTGCTGGATTTAACTTCTCCACAATGTCTTCAATGACTTCACCCTCCTCTCCGATATAACCAATGACCTCGGTAACAGGAACGGTATCGCCAGCTGGATGGACAATCTTCAACAGTATTCCTGACTCCTCAGCTTCCAGCTCCATATTGGTTTTGTCAGACATGATTTCTAGCAGGATGTCCCCTTGATTGACCCTGTCGCCTTCCTGCTTTTTCCACTCGATGATTTCGCCTTCCGACATGTCCACACCGAGCTTGGGCATAATGATTTCTACTGCCATAATATCCTCTTGAATCCCCAGTCAGCCACCAACCTACTCAGACTGATAGATGACCGAGATTTCTATCCCTTTCTAATCAAATTCTAATGATTTTCAAAGCTGTCTAATTGCCCTTGTTGGCCATTTTGATAATAGCAGCCTTGATTTTTTCAACATCCGGTAGAATAGCTTGTTCCAAAACTCTAGCGTAAGGAACCGGCACATCTTCACCGGCTAGACGGACAATAGGATGGTCAAGATAGTCGAAGGCCTCACTTTCAGTAACCATCGTGGCGATCTCTCCAACAAATCCACCTGTCTTATAAGCATCATTGACCAACATCAGCTTGCCAGTCTTCTTAACAGAGTTAATAATTAAATCCTTATCTAAGGGAATCAAGGTACGAGGATTAAGGACTTCAACAGAGATACCTTGAGCAGCCACCTCATCAGCAGCCTGCAAGACCCGCTCCAACATACGGCCATAAGAGACAATCGTCAAATCACTCCCTTCACGCTTAATGTCGCCTTTGCCCAGTGGAATATAAAAATCTGGGTCCAAATTAACCTCAGCCTTTCTACCATAAAGGGCCTTGGGTTCCATAAAGATAACAATATTATCATCCCGAATAGCAGATTTCAAGAGTCCCTTGGCCTCATTAACATCACCAGGCGCAACAACCTTAATCCCAGGAATATGAGTCAACCAGGCTTCTAGGGACTGAGAGTGCTGGGCAGCCGAACCAATACCAGAACCACTAGCAACCCGAAAAGTCACTGGGGTCTTGAGACCACCACCAAACATATAGTTATTCTTAGCTCCCTGATTGACAATAGCATCTAGGGCAATGGTCAAGAAGTCCATAAAGGTCACATCAACAATAGGACGCAAACCCGTTATAGCTGCACCAATCGCTGAACCAGCAATGGCTGCTTCAGAAATCGGTGTATCCTTGACACGCTCCGGACCAAACTCTTCAAACATGCCGACTGAGGTTCCAAAGTCGCCTCCGTAGATACCGACATCCTCTCCCATCAGGAAGATATTTTCGTCTTTTCGCATTTCTTCTGTCATGGCCAGATTGACAGCTTCCCGCAAGGCCATTTTCTTTGTTTCTGTCATAATACTTTTCCTATCTATATCTAATTGAATCCCTTAAATGTTAATACATTTAAGTTCAAAACCTACGACTGACACATTCTTGCTAAAAAACATAGTTTTTTAACCAACAAGGAGGTCGAGGATGATACTTTCGCTAAAGTGGTAGATTAGCAACAAGTACGCTTGTTGCTAATAAGGGAAATTTTGAGAGAGATTTAGTCCGGTAGACTAAATCCGCCTGAGCCTGAAAGTTCAAAAGCGAAGGGGCTCAAAATTTATCACGGGGCAAAGCCATCAACTACTAAAGTAGCGATGCCTGACGCCAATCTCTAGAGTGATTGGCTAGCCCCCTGATTAACTCGGTTACGCCAGTAAAATCGACTGGCCTAACCTCGTGTCGCAATGAAACTCCGTGAGGAGTTTGCTTGCACCCGCACTTTTTAAGAAAGTATCAAAAATATTAATTTTGATATTCACTCAGTATAAATTTGCAATGAGACTAGACATCCTAATCCGCCCAGACATCTTCAAAAGCAACCGAAAGCTCTGGTTCAGGGCTATTTTGTGCAAATTCATAAGCTGCATCAATTTCTGCCACCACTTGCTGGTGCACAGCATCCAAATCTTCTTGGGTCAAGTCAGTTTCCTTGAGAGAAAATTGGCGGAATTTAAGCAGAGGATCCTTCTGCTTCCAAGCATCCACTTCTTCCTTACTACGATATTTTCCAGCATCAGCCGTCGAATGACCAAACCAGCGATAAGATTCTACTTCAATAATGGCAGGACCATTGCCAGCTCGGACATAATCAACTACTTCCTTCATCCGCTCATAGACCGCCATCACATCATTACCATCCTCGACATAGTAGCCAGGGATACCATAGGCATCTGCCCTTGTGTAGAGGTGAGGAATGTTTGTCGCCTCGGTAATGTCCATAGAGATTCCGTAGCGATTGTTAATGATAAAGAAAATTACTGGTAACTTCCATACTGAGGCGAGATTGACCGATTCATGGAAGGAACCCTCATTTGTTGCTCCGTCACCTGAAAAAGCAACCACAACGTTCTTGGTCTTCTTATATTGTTGGGTCAAGGCGGCTCCAACAGCTAGAGCATATCCGCCACCAACAATCCCATTGGTGCCATAATTTCCTTTTTCAAAGTCGGCCAAGTGCATGGAACCACCGCGGCCTTTGGAGATACCAGTAGCTTTACCAGCTAGCTCAGCCATCATCTTATTCAGATCCATATCCTTAGCGATGGATTGACCGTGACCCCGGTGATTAGAGAAAATGATATCATCGTAGGTCAACGGAGCTATAGCTCCGACACTAGCCGCCTCTTCACCAACGGAAAAGTGGGTCATCCCCTGAACGAAACCACGACGAACCAACTTGTTGATTCGCAGATCAAACTCACGGATTCTTTCCATCTTTAGATATAAATCTATATATTGGTCTTTAGATAAAGTTGCCATAATAACCTCCTAATTTTTCTTATTACGCTCTTATTCTACTCGAATAATTCACAAACTTCAAACATCTGAATCGTAGTTTTACCAAGAAAGTAAAGGATTATAAAAGGATTACATGAGCATTTTTTCACAAATTTTTTGTGCCTCTTCTTATTATCCTTCCAACCAAACTAGGCAATGCCTCTATGCTCTGCCTTTGTCAATCATTAAGAGCTGAATTGGCAGATTACCTGAAATAAGCGAGATGCCCTCTCCTTACCTTGTAGTCATTAAACACCCAAGTCAGTATTTCTAAGCTCTGCTTTCAGCAATCGCTAAGCGGCATAGAAAAATCCTTGTCGGAATGGGGCTCCGGCAAGGATTGTGGTAAAAGTCTATTCATTTTTTCATTTGAGGTCGGTCAGTAAAACGGCCGGCTCCCAATAAAAATATTTTATTATTGTAAATTTTCTAAAGCTTGGTTAACTGCTTCCCAGTCCTCCATCAGTTCCTCCTGCTGCTGACTCAGCTGGTCCAAGTCGGCTTGGAAATCCACCAATTCTTGGGTGTCATTGGTCTGGGTCATGGCCTGAGACACTTGATTCTCTTTTTGCTCCAGTTTTTCAAGCTCTTCTTCAATCTGCTCAATCCGCCGGGTCAGCTTGCGGGCCTCTTTTTGATTGGCCTTTTGTGCCTGATAATTATCGGCAGAGCTGGAAGAGACTGGCTGGTCCTGCCTAGCCTGTCCTGTTTGCTCCTTGGTCAACTGTTCCAGAGCTTCTTCCTCAGCTTTTTTCTCTAGGTAATAGTCATAGTCACCTAAGTAGAGCTTGGATCCATTTTCTGAAATTTCCAGAACCTTGGTCGCCACTCGATTGATAAAGTAACGGTCATGGCTGACAAATAGGAGAGTTCCATCAAAGTCAATCAGGGCATTTTCCAAGACTTCCTTACTGTCAATGTCTAGGTGATTGGTTGGCTCGTCCAAAATCAGGAAATTATTATTCTCCATAGAGAGCTTGGCCAGAAGCAGACGAGCCCGCTCTCCACCTGAGAGCATGGCGACAGACTTCTTGACATCATCACCCGAGAAGAGAAAGGCCCCCAGACGGTTGCGGATTTCCACCTCCGGCGTGGTCGAGGAATCATTCCAGAGCTCATCCAGAACTGTGTTGGTTCTTGTCAGATTGGATTGACCTTGGTCATAGTAGCCCACCTCGACATTAGCCCCGTAATGACTCTCTCCCTCGATAAAGGGGATCTGGCCAATAATGGACTTGACAAGAGTTGATTTCCCAATGCCATTGGGACCAACGATAGCAATGGCATCAAATTTACGGATATCCAAATCAATTGGTTGCGAGAGAATCTGGCTATCATAGCCTATGGCCGCCTCGGATACCGTTAGGACCACGTTGCCGGAAGGCTTGTCAGCGTGGAAAGTCATGTTGGCCGACTTGGCTTGAGCTTGGGGCTTATCCAGTCGCTCAATTTTCTCCAGCTGCTTACGACGGGCCTGAGCCCGTTTGGTTGTTGAAGCTCGGACAATATTTCTTTGAACAAAATCTTCCAGCTTGGCAATTTCCTTGGCCTGCTTTTCAAAGGCCTTTTCTTGGCTAGCCAATTTCTTCGCCTTGGCATCCATAAAATGGGAATAATTGCCCACATAGCAATCCAGGGAATGCGGGGTCAAATCGTAGGTCACCGTCGCCACCTTATCCAAGAAATAGCGGTCGTGGCTGACGATAATCAGGGCCCCTTGATAATTGGCCAGATAATTCTCCAACCAGGCAATGGTCTTAATATCCAGATGGTTGGTCGGTTCGTCCAAAACCAGCAATTCCGGCTTCTCCAGAAGCATCTTGGCCAAGGCTAGACGAGTATTTTGACCGCCAGAGAGGTCTGAAATCGGCGTCTGCCAAGTCGTCTCATCAAACTGGAAACCATTGAGGATGGCCTTAATATCAGCTTCATAAGTGAAGCCACCTTGGGCTCGAAAATCCTCGGAGAGGCGATCATAGTCTTGCATGAGCTTGTCCAGCTCTGCTCCCGACAGGTCACCCATTTTCATTTCCATAGCTCGCAGGGTCTGCTCCTGCTGACGCAGGTCCTGGAAGACCCGCAACATGCCATCATAGATGGTATCTTGGGATTCAAAACGGCTATCTTGGGCCAGATAGGAGAGACTGAGATCCTTCTTGGTGTTGATTTGCCCTGAGCTTGGAGCCTCTTCACCCACCAAAATTTTCAGCAGGGTAGACTTGCCAGCCCCATTGCGACCTACCAGAGCAATCCGGTCTCGCTCATCAACCTGAATAGTAATATTATCAAAGAGGACATCCCCCGAAAAAGAGCATTCAATTTTATTTCCCTGTAAAATAATCATAAAAGTATTATAGCAAAATTCCCACCTCTGGGCACTCCTGCTGGTGATCTGAATCGTAAAATATAAACTTCCATAACGGCCAAGCCTTGAAATAATCGAGTGTTCAAAAAAAGCAACCCAATATAGAGTTTCTCAATTGATTTTTACCCTGGGAGCTGCCCCAGAATGGTCTGATGACGATAAACCAGATAGACTCCCACTCCCACAATCAGGAGAAAAAGCAGGAGTTTGACCAAGCCCTTGATAAAGCGTAGCACTAAGGTCAAGACCATGGACACAATCAACCAAGTCAGAGCTGTATGGCCGAAGAAACCTTGCAAACCGGCCAAACTATTGTGGCTTAGGTTAATCAGCCAGTTGGGCAGGTGGACAGCATGGTCCCAGCCCAGGGCTAATTTATTGGAGATAGCTGAGCCAGCCAGACGTAACCAGACAAAAACCCCACTATTGAAAATCAGTAAGAAAGCTTGTTCTGGATAACGATGGGCCCAGCCTTTAAACATGGCAATCATATGTCCCCCTAATTGGCATAAAGTTTTTGCAAGGCAGCAATATCAGTCGCCTGGATACTGTAGTAAGAACCAGCCGATTGCATAACAGAAGCCTGACTATCATCGTGATCCAAACCCATGGCGTGACCCAATTCGTGCTCTGCCGTATTGACAATTCGCTCCTGACTGTAACCATAGGCATCATTGAGCAGGTAGTAAGAATTGAGATAGACATCTGCATGGGTAATCCGATTGGTTAAAGATTCCGTCGTTGTCTTGGTTTCGCCCGCTGCCTGACTGGAGCTGTCGGATTGATCGGTCAAAATAATATTGGCAGAGTCCTTATTTGATACAAGATTCAGGCTAAAGGCCCCCGTATTATTCCAGGCCGTGATAGCTTCCTGATAGGCTGAAACAAAGGTCGAATCCGTGGAAGCAATATAAACCGTTGCCGAGTTGGTCTCCCAACGTGCTCCTTGACCCTGGTGGTCAGAGGCAGCATCAGTCGCTATCTTTTTAAGATTTTGCTTGAGATTAGCCTGGGGTGAAAATTGGCTAGTTACATTGGTTAAGCCCGTCCGCACGGTCTGAGCAAATGGAGACTGACTGTGATTGGCGTACCAAGCCAGGGCAAAAATAACTAGAGCGAAAATGGCCAGAGTCCTGATAAAACCCCAGAAAAAATGCCAAACAAAACTGAGAATGGCCCTAGGAATAGCCCATAATAGTTTGAAGAAACCTTTCATAAACACTCCCCTCCTCAATCTTTTAAGTGACCACAAGTATAACAAGCAAAAGCCAAAAATACAACTTTCAAGCTAGCTGTTACTCATTTGTTAAAGGGCTGATAAGCTTAAGATAAACGCTCTTCTTCAACGTAATCTAGGGGTAACCAACGTAAAAAGGCCTCTAATTGTTTTTCCCAATAATACCATTCATGCCGGCCTGGTGAACTAGAGTAGGTCACATCTAGGCCCTGATCCTTAAAGTCAGCAATGGCTTCCTCGTTGAGTGAAAAGAGAGAATCTTCCTGACCACACCAGGCGAAAAACTTGGTCTTTTTATCATGTTTAGCCACCATGGAGCTCAGTTGATACTTATCAATATCAGCAGCATCCAGGTCACCAAAGACCCCTTGCCAGTAGGCTAAATTGGCATCAACATTATCCCTAAGATTAGCCAGGTCCAGCTTAAGAGCACCAGAGAAAGAACCGGCATAGCCGTATTGATTGGTCAAAAGGGCAATCTTATAGGCCCCATAACCTCCCATGGAAAGGCCAGCAATATAGGTCTTCTCCCGCTTGCTGGTCATATTAGGGAAAAAGCGTCGCATAACCTGAGGAAGCTCCTTGGCAAGGGCATCGAAATAATTGAGACCATAGGTCGTGTTGGTGTACCAGGCCAGGTCGCTAGATGGCATGACAACAATCAGATTGGTGTGTCGCAAAAGTCGCTCAATGCTGGTACGCTTCTGCCAAGAATTTTGGTTGCCACCCATGCCATGCAAGAGATAGAGAACAGGGACATCCTTGCTATCTGCTTCTGCCTGGGTCATCTCAAAACTATCTGGATAGATGACATTGACCTGCCGTTCATATCCTAGAACCTTTGAATGATATTCGATTTGAAAAAATGCCATAAAATTCTCCTATCTATGATAAAGAGGCGGGACAGGCCCAACCTCCTCTTGTTTAATAACTGTGCTAAAATCAGAAAGAACCTAAGCGCTTAGCGTACTTCCATAATCACTGGCAAGATAGCTGGACGACGTTTGGTTTGGTCAAAGAGAAACTTGCCCAATTCGTCACGAACAGAGCCCTTGAGTTCGCCCCAGTCGAAGCCTTCGGTTGCCAGATAATCCGCCACAGTCTTGTTGACCAGGTCGGCACTTTCACGCAGAATGTCCCGACTCTTGCGCACATAAACAAATCCACGAGTATGGACCTTGGCTTTGGAGACAATGGTCTTTTTCTTCTTGTTAACCGTGATAACCACAATAAAGATACCGTCTTCGGAAAGAATCTTGCGATCCCGCAGGACAATGTTGCCCACATCGCCAATGGCATTACCGTCAATCATCACATCGCTAGCTGGTACACCACCTTCATGCATGAAGCCTTGGTCACCTAAAAGCATGATGTCACCCTGCTTCATGATATAGATGTTTTCTGGCAACATGCCAATTTCTTCTGCCAGGTCTGCATGGGCCTGAAGTTCTCGGTACTCCCCTTGAATCGGGAAGAGGTATTTAGGTCGCAGGATATTCATCAAAAGCTGCAGTTCACGACCATTAGCATGACCAGACACTCGTAAGTTCTGCGTGATCAGCTTAACAGAGCCCCCAGCCTTGTAAATCATATTTTCCACACGAGCGACAACGGCTTCCTTGGCAACGCTAGGCGTGGTCACGATATAGACCAAATCGCCATCCTTGATTTCCACATAGCGGTGACGTCCGATAGACATCTTCCGCAGGCCCTCGATAGGTTCCCCCATCCGACCAGCTTCTAGGATAATCAGCTCGTGGTCCTCGTACTTGTTCATGTCCTTAGGTTTGACAATCAGCTTTTCATCAGCAATGCTAAGTTTCTTCAAACGAATGGCTGTCCGGACAATATTTTCCACGTCAAATCCCGTCAGGACAACGCGACGGCCGTATTCAGCGGCCGCATCAAAGACCTGTTGAATTCGGGACAGGTTACTGGCCACAGCAGCGACAATAATCCGCCCCTTAGCGTCTGAAATGACATCATCCATTTCTTCGCCGACTTCTGCCTCACTGGCTACTTGAACCTTGCTGTCCGCATTAGCTGAGTCTGCCAAAAGAGCCAGGACACCTTCTTGACCAATTTCCGCTAGACGAGCGTAATCGGTTTGGTAACCAGGACTAGCCGCTTGGTCAAACTTGAAATCGCCGGTGTAAACAATATTACCTTGGTCAGTTCTCAAGACAATTCCCAAGCTTTCAGGAATGGAGTGGGTTGTGCTAAAGAAGGAAACGACCGCGTCCTTGAATTCAATTTCTGTTTGGGCATCAACCACGTGGAAGTTATTGAATTTCTTAACTTGTGAGTTATTCTTAACCACCAACTTAGCCAATTCGATGGTCAATTCAGACCCAAAGACTGGCACCCGCACATCCTGCAAAAGATAAGGCAGGGCACCGATAGCGTCAGCGTGACCGTGAGTCAGGAAAACACCCTGTACTCGGTCCCGATTTTCAATCAAATAGTCCATGTTGGGGATGACCACATCAACCCCCAGCTGCTCATTTTCTGGGTACTTGAGCCCAGCATCCAAAACAAAGATGGACTCATTAATCTCCGCTAGGTAGAGGTTCTTCCCGTTTTCACGCACCCCACCCAGGGCAATAATTTTAATATCACTCATGGTGACAAAACTCCTTACTAAGTCCGATACTCGAGCCTTATCAGCTCTCTTATCTGGCTATCGCTATATTTTATTCTTACCGATGACCAAGCTGTCATCTTTTACTCAATAAAAATCAGAAGTTACCGAGGGGAGAAACATCTGTTAGTAAAAACTGTCGTTTAACTAACAGAACGTCAGCAACTATGGTTGGCTGACTAGTTTCTTCACTAAGCTCATAAAGTTAGTTGATTTTACCAACTTTATGAGCTATCGCACGAACTGTAGATAGCTCATAAGGTCTGGGAGACCTTTTGAGGTGCAGAATGGGGAAAGCTCTGTTTTCTTCAATAAGTACGGCAAAGTGAGTTAACGACGGATCTTTTGATTTTCGAAGAGTATTATTTTTACCAACGGTCCTTAGCCGCCCTAATTTCCAAGACTGGCCTAGCTAAGTCGAATTACAGTCCTTTATATTATAGCATAATTGAGGCCATTCTGCTGGTAACTAAGCTATGCGAAAATCACTATTGAATTTGCTACTAAATGATATTATAAAGCGGGTAATTAAGATAGAAATTCCGTTCACGACTTATTTTGGCTATTTCACGACAGTTGGATGTTATCGTTTTCATTTTGTGCTACTATGACTATGTCAGATATATCAGACAGTTTTATTTTATGATTTTGAAACCTACTCGAGTATAAAAATAGCTATTCTTATCAATTAACTCAAAATTCATAGAGTAACTAATTTTTTTATAAAAAGTGGAGGATTTACTATGAAAACACAATCAATTGAAAAATTTGAGCCTACGAATGATGAAAGCTTATCCCAAGTTAACGGTGGATTCTGGGGTTCACTTTTCGCTGGATTTGCTCAAGCCTACGACGGTGGGGTGACCTTAGATCAATTAAACGGACATGTAATAAGGCATCCAAGCAGACCCTGTTCTCCGTATGGAACTGGTGGAACCCCAAATAGCTGTAATCCCTAAATGAATTGGTTTTGCCTTTTGAAAATTCTTTTCCTCAACCACTCAACAAGAGACAAATTAATTATGAAAGTATTATATAAAGGAAAATCAGCACAGGTCTGGAAAGTTAGTCAAAATGGGCCCCAACCCGATTGGGTTCTCTCTGCCTTCAAGAAGAAGCAACTAATCTGGAAAGATGATAAAAAGCTTCAAATTATGGTTCCTAGTCTTTTCCCACATTGGTCAAAAAATGACCATTACTGGGGTTATGGAATCTACGCTATCGCTTATGTTGGAGATATCATTGACCTGACTAATGAAAGAATTATCAGCTCTCAGAAATTTAAAAAAGATTACATTCTGTTAGATGAAAAAGAAACAAAATAAGTCAGCTTTACCCTTCATGTCAAATCAATTAATACTCTGTTTGGCTTAAACCAATGCTCTGATTTTCTTAAAATATTGCTGGATATGTACCAATTTAATACTCATTATCGGATAAGGCACAAAGGTGAATAAAAACTCTTTTTCAAAATAAAAGGCTCTCATACTCAAGAAACCGGTTATCAGAGTGTGAGAGCTTTTTTATGTCGTAATTCTTATTGAGTTCTTTTAAATCGTCTGAAGCCAAGTTCCGTTAGAATCAAGGCTAGGCTCAAAACACTTGAAACAACCAGATAGTTGAACCAGACATTACTAGGATCAATAAAGGGAGGCTCGCGCAGAATGCCGTAATTTCCACCCGTCAGCTGATTAACACCTAGCAAGAAGAGGTCCAGGACAAATGTATAGACCACTATCTTGGTCAGGCTGAGATTGTCCTTTTTAAAATAATTGAGCAGATAAATCAAGCCATTGGTAAAGAGAGCAAAGTGACCAAGCAGGAAGGAAATTCCCGTGATGTGAGGAAAACTGTAGGGGTCCATCACCGGATATCCCAGAGCAAAAATTGCCCCGCTGAAGCCCATCAGACCAATGTATTGCTTGAAGCGCCAGCGGTCTGGCAAAAAGACTAGACCAAACATGGCAATTCGGCAATGATAGAGGGGCAGGCTGTAGTCCAAAGGAATTCGACAAAGCAAATACCAGCCATAGAGGGCGACCAGCTGAACCAGTTGAAGCCCTTTGAAGAAGCGAACATAAGCAGGCCGGTCATGGTAGAGAGCAGTCAACCAGGCCAGGACGACCAGACCCAGGAGAATCATCGCATACCAGAAAGAAGATATGGTCGGCACTTGCGCCTGTTGGGTTGTAAAAAAATGTTGCCAAAATTCTGTCACGCTAGCTTTCTCCTCTATCACCACTATTCTTCTAGGACTTGGGCGACCTTATCCAAGTGCATGGAATTAGACCCCTTGAGCAAAATTTGGTCGTTAGGCCCTAGCAATTGCTTGACCTGCTTGACCATATCCTCAAACTGATCTTCCTGATCGGTTTTCTTAAAATAACAGACCTTGCCCAGAGGGAACATCTGGCTGGCTAATTGCGCCAGACCAGCAATATCCTCCCCGTAGCAAATCAGATAGTCCAAATCCTCTGGATTAATGGCCATAATCATATTATTGTGTAGCTGAACCGAATCCGCTCCCAACTCCTTCATATCAGCCAAGAGGGCAATCTTCTTGCCGCCCTCATTGGCTGGAATAGTCAGGAAGGTTTCCAAAATCAGCTTCATAGCCGTCGGATTGGCATTGTAAACATCTGCCAAAATATCGGCACCATTGCTGGCCTTCTTCCACTCGGTGCGGTTCTTGGTCAATTCTAAATGCTTCAAGGCCGAGCGAATGTCCTCATCGGCCACGCCCTCAAGCTGGGCAACATAGGCTGCCAACATAGCGTTGGTGGCATTGTACTTGCCAGTCACGGGGAGCTCAATCAAACCATCCATAAAATTGACCGCAAAGCTCAAACTATCCTTGCGCTCAACCAGCTCAGTCAAGAAAATGTCTTGGTCAGGGCCAAAGCGGACTACCTTTTGATTTTCAGGCAAATAGGCATTAATAATCTTATCCGCCGGAGCAATCAGGGTGCCATCTTTAGCCATGCCATTAACAATCTGCATCTTACCTTGGGCAATTTTTTCACGACTACCGAAAAATTCTAGATGGGCCTCGCCAATCAGAGTCAGGACACCAATCTTGGGTTGGGCAATCCTAGACAGAAGATCAATATCACCAAGGTGGTCCTGCCCCATCTCAAGGACAATCTTCTGAGTATCATCTGGCATGTGGAGGGCCGTATAAGGCAGGCCAATCTCATTGTTATAGTTGCCCTGGGTCTTGTAGGTCTTATAGCTAGTGGCCAAGACATCGTGAATCATATCCTTGGTCGTGGTCTTACCATTGGAGCCCGTCACTGCAATCACATCTACACCCATTTTCTCCAGATAGTATTTGGCCAGGGTTTGAAAGGCAGTCAAGGGATCCTTGACCAGGATGTAGGGCACATCATCCAGCTCAATGCGAGAAAAGGTAGCCACAGCCCCATTTTCAAAGGCAGTTGGAATAAATTCATGACCGTCACGTGTCCCCTTGAGGGGCAAAAAGAGGTCGCCAGAACTAATCTTGCGACTGTCAAATTCAATAGCATGAATGGGGAAATCCTCAAACTTGGAAATATCATTGAGGGCTCCCACCACTCCAGCAATTTCATGTAAGCTTAATTTCATTAGTCTTCCTTATTTTTTACAGTATCAAAATCTTTCTTGAAAAATTATACCATAAATGCCAGACCCAAAGTAGGCTGGACCAATAAAAGTAATTTAACAAAGTAATTCAGAAAAATACGAACAATCGTCATGAAATTCTCTGAAAACCTAGGAAAACTCCTGAAAAGGTGCTAAACTAGGGCCGTATTCAAAATACAGAGTAAGTGATTTGCGTCAAGTGTATGTGAATGGGATGTTGTCACATAAGGAAGCAAAGCGCGGTAAATCACTGCATCCGCTGTTTTTAATCGCCACCTCTGAGCTTGGTTCAATAGGCCCAGTTCTAGAGGCAACATTTCAAACAGCTCCACTAACTTTAGTAGTAGCTGAGCTTACCCACAAACCTTTGAAGAAGGGCGGCTGTCTTGTGTCAATCCATTTAGACACAGGACAACCGGCAAACTGCAATTAATCCAAGAGCTCCCGCTCCCACGGATGATTCCCCTGTTCTTGCAAGTGGAAACAGCTTGGTGACAGCTTGAAAGGAGCTTTTTATGTTTTCTAAACCCTTTTTCCCAAAACTCTCAACCAAACAATTGGTTAGCCTAGCCATGCTTATGGCTCTGTCGGTTGTGGTCAGCAAGTTCTCCATCCCCATCATACCTAATCAGCTGGTCTTTAGTCTGACCTTCATCGCCTCGGCCATGATTGGGGCTATCGGCGGACCTGCCTACGGCTTTGTTGCCCTAGCCCTGATTGATCTGATTGATAGCATGACGGGCGGAACAGCCAATTTCATTATCTGGTGGACCCTGATGGAGGCTGTCCAAGGCGCCCTCTACGGTTTCTTCTTTTATGGAAAATCGCTGAGCTGGACCTCAAAAATGGACTGGGCCTATGTCAGCCTAGCCACTCTGGTCATTATGATTTTTGGAACCTTCATCTTCACGCCCCTCTTAACTCAAATCTATTTCAAAGTTCCCATTGCTGCCCAATTTATCGCAGGCCGTTGGTTGAAAATCTTTGAAATTCCAGTTCGAGTTATCCTCACCATGCTGGTCCTGACCCAGCTTCAAAGACTGAGAGATTGGCGCCAATTAACCGGAATCAAAAAATGAGGGAGTGGGATAGTCTTTCAACGGCAAAGTCGTCAAAGCCCCTCAATCCTACATATATCAAACATCTTCGCCATCAGGCGGGGATTTTTCTCACTAAAAAAACTTCACCAAGAGTGATGAAGTTTTTATAAGCTAGTCTTCTTCTGCTACCAAGCTTTCCTTGGAATGATTCTTCCACCAGGATGATAGGATTGAACCTGAAATATTGTGCCAGATAGAGAAGATTGTGGAAGGAATAGCTGCTTGTGGCGCAAAGTACTTGATGGCTAAGGTTGCCCCCAAGCTGGAATCCTGCATCCCAACTTCAAAGGTAATGGCCTTTTGTTGCGGTTCTCTGAGCTTAAGCAATTTTGAAAAGGCAAAACCAAGACTATAGCCACAGAGATTATGGAGCATAACGACTGGAATAACTAAGGCTGTCGCAGCCGTAAAGATATTGGCATGGTTGGCTGAGACAACCGCGCCAATAATCAAGAGGATAGCAACTTGAGAAATCAGAGGCATCAATTTAATGATGCCATCAATCTTATGCCGCAAAAGCATATGGATAACAACCCCTAAAATAATTGGCACGACAACAATTTGTAAGGTTGACAAGAAGAGCTTGCTGGCAGGAACAGCAATAAATTGACCAGCTAAGACAGACAAGAGCGTTGGCAACATGAGTGGCGCCAAGAGGGTCGAAAGGACTTCGATGGAAACATCAAGGGCTACATCTCCACCAGCCAAGAAGGCCATGACACTAGAGGAAGTCCCACTAGGACAAGAACCAACCAAGATGACCCCTGCTGCTGTTGCTCCCTTGAGCTGGAAAATCAAGCAGAGCAACCAAGCCAAACCTGGCATGATGATATAGTGGGCTACGGTCCCCAAAATGACTGGAATTGGTCGCTTAGAAATTCGGACAAAGTCTTCAGTCGTCAAGGTTAAGCCCATTCCGAAGAGGATGATACCTAAAAGATAAGAGGTATTAGGGATAACCCAAGTGCTAGTGTGGGGCAGGGCATAGTTGACTGCAGCCCAGACAATGACAATCAGAGTAAACCACTTACTGATCCAAGAAGAAAAATTTACTACTTTCTGCATAAGAACCTCCTATAAAAATAGAACACTTTTATTGTACTCCTATTTATTGCAATTTTCAAAATATTTTTTAAATTTATTTTCGCAAATTTTCCATTTTAAGCAGAAAATACTTTGAAAAGTCCCGAAAATCAGGCTTATCTTCCACACCGGCCCATAAAAAAAGCGAAGCCTAGGCTCCGCTTTTTTCGTCTATAACAAATGACTTTCTCGCTTGTCGAACATTTCCTGAGCTAAGCCAGCCAACTCGCTAATCAAATCCTTGTAGGACAAGCCCATATTTTCCCAAAGGAGAGGATACATAGACCATTGGGTGAAACCTGGCATGGTATTGAGCTCGTTGAGGAAAATCTCACCGTCTTCTGTCAGGAAGAAGTCACAACGGGAGAGGCCACAACCACCGATAGCTCGGAAGGCCGTCTCAGCATAGCCCCGCATCTTATCCATAACTTCCTCAGGCACCTTGGCCGGAATATCCATGCTAATCTTGTTGTCAATATACTTGGCTTTGTAATCGTAGAAGGCCACATCCTTGACGACTTCACCGGGCTGGGTTGTTTTAACTTGGCTATTGCCCAGGATACCGACTTCAATTTCTCTGGCCACGACACCTTGCTCAATTAAAATCCGACTATCGTATTTGAGGGCTAAATCAAGGGCATCAGCCAATTCTCCATCGTTGTCAGCCTTAGAAATCCCAACAGATGAGCCCATATTGGCTGGCTTCACAAAGACAGGGTAGGTCAACTTTTGATTGGCTCTAGCGATGGCTTCTGACTGGGCTTGACCTTCCATATAGGTTACATAGGCCACTTGAGGGACACCTGCGGATTCAAGTACATGCTTGGTCGTAATCTTGTCCATAGCCACGCTAGAGGAGAGGACATTGGTCCCCACGTAAGGCAGGCGGAGAACTTCTAAGAAACCTTGAATGGAGCCATCTTCCCCCATCGGCCCGTGGAGAACCGGAAAGACGATAGCATTTTCTTGGTAAATATCGCTGGGCTTGATAGCCTGGCTAGGGACCACAGTCTCATTGGTCATGAGCTTTTCGTCTTGACTAGGCTGGCTGGTAAATTCCTGAGTCTTGATAAAGTCACCGGATTTGGTGATAAAGTAGGTCTTGACACTAAACTTATCATAGTCAACAGCCCGCATGACACTCTCAGCCGACAGGGCCGAAACCTCATGCTCAGCCGAGCGACCACCATACAATAAAATCAAAGTTTTCTTAGACATGATTTCTCTTTTCTAGCAAATTATTCGCCCCTTATTATAGCATAAATCGCCGGATGATTGGAGGTGGCAGGTAAAGGGATAAACCTAGATTTCAAGTGGCCAGCAAGAGAGACGGCGGTCAGGAGGTGGAGGTCGCTAATCTCAGATAACATAAAAAGCCTCAGCACTAGTACTGCTGGGGCTTTTCCGTTATCCCATGTATTGGGAAATACTATTTCATCGCAAGATTATTATAGCAAATTTTGGAAAAAAGTCAAAGTTTGGGCAAGCAAATGTGAACTCACAAGTATCTCTTAAAAAACTCCACTGTGGCTTGCCAGGACTTGACGCTATCAGCCAACACCCCTTTCCATGCCAACTTCTTATATCGGCTATTGGGTTGGTAGGCAAGGGTCAGCATGTGTCCACTACTTTTTAAAATTAGCTTTTTTAGCTTATAGGCAGAAGTCCCTCTTCGCTTCCACCGCTCCTCAATCTTTTCAATAGACTCATAGGCTGGCCAGATTTCATCCTTCTCAGCACCTATGAGAAAGAGGTGACCTTGAATTTTTTCAACTGGAATATAACTATCAGTCTGATAATGGATTTGAGGCCTCCTCAGTAATTTACTCATGATAAAATCCTTGAAAGAAAATTTTGTATAAGGTAATTCCTTTCCCCTATAAGTCCAAGAAGAATGGCCCGAGTTCCGATACCCTTTCATGCCTTCTAGGACAGCACAAGATGGTGAATTAACAACAAGGCATTTTAGTTCTGGGAAAAACGAGACCGCTAGTAAGGCTAATTCGGCACCTTTAGAACGCCCATAAATTCCAATCCTTTCCCCATCAACTTGAGGCAAACAAGCTAGATAAGATAGAGCTTTCTCGATGGAATCTAGGTCAATTCTATCTAAATCTTTAGGAAGCCTCTCTAACCCAAAATAAGCCACAGCCATAGTGACAAAGCCACGACTGGCCAGTATTTGTGCAATATTTTGAGCCTTTTCAATCCTTCCATCACTACCACTCAAAACGATGATGGCTGGAAGATTTTTAGCCCTTTCTGGATAAAAGATCCGAGCCTGAGCCTTAGAAAAATGCAACTCCTCATGTCTAATCTGAGGGGTTTGGTAATAACGTTTAAATCGAGCTTTCTCCAAGGCTTCCTCATTTTTAAGTAGCTCTACCTGAATCTCAAAGCTATCCCTCAGAGGAATATCAGACAAGTTGGACTGCAAGCTCATCCGTTTATTTTCTGTAGGCTTGCTATTAAAAAATAGCCCCATCTCAACCTGACCCTGATAAGAGCCTGTTTGACAGTAAGTTTTATTGACCGAAATCTGTCCCAGTTCATCTGCGGTGTAAATTCCTTGAGACTGCCAAGGCACAGTCGCCTCCAAATCCATAGGAGCATTGATATTATAATAATCAACTAAGGTCATCCGAACAAGATAGGTCACGTTGGCTTCAAGTCCACTTATCTGAATATCAAAAGGGCTATCGGCTAGATTATCCTGACTTACTAAATGAATCCTCATCTGACCACCCCTGGGTATTTTTTCCTGGCTAGCTCTTCTAAAACTGCCTCTACATCAGTCATTAAGTGAGCAAGATTAGTTAAAAAGTTCTTGGAATAGGCCTGCAATACCTCTTCCAACTGAGTAGCAAGAAAGTCATGTTGCTTCTGGTGCCAACCAATAACCTCCTGCCCCGACTGGGTTAAGTGGAGGTGATAAGAACTCTTCTTTAGTTGGGAAATTTCTTTTTTCAGATAACCCTTTTTTACTAGTTTATTAACCAACTGGGTCACGGCACTACGAGAAACCTGCTCTTTTTGAGCCAGCTGAGAAAGATTCATCCGATTATTCTTAGACAAGGCAACCAGGAGATGAACTTCTGCCACAGTTAGGTTATGATTGGGAATCCTATGTTGCTCTTGCTCCAGCTTTTGATAGCTAGCAAGAAAGCTTTGAAGTTTTTGACTAAAGTCTAATAGTTGGTCTACCATTCTTACTCGCCCTCTTTTTATTAGTTAAGTTACTTAATAAAAATATCAAAAATAAAATAGCTTGTCAATTTTCTCTTGACATAAAAAAGTAGACAGTGTAAACTATTCACAAATCAAAAAGTAATCACTGTCTACTTTTTTTGAAAATTTATATCAAATAACTAGAAAGGAAGGCCATGAAAAGAGATACGGAAAAACTCAAGCAGAAATTGATTGCGACTGGTGTAGCCGAGATTGAGAAAAAGGGGATTAATCAGCTGTCCATTCGGACGGTGGCTCAAAAGTGTGGGGTCAGCCACGGTGCTCCCTACCGCCACTTTGGTAGCAAGGAAGGCTACCTTCAGGTCCTACTGGCCGAAATTTCAGAAAGACTTGCCCAAGCACTCAAGGTCAATATTAATCAGGAGGATTCGGCCCACCAGCAACTACAAGTGATGGGGGCTAATTTCTTCAATTTTGCTCAGGACTATCCTAATTTTTTTGAAATCCTATTAATCAAGTCCCCCCTTGGTTATCTGGAGACTAGACAAAATCAGATTGACTTCGATTGCGAGCTGCCAGGTTTTCAGACCTTTAAGGCCATGGTTCAAAACTTGAAAGCTCAAGAAAATTTGGACCTGCCTGAGAGAGAGCTTATTATTCATCTCTGGTCTTACATTGCTGGACTAGCAATTCTAGGTCAAAGTCAAGGGGGAGAAACTATTGATTCCTCAACTATTAAAAGCAATATCGCTAATATGCTAGACATTTATATCAAAGGAGCCAAAGCATGAATATTTTAATCATTACCGCCCATCCTAAAGAAGCAAGCCTCAATGGAGAGATTCTTAAACGTATCCAAGCTAATCTGCCAAAATCTCACAGCATTAAGCTGCTAAACCTCTACCAAGAAAATTTCGACCCTGTCCTTCGCTATGAACAAAGACGAGACATGAAGGATGACCCCAGTACGGAAAACTATCGCCAACTGATCACATGGGCCGACCAGCTCATCTTTATCTTCCCGATTTGGTGGGGTGGTATGCCAGCCATTCTTAAGGGCTTTATTGACCGTGTCTTTGCAGCAGACTTCGCATACTCCTACAAGGGAATTACTCCAGTCGCTCACCTCAAAGGGAAAAAAGCCTGGATTATCACGACTCACGATACACCAGCTATCTTCGCGAAACTCTTTGTACAGGACTATGGCCGTATTCTCAAAAAACAGGTCTTGGGTATGTGCGGTATTAAGCCAACAAAACTAACTTCCATCCCTTATGTTCGGGGAACCTCTGATAGTAAAATTAAAAAGCAACTGGATAAAATCAGCCAGTTGGCTCAAAAAATTTAAGCATCAAAAACTCGGACTGCCTTAACAATCCGAGTTTCTTCTTACAATTCTGTCCGATTTTCGATAGCTCGAAGCAGGGTGACTTCGTCAGCATATTCGATATCGCTGCCGACAGCCAGGCCACGCGCTAAGCGGGTCACCTTGATACCAGCGGGTTTGAGGACTCGAGAGATATACATGGAGGTTGCTTCCCCGTCTGCCGTAGCATTGGTTGCCACGATGACCTCGTTAATTTCGCTATCCATAAGCCGATTGATAAGAGACTTGAGGTTAATATCGTCAGGTCCCACCCCATTCATAGGCGAAATAAGACCGTGGAGAACATGGTAGAGACCGTGATACTCCTGAATTTTCTCCATGGCGGTCACGTCCTTGCTCTCCTCAACAACTAGGAGGACCGACTTATCCCTAGTGTCGTCAGTACAGATAGCACAGGGGTCTTCATCAGTCAGGTTGCCACAGATTGAGCAATAGGTCAGCTCTCGCTTAGCAGCCAAGAGATTTTTGGCGAAGTCATTGACATCCTCATCGGACATGCCGATGGTGTAAAAGGCCAGTCTGGTCGCCGTCTTAGTCCCGATACCGGGCAATTTGGAAAAACTATCTATTAATTTTGCAATAGGGGTTGGATAAAGCACATCTCTCTCCTTTTCGTAATTAAAAGGGTCTGGAAATTCTTTCCAGCCCTTCTATTATAGCTTTTATTTACTTTAATGGCCACCACCATACATGGATTGATAGAGATTTAAAATATCACGGGCGATGTATTGGTGAGCCTTGGTATCTGAGTTACCAGCATGAGGATACATAACTGCTACGGCTACCTTAGTACCATCATTGGCTGTCGCATAGGCAACAACATTGAGATTAACGGTCGTAACACTATTGCCACTAGCTGTCGTTGCAAAAGTTTCAGCTGTACCAGTCTTACCAGAGATAGAAATGGAAGAACTTTGCATACCCTTACCAGTCGCATAGCTATCTGAGCTATTAACTACCGCATAGAAACCTTGTTGAATCAAGCTCATTTGGTCGTCAGAGATATTAACCTTGTTGAGGACATTGGTATCAATGGCCTTGATTTGGTCGCCCAGACCACCATCGGCATTGTTGCCGTAAATACCTTGAACCAGGTGGGGCGCAATCCGATTGCCACCGTTAGCAACTGTCGCTGCATATTGAGCCAGCTGCATTGGTGTATAGCTATCGAACTGACCGAAGGCTTCGGTTAGGACATTACCTGGCTTATAATCATCAGTCGTATAACCTGCTGATTCATTGGGTAAGTCAATACCTGTCTTGGTTCCCATACCATATTCTGCATAGGTATTCCGCAAATTTTTCATGGTTTCATTAACACCTGTATCAGTCAAGGTCATACCTGGGTAATACTCTTGTCCCATCATCTTTAAAGCAACCTGAACCATGTAGGTATTAGAGGAATATTCCAAGGCCTGAGTAGCCGTAATTGAGCGGCTGCCTTGGTCGGTAAACCAAGACTTAATAGCATTTGATCCATTGACACTGATGGTCTGGTCAGTCAGGACCTGATTGCCAGAAATAGCACCCGTTTCCCAACCAGCCGTCAGAGTTGCCCCCTTGACAACAGATCCTGGGACGAAGACATTGGTAACATTGCCCAAGGCATCTGAAGACAGTTGACCGGTATCCGTATCATGGTTGAGACCAGCCATGGCCAAGACAGCACCCGTATCAGCATTAAGAGCGACTGCATAAACCCCTTCTGAATTAGCTGCCGTTCCTGATGATACTTCTGAACCATAATATTGGTTGAGGATGCCTTCAACACCATTTTGAAAACCAAGGTCAATGGTCAGTTTCAGATTGTTTCCCTTACTTCCCTTAGAAGTCTGCTTGTTTTTGACAACATTCCCATCGTTATCTACGCTGATTTTAGTTGTTGTCCGTGTACCTTGAAGAACATCTTCATATTGTTTTTGCAGATAAGAGGTTCCTACGCGGTCATTGAGAGAATACCCCTTAGCCAAGTATTCCTTGGCAGTTTCTTCCGGTAGACCTGTCTTTTCGCTGGAGAGGGTTCCGATGATGTCAGACAGGGATGACGAAGAGGTCGTTATCTCTTGATTCCAGTCTGTCCCAATACTGATACCATGCAATTTCGACTTATTAGCCGTGATATAGGCAATTTGGTCATCAGTCAAATCTCCCGTCGTCAAATTCACTGTACTAAAATTTGAAGCACCGTTCATTTGATTGAAGATGTAAACTTTCTTTAAGGTCTCATCAGAATAATCAATCTTATTTTTAGGTACTGCCTTAACAGCATTCTTATAAATTTCAGACTCAGTCAGATTATTACCATAATTATCGAACTTTTTCTTGTCAGGTAACTTCTCTACAATCGCTTGATAGTGCTTCTTATCAGCCAAATAATAATCTCGTTTTTGCCTGTCAGATACCTTAGTCTCGGTTAGATTAACCATTTTTGATAAGTCATTAGCATTCTTAAGAATATCCGCCGCTGTAGCCTTGTTACTTCGCGTATAAGTTACGACAGTCTTTTTTTCATTATCAACCAGAGCCTGTCCCGTAGCATCATAAATTTGTCCCCGCTCTGAAGACTGTTTAACGGTGTAGGTTGTCTGCTTGTTCAATTTACCTAAGTAAAAAGAGTGGTGGCTGATCTGCATATAAGCCAAGCGGCCGATTAAAACCGCCAGCAGGGTCAGCACTAAGGCAAAAATGATATAGAGCCGACTGGTCAGACTAGACAGAAAACCTGTCCGTCTCCTCAGCTTTTTTCGTGTTGTCCTTGCTAAAGCCTTAGTATCACCCTTCTTCTCAGATTTTTCTTTTGCTTTTTTTCCTTTTTTAAACGGATTCTTCAGGTCCATAGTCTCCTCATTTCGATAAAGTCTAACGGTATTATTCTATCACAAATCAGGTAAAAAAACTTGACTTCTTAGACGGGAATTTAAAAAATTCGGTTATCAAGAAACATGATAAAAGTTTGACTAAAAGCAATGAAAAGGCCTCCAGAAAAGCCGACAAAAATTTCTATTCCTTAAAAACAAAAGGCGTCTCCCCCTTAGTAAGACAAGACTAATAGCCATAAGTTATAAAAAATTGAAATCAGCCAAAAGGTTGCAAAAAAGATACTAGTAAATCAAAATGTCTTGTACTCTCGCTTCGTCTCTAAGATTACTATTCCTTAGGTTCACTCTATCAAATCATTATTTCAAATTAAGAGACCAATTTTTACTACTTCTAACGCTTCCTTATCCGAATTGAGTATACCTGCACTCTTTAAAATTAGAAAGGGCAACCAGAACTAAAAACTATAGTTAAACAAGCCATGTACCTAAAATACTTCTTCAATTGAACCCGCCCTAAAGACTGTGTAAAAAGAAAAAACAGGCTTGAAGTCTACTACTTCATCACCTGTTTTCCTATTTCTACTTCGCCTTCCGCGGGCTTTCTCCTCTCAAATCTTTATTTTAAGTTGAGAGGCTAATCTTTACCAGTGGCAAAGATTACTTTCCAAGGTAATATTCGCTCGTAACGTTAAGGTTTTCGTCAAATTCGAATACCAATGGTGGGAAGTTAGGGATTTCAACGCCCATGATTTCATCATCACCCAAGTGTTTGATATGTTTTACAAGGGCACGGATTGAGTTCCCGTGTGCACCGATGAAGACATTTTTACCATCCTTAAGGGCTGGAGCAATTTTATCTTCCCAGAATGGAAGGGCACGTTCCAAGGTAACTTTCAAGTTTTCTGCATCTGGAATAACTGAATCATCAAGTGATGCGTAACGACGGTCAGTGTGAGCTGAGTATTCGTCATCCTTAGCCATAGCTGGTGGCAATACATCGTAAGAACGGCGCCAGATGTGAACTTGATCGTCACCCCATTTTTCAGCAGCTTCTGCCTTGTTTTGACCAGTCAAACCGCCGTAGTGACGTTCATTCAAACGCCATGATTTTTCAACTGGAACCCAAAGTTGATCCGCAGCTTCAAGAGCAAGATTAGTGGTCTTGATAGCACGTTTCAAAACAGATGTGAAAGCAAGGTCAAATTCGATACCAGCTTCTTTAATCAAGTTACCTGCATCAATTGCTTGCTGTGTTCCTTTTTCTGAAAGGTCAACATCTGCCCAACCAGTGAAAAGGTTAGCTTTGTTCCATTCTGACTCACCGTGGCGAGCGAAAACCAATTTTACCATTAGTAATTCTCCTTTTAAAATATAGCCCCGAGGGTTAAATTTGGTTACGGCATTACGCCATTACTCCTATATTTTACAAGAAAATACCTAAAAAAGCTAGTCTTAGCTCAGATAAAAGTCTTAACTCAAGCAAGCTTAGTAGAATTTTTTAAGTAAAACACGAATATTGTAAATAATTTTTATAAAATGATTCGTTTAAACTTGTCTTTGGTAGAACGAAATAGTAGAATGTAGGTAATTTAAAAACCGTTTACTTAAGGAGGATACGATGGTTTCAACAGCAACACATATCGGCAACTTTTCCTTTGATAATTGCCTGATGAATGCAGCAGGGGTCTACTGCATGACCAAGGAAGAATTAGCAGAAATCGAAAAGTCTGCAGCTGGTTCTTTTGTCACTAAAACCGGAACCTTGGAAGCACGCCCTGGTAATCCAGAACCTCGTTACGCTGATACTCGGCTGGGTTCCATTAACTCTATGGGCCTGCCCAACAAGGGCTTCCACTACTATCTAGACTATGTCATCGAACTCCAGAAAGAGCCTAGCAGCAAAAACCACTTCCTATCTCTAGTCGGCATGAGTCAAGAAGAGACCCACACCATCCTCAAGGCTGTTCAAGACAGCGACTACCAGGGCTTGGTTGAGCTCAATCTCTCCTGCCCAAATGTACCAGGCAAGCCACAGATTGCCTATGATTTTGAAACAACCGACAAGATTTTGAGCGAGGTTTTCAGCTACTTCACCAAACCACTGGGAATTAAGCTCCCCCCTTATTTCGATATCGTTCACTTCGATCAAGCTGCTGCGATTTTCAATAAATACCCGCCGACCTTTGTCAACTGTATCAATTCAGTTGGTAATGGATTGGTTATTGATGATGAGACTGTGGTCATCAAACCCAAGAATGGTTTCGGTGGTATTGGAGGTGACTATGTCAAACCGACTGCTCTGGCTAATGTCCATGCCTTCTATCAACGCCTCAATCCTTCTATCCAAATTATCGGAACTGGTGGCGTGAAATCCGGTCGTGATGCCTTTGAGCATATTCTTTGCGGAGCCAGCATGGTCCAAATCGGAACCGCTCTCCACCAAGAAGGCCCTAAGGCCTTTGAACGCATCACTAAGGAACTCCAAGCTATTATGGTAGAAAAAGGCTACCAAAGCCTAGAAGACTTCCGTGGCAAAGTCAATTATCTCAATTAAAAAACAAAACATCAGAAAAAAGCTTGGGGTTCCAAGCTTTTTTCTATGAACTGACGAAGTAACTAGCCTATCCCCAATGAAAATCAAAAATTGCAAGAGGCAAAAACTTCAACCACTAAAAAGGCAGAAGGGGGGAACAAAAATTGTGATTTCGTCAAATCAATTTACCTCACTCTCCCATTTTAAGGTTTAAGGGAGACTTACGACAAGTACTAGTGTACCTGTCTACCTCCCTTACTATCTCTTTTTGGCTAGTATTATCGACGAGTCAAAAAGAGTGTCACAGGAAGTCTAGTCTATTCAAACTATCTTCGCTTTCTCGTTTCTAGGCTCAGGATTCAAGGTACACACTGCACCTTTTTATTTCTCACCCCTGCACAGTTAATTAGGATAGAGAAGGTCTTTATTTCAGGTCAAATCATCGAAGTCATCATCTTCATCATCACCATCCATCTCCCTATCGAAAGCTTCTTTTTCCTTATCGGTCATTTCCTTGGGCTTGAAAACCTTGAACATATAGCCAAAGATGAGAAATTTCGTAATCGTGAAAATCAACAGGATGAGAAGAATAATTAAAAATGTAGTTTTTGTCATCGTTCTACTTTTCTAAAAAGAGGCCAGGACAAGTCCCGGCCTCTTTTGTATTAAGAAATCGTTCTTATTTAACAGCGTCTTTAAGAGCTTTACCAGCTTTGAATGCTGGAACTTTTGAAGCTGCGATTTTGATTTCAGCACCTGTTTGTGGGTTACGACCTTTACGAGCTGCACGTTCGCGAACTTCGAAGTTACCGAAACCAATCAATTGAACTTTTTCACCTTTTGAAAGGAATCCTTCAATTGATGAGAAGACTGCATCAACTGCTGCAGCTGAATCCTTTTTAGTCAATTCTGTTGCTTCAGCAACTTTTGCGATCAAATCTTGTTTATTAGCCATTTAACTAATCCTCCAAATATTATTAAGCCATCAAGTCGAAACTAACGGCTTTAACAAAGACTATCATATCTGATTTTCCCACTTTGGTCAAGTATAAAACGTTAGTTTGAGCCATATTTAGCCAATTAAAGGGGATTTTTTAGTAGAAATCAGGGAGAAATTGAAAAAAGTAAACAAAAACTCCAAAACTGTTGAAAATCTTGGAGATAGGGGGATTTAAGCTCTCTTAGCCGATTAAGCTTCTGAAGAGAACTTATTTTTTCTTATAGACATCGAAGGTTATTTTATCATTGATTAGGTCAAAATCTGTCGCCTTGGCAAAGAGGCCCGCCTTATTGTCCATCTTCGGAAGGTTGAGGATAACTGCTTCTTTCTTACTGTCGACTTCCACAAAACTAGGGAGCTTATAATTACTAGCGATAAATTTCAAGACATCAGATACTGGCAAGGAAAGAGTTCCTGCTGAAACCGAATCGACATTGAGCTGGACACTACCATCACCCAGAACAACCGGTGTGAAATAAACGTAGAGAGGAACCTGATAACCCAAGACTGAGTAGGTTCCCTCAAACATAACATTTTTTGAGGTAGCCTTGAAGCTATAGGTATTGTTCTTAGTCTGATACTGCTTGAGATAGGCCTCAACTGTATCATTGAGCTGGTCACGGGAACTCTTGAAGGTTCCCACCTTAACATCAGATTCTGAGACCTTTTGACTCACATGAGTGTCAGAGCCTTGGAAGGTTCCAATTCGCAGGGCGACCGTTCCGATGAAGGCGATATTTAGAGCTAAAAGAACTAGGAAGCCCCACTTCCAGAAGTTAAATTTACCAGTCTTTTTTTGTTGCATTTATTTTCTCCAAAACGGCATTGGCCATGATTTGATAACCAGTATTATTGGGATGGAAATGATCCTTTTCAAAGAGGACATCATTCTTCTTATTAGACGTGTCAGAGGTGTCTCCCGACTCGGCGACACCTTCCTTGCCATCAATTCCTTTATAGAGGCGGTCATTGATTTCGACAAAGTAGACCTTGTCATACTCGTCAGCAACGGCCTTGGTTCCCTTATTCCAGTTGTCAACAATATCTTGCATCTGGGTCATATCGGGGAAATTTAGATAGAAAGGATTGTAGATACCTAAAATATAGATAGACATGTCCTTGTTGTCTTTGCGAGCGAGGGCAATAATCTTTCGCAGACGCTGCTGATATTCCTCAGAAGGCTTGGTGAAACTATCAACTGTCAGATTGGCTAAATTCTTGCGCAGGACAGCCATGACATCGTTACCTCCGACAGTCAAAGTCAATAAATCCGCTTTTTTCAAATCATCCTGCAAATCAGTTTTTTCCTTCATCCGAGTCAAAATTTGCTGGCTGGTATTGCCGGCCACCCCATAATTTTTAGCAGTCACCCGATAGTGATAATCAGACTCAACCTGTCTTGACAGGATGGGCACAAAACCACCTTGATTGGTCGTATCGCCAACCCCCTGAGTCAGAGAATCACCCAGAGCTACATATTTAAAAGCAGAAATTTTGCTCCGATACTTGAGGTCAGACACCGTCAAATGACTGTCAGCCCTCGGTAAAGCCAAATTAATCAGAAAAGCAAAGACCAGTAGACAACCAACAAAGAAAGCAGGAACGATAAAAAACCGTTTAAGCCACTTATTCATACCGCACCATTACTGCAAAGGCACCTTCGCCTGTGTGGGTCTGAATAATGGAGCCGGTCTCTAAGACAGAGATATGCTCACCAGCAACTAGGACTTCTAGCTTATTCTTCATGGTATTGGCCCAGTCAGGAGTTCCCGAATAGGAAATGCCGATTTCAGCAACCTGATACCCTTTGGCATGGTCAATAAAACTATCTAGCCATTTGACAAAGGTCTTTTGACCACGCCCCTTGGCCACGGGATTGAGGGTAGAATCCTTGAGTTCCATCACCACTCGGATATTGAGCAAGGAAGAAATCATCCCTGATACTCGGCCGATACGACCACCCTTCACCAGATTTTCCAAGGTAGAAACCCCGATAAAGAGTTCAGATTTTTGCCGCACTTCTTCTATCTTAGCCAAGATGTCATCCAGACTAGCACCTTGTTCCGCTAGAATAGCAGCCTGAACAACTTGATGCTTCATGGACTGGTCGGTAAAGGTGGAATCAATAACCGTCACATCAGCCCCAGCAATGGTCGCTCCTTGACGAGCAGCTTCCACCGTTCCTGAAAGACTGCTGGTGATATGAATGGAAACAATCTTATCCGCGCCCTCTTTAATTAGGCTTTCATAGACTTCCGCAAAGACACCAACTGGAGGTTGACTGGTTTTAGGCAATTCCTTGCTCTGACGCATAAGATTAAGGAATTTGCCCTCTTCCTTCAAATCATTATCATTATATATAACCCCATCAATCATGACCGATAAGGGAACAACGGTAATTCCCAAGCTCTCCACTAGTTCTGGTTCGATGGTAATTGAGGAATCCGTTACAATTTTAATTTTAGACATTGCTATTTCCTACTTCATTCTTTCTAATAAAACACTTTCATTATATCAAAATTCTGAGTATTTTTGGGGGCTTCTGCCCAAATTCGGACTCAAGACCGAACTGGGTTCTTTAAAAAGCACTCTCTATTTTTAAAGAACGGACTCGCACAGATCACAGGTCATCTCTAACTCTAAAGTCGGCTCTGCCGTTCAGACTTCCTCCATTAAGAGATTTAAAAAGTTCGTTCTAGCTCTAACGAGCCTGTAGCTCTTATTCTTCATTTCGCAAAACAAAACTAACAGCCCTAATCTCTGCTCCACAATCACTATGGACCAGTTGGAAAGATAGTTTTCACTACTGCATCAACTGCTCTAAACTTGGTTTCATTAAATGGGCTCGTCAGATTAAGAAAGCTAAAAAGCCCTTATTAGAAATATAATCCTAACGAGGGCCATATAGTTGCTATGTTTATGAATTAGTATCTGCCAGGCGACTGAGATTAAAACGTATGAAGACGATGGACATGACCAGAGTAACTAGAAAAAGAATGGCAATTAGGAGCTGACTCTGACCAAGGACCAGCCAGCTGGCAGCAAAACCAAACAGGATAGGAAGAAACATGCCCAGAGCCAGATGACTGGTGAATTTATGGCTTTCCTTATTGAAGCGCTGACAGCCAAATATTCCTAGGGTGACAAGAAAGACACCCAAGTAGGCCATGAGGACTGCAAAGCTATTTTCCACTTCCTGATTAGCCAAGTAGGCTAGAGAAACATTGAGGAAACTAATGCCAAAGAAAATCGGATAATGCCAATAAATCAAGGCATTGACCTCCTTATCGTCTGTTTCAATGTCCAGCATGTGGTCAATCTCGACAATATAAACCATGAAGAGACTGGCGATGACCGTAAAGACTAGAAAGGAAAGGGGACTGAGGTGCCCAGCGGAAAAATAATCAGCGATGCCAATAATGGCTTCACCAAAGGTAATGATAACTAGAAGGGAAAGTCTTTCAGCCAGATGGGGAAAGCTGGTCAGATTAGCTGCTTCATCAGCTACCTGAGTTCTCCGACCGGTTATCAGCCCCGGTAAAATCCAAGTTCCTAAAACACTAATAACAGCGACAGTCAAGCCGAGGTTTAAGGGCAGAAAAAGTGAAATCAAGAGGCCTAAAGAACGCAGGCCCAAGATATAGAAGAAACGCTTGATAAGACTCCTATCCACCAAATCAGTCGACCGATAGTATTCTAGGGCATATTGACCTAGAAGCACCAGAGAAATCAGGGTAAAAGGCAGATAAAAATAAATAAAGCTCTCCCGGCTACCATAATTTCCAGTCACAGATGTCAGAGAAATCATTAAGAGGCTCATCTGGGCAAACATGAAGGCTATATTGGTCAAGGAATTTTTACCAAAGCGATTGGTAAAGACGGTCTGAATCATCCAGGAATTAATCATGATAATCATACCGACAGCAAAGGCCAGAAAATTAGACCAAGATAAGCCACCATGGTGAATATGATGAATCAAAGATGTCATCTTGCTGATGCCATAAACATAGACCAAGTCATAAAAAAGCTCGGTCAATTCGACTTTTTTGTGCTTAATGAGTGTTGCCACTACTTGCCTCCTTTTCTTGCCCTTATTTTAGCAGAAAAAACAAGGCCCTTCAACGAAGACGGCCTTGTAGAACACTTGACAAACTCGCTAACTAGCTGATTGAAAGAATAATTCCCACAATCAAAGCAAAGAGCAGGGCACCTAAAGTCAAAGACAAAGAAATGACTAAGGCAAGAATCTTCCTTCCCTTAGCGAGAATAAAGGCCCAAATCAAAAGTCCGATATTAATCAGAAGCAAGATTAAACTCAGCCAAGCTTGAACAAAGATTAGCCAGAAACCTAGCCAGAGGAGAATATAACTGAACATGGTCAGGGTGAGCCGACGGGACTCCCGCCTCACCTCTGCTAAATTACTGCCTGCCATAGGAATCTGCCACCTGTTTGACACTTTGAGCCTGCCACGGAATACCTAGCCAAAAACGACTGGTCCGAAATATTGTCCTCTTACCGCTCCTATCAGTAACAAACAAACGATGCATGAGTAGGCCTGACTTAAATTGGATGGATTGAATCTCCTCGTTAGGGATAAAGGTGTAGTCCTCCTTGATTAGTTTATTGGTTGCCTTGCTACGTTTAATGAGAAGCAGGCCGTTTTGCTCAAAAGACAGATTGTAGTAGTCCCGAGCAAACATGGTTAAATAAGAAATCATAGCTGCAGTATTACCGGGCCCTAAAAAGACTGTCAGATTAAGACTATTGGGATTGAAACCCAATTCAGCCTTAGCTTGATTAATGGTGTTTAAATCATAGACCTTAAATTTCATTTCCTAAGCTCTCCTTTTCCTTAAAATCTACTTAATTGTATCAAAGAAAATTTGAAGAATCAAGCTAATTTAAACTTCTATTGGTTTTGATAGGCATCCTTAAATTTTCTGACACCTTTTATTGTTTTAGACAAAAAATTTTAAAGGCAGTATTTCGTTCGACATTAAGCAGACTATCATCTATAAAGCCCTTGAAATCGGGAAGTTAATAGGTATTGGTCACATTTAAGAACTTTGTAACAAACTAGACATGGTTTTTTAATTTTCTAACCTTTTAGCTCAAATGCCATCAAGCGAAAAAAGAATTTTTTGCTTTATTTAACAAGGATTTTCGCCTAGCAATATTTTGTCTTATTTAGCTGTAGATGACCTTTCAGCACCCGATAGCTTATTGCTTATTCTAAAAACTGTGATAGAATATTTTACTGTTAAAATAAAAATATATTTAGATAGGATTTACTATGCAGAAGAACACATTCAGCAAACGCAAAACTAAATTCGCCGGTCTCTGTGGAGCCATCCTTGCAACAACTACGATTGCCATGGGTGTTGGTGCAACTGTTCATGCCGATGAAGCAAGTGCTACATCAGCAACAGATACAGCTGCTCAGACAAGCAAGACTGCTGATACCAAGCAAGATCAACCTACCTTTGAAAATACACCTGTTGATACAAGTGCTCAAAATCAAGATACAGCCCTAACAAGTCCAGCGGCTTCTCTTACTGCCACTGCTGACCAACCAGCTCAAACAAACCAAGCTCAACAAGCAGCACCAAGTCAAGCTACGACTAGTGCAACTCCTGTTCAAGATGCAGCACAAACAGCTAGCCAACCTGCTACTGTTGCTGGCGGCAGTCAAAATGGGCAAGCCGAGCAAGGCCAAACAGCTGATAAACCAAAATCTGCAACTACAACCCAGCCTGCTCCAGCCGTGACGACTAAGCCAGAAGATACAACTGAATACGGTAGCGTTGACTTTGACAAGACGCTAACTAGCACTGCTAAGACCGCTCCTGTTACCGATGTCAATTATGATGGTTCTCAGGATGTCTACATCACTATCGATGACCCAAGCCAAGCTTATACACCAAATGCTGACAACATTGCCAAATATTTAAACGAATACTTGACCCAATTGCGTCAAATCAATGGTATCAATGTTCCCGTTCCAGATGCTAACGACTTGATGAAGAACTGGGCACAAAGCCGTGCTGATGAAGAGGCCCAAGAGTCTGATAGCATTGACCATGAGACTAAATTAGCCTATCCTTCTGGCGTACAAATTTATTCCGAAGATGGCCATGAAGATTCCCTTAGCACTATTACACCAACTAAAGATGGTAAAAACTTGGGGTCTGACCAAGCAACAGCCTATTACCTGGCCCTCAACTGGTTTGCCGACTACTTCAATATTGCGGGTAGCAAAGATGATGCTAACGGCTTGAAGTCATTCGGTCACGCTATTTCTATCCTCTCTAACAGCGGTGATGGTATGTCCCTCGGCATTGCCAATGGTACTGGTAAGGAAACTGGCGGCTTCTATGCTATGCTGGAAATTGGTAGCAATTCCAATGTCAAGAATGAAGATGGTTTCGCTTCCACAACTAAGGACGCTAACGGCAACTGGATTTTGACTTACAATGGTAATCCCGTTAAGTTCTTGCCTAAGACAACCTTCCACTATGTGACCAAAGACTATGTGACCAAAGATCCTAATGCTAAAAGTTCCGACAAGAGCGAACAAGCCAATGACCCAGCTGCTGGAAATTCTGGTAATGGGGCAGCCGGCAATGGTCAAGATGCTACTCCTGTAGCTCCTCAAACTGCTGAAATGGAAAACATGGGAGCTGGCATGGGCAGCGCTTCTGCTACCGCTAGCAAGAACGACAAGAATCTGCCATCTACAGGTGATTCCGCTCAAACAGCTGTAACAGCTATCGGTGCTGTAATGGTTATGGCCGGACTTGGACTTGCTGCTAAACGCAAAATCAAAGAGCAAGACTAATCGTCTTAGATTACTCATATCGGACTAGTCTAGAAAACGCCCTCGGCCAAAAGCCAGGGTGTTTTTAAGTGAGGCTGTATATTCAAGATTTCTAGCCCAGACAATTGCTTCTCCCTTTGGCATGATGAATGCGATGGGGTGCATACACTTCTATTTAAGAGCAGTAGCTTTAACCACTATCTTGAAATTTGTATATAGGACTTTAGCCATTCTCCTAAAACTTGCAATATCAGTCAACTATGGTAGAATATAAATAGAAAAGGGCCTTGCTACCAACAAGACCCAAAGTAAAGCCGTTTAACGGTGGTTACATCACAGTTATTTTTATTTAACCGTCATGCAGTCCAAAGCGATGACGGTCATTTTTTGCTATTTTTGAAGATTTGGTAACAGAGACCTACTAAGGCTATGGTAAACATAGCGAAACCTAGAATAGTCTCTACCACTTCAAAAGCAGTCAAGAAGTTACCTCCCTTCTGTTAGATTTTGATGAATACCGCATAGGCATCACCTCACTTTCAGAAAAGAACGTAACTACCGTCTTCACTTCTTTACAAGGATATTATAACACATTATTAGTTATAATACTAACGATAGTTTGCTATTCTCACAAAATGACCTTCTATTCTTTCAGGAATAGAAGGCTATTTTTTTACAGATAAAGATTAGTCCATCATGCCGGCCTGAAGCTGATACATGCGGTGGTAGGTGCCCTGCTTGGCTAGGAGTTCTTCGTGAGTTCCAGATTCAATGATTCGTCCCTTGTTCAGGACGTAAATGCAGTTGGCATCCTGGATGGTTGAGAGGCGGTGGGCGATAGCAATGGTGGTCCGCCCTTGCCGCATCTTTTTGAGGGAGTTTTGGATAACATCCTCGGTTTCCGAGTCGATATTGGCCGTAGCTTCATCCAAAATTAGAACCTTGGGCTTACTGGCAACCGTTCTGGCAAAAGCTAGGAGTTGCCGTTGGCCAGTCGAATAGGTCGAACCTCTTTCGGTAACTGGTTCATCATAACCCTGGGGCAGTTTCTCAATAAAGTCAGCGGCATTAACAAACTCTGCTGCTGCCCGAACTTCCTGATCAGAGATATCCTGATACATGCGGATGTTGGAGCTAATAGTCCCGTGATAGAGGAAGGGGTCTTGGAGAACCAGACCGACCGAACGACGAAGCTCGGCTTGCGAATAATCTCTGATATCATGGCCATCCAGGAGAACCTGACCCGAGCCAAATTCGTAAAAACGCATGAAAACATTGATAATGGAGGACTTGCCCGAACCAGTCGGACCGACAAAGGCGATGGTTTGGCCCTTCTTGACGCTAAAGCTGATATTATCCAAAATCTGCCGTTTGCCATCATAGGAAAAGCTGACATTTTTGAATTCGATACTGCCCTGAGTAACCTGGAGGTCCTGATTGGCCTGCTGGGGCTCGTAGTCCTGGCGGTCAATCAATTTAAAGACCCGTCCTGCTGAAACCATGGAGGTTTGAAGGGTCGAGAAGTTTTGCGTGACCGAAATCAGAGGGTCAAAGAGGCGGTTGATATACTGGATAAAGGCATACATGAGTCCTGCCGTGATGCCAAAGGTCTTCCAAGTCAGGCCAAAGTAGGCCATGAGGACGGCATAACCCAGCAATTTAAGCAGGGACATGGCCGGTCTTAGAAAGACAGAATCCAGCAGAACCGAACGGTTAGCATAAGCCAGATGACTCTGATTGATGGTATCAAATTCTTCTTTGAGTCGCTCTTCCTGACGAAAGGCCTGGATGACCCGAATCCCTTCAATGGACTCAGACAACTTGGTATTGATGTCACTGAGCCGGGCCCTAGTTGCTTCAATCACTGTCATTGATTTCTTGCGGTAGAGATCAACTAAAATAAAGATAAAAGGCAGAAAGAGGACCACCAAGATAGTCAGACGCAGGTCCAGAACTATCATGGTATAAAGGGTGGTGGCAAAGATAAAGATTGCTGAGATGAAGCTAGATAGGATACCTGTAAACATCTGGCTGATGGCCTCGGTATCATTGGTCAGGCGAGAAACAATGGAGCCCGCAGGGGTCTGGTCAAAATAAGCCATGCCCAGACTTTGGATATTGTCAAAAGCATCCTGCCGAATATTGCGGACAATTGAATAGGCCACCTTGGCAAAGAGGTAATTCCCTACATAGGAAAAAATCATCTGGAGGATGTAAAGCAGGAAGTAACCAGCCAAAATTGTCAGGGCCAGTTGACTAAGGTGCTGGATATAGTGATCGATAAAATAGCGGGCCACCAGGGGGATGACCGTCTGCACCACCGAGGTCAAGAGCAGGAAGGCTAGTGCCAGAGAGGTCAGCCATTTATAGGTTTTAAGATAGGCCAGCAGGCGTTTAAAAATCTGCCATTGGCCCATGAGTTGGGACTCATTCTCCATGGTCTCCTCCTTCCATTTCTAATTGTTGAGAGGCATAGGTTCTGGCGTACCAGCCACCTTGGGCCAACAAGTCTTCATGACGCCCCCGCTCAATAATCCGACCATCCTGCATGACCAAAATTAAATCACTGTGGACCACGGCACTGAGGCGATGGGCGGTAATCATGGTAGTCTTGCCTTGACGTGTCTCCTTGAGGTGCTCAATAATGGCATTTTCAGTCTTGGCATCAACTGCCGAGAGGGAGTCGTCCAGAATCAGAATTTCTGGATCCATAATCATAGCTCGAGCCATGGCAATCCGCTGCTTTTGACCTCCTGAGAGGGACACACCCTTCTCGCCAATCAGGGTCTCAAAGCCATCTGGCATGGCCACGATGTCATCATAAACCTGGGCCAGCTTGGCCGCTTGCTGGACTTGGTCCAAGGTCAAATCGGGATTTGAAAATCGAATATTTTCCAAGATAGACATAGCAAAAAGGAATTGGTCCTGAGGAACATAGCCCATAAGACTGCGGAGGTCAGAGATCTTGTAGTCCTTGATATTATGGCCATTGAGGCTAATGGAACCGTCCTGCACATCGTATTCCCGCAGGAGCAATTTCAATAGTGTGGTCTTGCCCGAACCCGTTTGACCGACTAGGCCTAGGGTTTGACCTTTTTCTAGCTGGAAATGAATGTCAGATAGGGTGGTCTCGTCCTCATAGGCAAAGTCCTTGATATCGTAGGTGATAGGGCCATTTTCAATACTGGCAAGGGGATGAGCTGTTTCTTGAACATCACTGTCTTCGGACAAAAGTTTAGAAATCCGGTCGTAGGAAACATTTCCCCGCTGGCTAATATTAAAGAGAAATCCGATAGCTTGCAGGGGCCAAACTAGCATATCCAGATAGGTAATAAAGGTAACCAGACTGCCGACCGTGACCGTCCCTGCTGAAATCAGATAGGTACCGACTAGGAGGGTGAGGACATAGGAAGCCCCGACAAAAATCATGGTGACTGGGGTAAACATGCTGTTGTAGCGCATGCTAATCAAGTTCTTTTTGAAATTAGCCTGATTGGTCTTGGCAAAGCTGGCGGACTCATCAGCCTGATAGCCGAAGGACTTGGTCACCTTAATGCCGGAAACACTTTCTTGAACCTTATTATTGAGGTCAGAAAATGAGGCTAGAGCTGCCTTGAATGATTCATGATTCTTGCGACCCAACCAAGAGGTTGTCAAAGCCATGAGGAAAAAAGGAATAATAGCAATCAAGGTCATGAACCAAGAAATGGTCAAAAACATGGTCAAAAGAGTGACCAAAGCCGTAATCGAAGCATCAACTGCCGACATGACCCCTGCTCCCGCTAACATAGTCAAGGCATTGATGTCATTGGTGGCATGAGCCATCAAGTCCCCTGTCCGATACTTTTGAAAAAAGGATGGAGACATCTGGGTGAAATGCTCAAAAAGCCGGCCACGCAGAATCGTTCCCAGGCGGTAGGAAGTTCCTAGCAAGAAGACCCGCCAGATTAGGCGTAGCAGATACATGCCTATGGCTGCAGCAAGGAGGATAACCAGCTTGGTCAAAAGCGAGCCCATGGTCAGATTTTTGGCATCAATGGAGTCAATGACCTGCCCCATGACCTTGGGCGGTATCAAGTTGAGGATACTGACAAAACTTAAAGAGAGAATCCCAATTAAATAGCGGGCTTTTTCCAGCCGGAAAAACCACCAGAGTTTTTTGATAATCATGTTATTTCCTTCAAAATTGATAAATAGGATGAAGAGGTGCCAACGAGCTTTAAACGGATAAACGCTTGTCATCTCAGAAATCTGTGCCTACTTAGGTCAGAACCTGGATGAACAGAAACATTCGACAGTCCTGCTCCCGCTTAGAAAATTTTAATCACAACAAGAGGCTGGGAAGACTTCCCAACCTTTTTTGTTTTATGAAGAGCTTGCGGCCGATGCTCCAACTTTGAGAAGTAAGGAGTTAACCCGTCACCTAGTCTTTTCTGATTTTCTTTATTAAAAATTTTACCACGGGGACCAGCCAGAGGGCAAGCAAGCCGCCTAGGCTGTTAAAGATGAGGTCGTCTATTTCAAAGACCCGGTTGGCATTGAAGAGCCGGTCAATGATGACTTGGGTCGTTTCAATGCTCAGGCTCATGGCAAAACTCATCAGGAGAACCCTGGGCCAGCGTCGCCAATCTGAACGAAGGGCCAAGATTCCCAAGACTAAAGGGGCCAGCAAGAGCAGGTTAGAAAAATTCTGACCGATGACCCAGAAGAGCTTTTTAAAGGTGTCTAGCTTGCCGATGGAGACAAAGGAATTAAAGGGAACCAAAAGATAGGGAACCCGACCCCAGTAATGAATATTGGGGGTATCAACTCCTGTCAAACCAAGGGGCTGCGGGCTGAAACAGAGGTAGAGCAGGCAGAGAAAATAGCCTGCCAGCAAAAACCAAACGAGCTTGCGTCCTAAATCCGTTACTTCTGCCTCTTTATCAAATAATCTGCCAAATAATTTAGTCATGTTTCGCTGCCTTGGCCATCGCCTTTTGGCGGTCCCGCTTCATGGTATTGGAACGCAATTGTCCGCAGGCCGCATCAATGTCCGTACCGTGCTCTTGACGAACCACACAGTTAACACCATTTTTCTTAAGGACATCATAGAAGGCATCAACCCGCTCCTTGGTCGAACGGCTGTATTGGTCGTGCTCAGAAACGGCATTGTAAGGAATGAGGTTGACATAAGAAAGCTTGCGAATAGGCTTGGTCAAGTCGGCCAATTCTTGGGCATTCTCAGGATTATCATTTACCTCGTTGAGCATGATATACTCGAAGGTCACCCGCCGGTTGGTTGTCTGGATATAGTATTCGATAGCATCAAAGAGCTTTTCCAAGGGGAAGGAACGGTTAATCCGCATGATGCTGGACCGCAGTTCATTATTGGGAGCATGGAGGGAAACGGCCAGATTGACCTGAATCCCTTCATTGGCAAACTCGCGAATCTTGTGGGCCAGACCAGAGGTGGAAACCGTGATATGACGGGCTCCAATAGCTAAGCCATTGTCATCATTGATGGTTCGCAGGAAGCGGATAACATTGTCATAATTATCAAAGGGTTCGCCGATACCCATGACAACCACATGGCTGACCCGCTCACCCTTGCCTTGGTCATCCAGATACTTTTGCACCAGCATGATTTGGGCTGTAATTTCACCATTATTGAGGTCTCGCTGCTTCTTAATCAGACCACTGGCACAGAAGGTACAGCCAATATTGCAGCCGACTTGGGTAGTCACACAGACTGACAGACCGTAGTGTTGTCGCATCAGAACCGTTTCAATCAGCATGCCATCTGGCAATTCAAAGAGATACTTGATGGTGCCGTCAGCTGACTCCTGAACAATCCGTTGCTTGAGGGGGTTGAAGTCAAAATTTTCCTTGAGGATAGCGATAAAATCCTTGGAAATATTGGTCATCTCATCGAAAGACTGAACCCGCTTCTTATAGAGCCAATCCCAGATTTGGGTTGCCCGAAATTTCTTTTGCCCATGCTCCAGAGCCCAGTCAATCAACTGATCCCGAGTCAGGCTATAGATAGATGGTTTCATTTCCGGATTTTCTGGCTTGGTCTTGCTGCTTCTTGGCATCTTAGTTCCCCTTCTTTCTTATGGTGAAGTGCTGGTTTTGATTCTTATCGTCACGCCCTTTGTTATCTGACCTTGATTGACGACGCTTTTGCTCAGATTTTTTGTAGGACCTGTCTTGCTCGCGCACCTTGAAGTCCTGCTTATCCTGCTTGGATCTCTTATAGCCCCTGTCCTCTTGCCAGTGAACCCTAAGATCTTGCCTATCTCGATTGGATTTCTGGCGTGAGCGACGTTTACGGTTGTCCCGCTTACGACGAGGTTGCTCCTCTTCTTCTCGCTGAGGCTCTTTTGGTTCGGGATTTTCTAGGAGAAAATAGGCACAGCCAAAATTGCAGTACTCCTTGAGATAGTCATCCAAGCGACCGATTTTGCTGTCATTCTTCACGACCCGCTCGTCCTTGTAGAAACCCCGCAGGCGTAATTCATCGCTGGACCAATCCCCAAGGATATAGTCATATTTGAGGAGAATATCGGAAAAGCGCTGCTGAAAATTCTCCAGCTTGAAGCCTTCCTTGTCATTATCAACCAGCTCCAACTCGATACCTTCCGAGCGGACCTGGTTGTCAAAATGAACGAATTTGGGCCCCGGAAATTTGTTGTAATTGAGCATATCAGGGGTAATATCTTTTCTCATGGGGTCCTCTCTTAATAATGATTGTAATCTAGTTTAGAACCTTTATATTATACACTATTTTGGGCGGTTTGTAAGCTGATGATTATGACTTTTTGGAAGTCCTCAGCCTGATTTGAGATTTTACCGCTAAGCCTGACTCAGCTAGATTGTGACACTTTAGGACAGAAAAAAACAACTGCTACTTTGAACAGTTGCTTGGTCTTATTTGGTTTTTTCTAGGTAGTCGATAGCATCTTGAGCCGTCTTGACGGGAACGATTTTCATCTTGCTGCCCAGCTTCTTGGCCATTTTTTTGGCTTCTTGGTAGTTGTTCCCCTTGGGGTAGTACTTCTTGTCTGCCTTGGCAACGGGATTGTCAGGAACAAAGAAAATTTCGGCACCTGACTTATCAGCGGAAACGACCTTCTGCGAAACTCCGCCGATGTCACCAACCGAACCATCCGGCTCTATGGTTCCTGTTCCGGCAATCATCCGTCCCTTGAGGAGGTCATCTTTGTTGAGCTGGTCGTAGATGGACAGGGTAAACATAAGTCCTGCACTAGGTCCGCCAACGCCTTGGGTGGAGAATTTCACCTTATCGTTTGAGCTGACTTCGGTATGGTCGGTCAGAGTAATGCCGATACCATTCTTGCCATTCTTGAGCTTGACCACCTTGCCATCAGCTGATTTTTTCTTACCTTGGCTGGTGTATTGGACGGTCACCTGAGAGTCCAACTTGAGGCCTGTGACATATTTGACCAGGTCCTTGGAAGACTTGAAGCTCTTGCCATTAATTCCCGTCACCGTATCCGCAATATTGAGAGTCCCCTTGAAGCTTGAATTATCAGCGACCTGAAGCACATAGACCCCCTTGTAATCCAACTTGGCATCCTTACCAGCCAGCTTGAGGGCCTGATAAATAGCCGTATTTTGGGAATTTTCCATGTAGTACTGATTAATCAGCTCATAGTCCTTGGTGCTGGTGCCACCGGTTAGTTCTTTTTTGGAAACAATCTGGGTGGTATCAGGATTGAGCCAGGAATAGGCCAGATTAAAGACTGTTCCTGGGCGAACTTCGACTGCCACAAAATTGTAGGAACCCTTGTCCTTATTAGTCTTGCCATTTACGGTCATGACCTGATCGATATCATAGGCGCCGCCAGGAGCCTCAACATAATAGGGCAGAGGAACGAGAAAGCAAAAGAGCAGAGCCAGAAGGGCAAAACCTCCCAGAAGCCACCATTTAATCCGTTTGATAAAGCCCCAAACTCCCTTTTTAGAGGCGGCCTGGCTTGACTTACTTGTTGTCATGTTTTTTCTCCAATTCTAAGGCCACAGGTTCTGGAACATAGGGCCGGATGTCTGCACCAAAATGCGTCAATTCACGCACTCTTGACGAGGAAACATAAGACAAACCTGGCTTAGCTAGGAGGTAGATGGTCTCCAGTTCTGGTGCCAGGTCGTGATTGAAGTGGTCCATGCTAGCCTCATAGGTCAAATCCTGACCATTACGAAGACCGCGAACCAGGACACTAGCCCCCACGTCTTTGGCCACATCAACCGCCAATTGGTCATGGGAGGTAATGACCGAAACATTGGGAAGGCCTTTGACTACCGCTTCCAGCAGGGCCTGACGCCTAGCTAGGGGGAGAAAGCCCGCCTTATTTTGATTATAAAAAATACCAACATAGAGCTGATCAAGAAGTTGGCTAGCCCGTTTGATAAGATCTAGGTGGCCCTTGGTCACAGGGTCAAAAGAGCCTGCAAATAAGCCGATTTTATTTGACATAAACCGTCACCTTACTAATTCCATACACTTTTTGTTTCCATAGTCGCAAATCACCCAGAGTCTCCGGCAGGTCAACCGACTTATCCGTTTCACAGACAATCATGACCTCTGGGGACAGCAAATCGTGCTCCTGCAGTTTTCCAATAGTCTTGACAATTTCTTCCTTAGCATAGGGCGGATCCAACAAAACTAGGTCAAACTGACCAGTCAAGGTCGGCAGAACCTGCTTGTCATCTCGTTTAATCAACCGGAACTGGTCTTGAGCCTTGGTCATTGCAATATTAGCCTCAATAACTGCCTGGGCCCGTCGGTCCCTTTCCACTAGGACGGCCTGATCCATACCTCGGGAAATGGCCTCAATAGAAAGACCGCCACTACCAGCATAGAGGTCCAAAACACGCCCTCCAGCAAAAAAAGGGCCAATCATGCTGTAGATGGCCCCTCTAACCTTGTCCGAGGTTGGCCGAGTGGTCTTGCCCTCCAAGGTCTTAAGCGGACGGCCACCAAAGTTACCTGCAATAATTCTCATAAAAGCTATTATAGCAAAATTTCCCAATCAATAAAGAATTAAAAGGTCGAAAAGCAGACAGCCTAGAAGTTATTGGGACTGGTTATTTAGGCCTAATCCCTCTGCCATCTTCTCACACCGACAAAGATGGCTGCTTAGATTAGCACCTATACCTATTCTCCACTTTCCCTTAGCTTAAAGAGCTTTTTTAAGCTTGTCAATCAAAGCCTTTGTCATGCGTCTGGGGCCACGAACGGCCTTGACACCAGCCTCCTTGAGGGTTGCTAAGGGAAAATCTTGGTCGGCAAAAGTCTTAACCCGCTTGAGCGTCATAATCTCCTTAACATCTGGTCGGTCTTGATAAACCTCATTTGGAATCTGACTTTCAAGCACCTGGCAGGCATAGCGAACCGCCTGAATAGGGCTGGTCATATAGATACAGACCCAGTCGCCTTTTTTAATTTGAGCTTTCTGAGTCCAGTAAACAGTATCTGTAGTTGCAAACTCAGCATCAATATCATAGTATTTAGGATTGGCTGGAATCAGCCAATAATCTGGTCCCGACTCTGCCCTAAAGGACTTGGGGCCAACCAGATCCCGACTGGTCTCTACTAGGTCAAAGACCTCCTTATCCGGCAGACTGTCGTCCATAAGCAAGGAAATCCAAGACTGCTTGTTCATATGGTAGCTGGGATAAATGCCGGGCTTTTTCAGGAGGTCATCTAAGTCTTTCTTGTCAATCTTGATATTGATAACCTCTGTCTCTCGTTGCAAATCAGATTCTGTCAAAGGCTTGGCCTGGCTATCTAATTTATCTAACTTAAGCGGGAAGACCAGGGCATACCATTTATTGTTGGCAGGATGGCGAAAAGAAGCATATTGGGGATACTTGGCAAAGGGATGATCGAAGTCATCCGCAAACTTTTCCTTGAGATGCTGAACTAGCCGATTGGTCTGAGCTTGGTCAAAGGGTGTGTCTTCGAAACAGTTGGCTGCAATTTCTTGCAGAAGATCGCCGTAGGTCTCTCGAACTTGGCCCAGATAGGAACCGATTTGACTGCCCACATGGATGGCGGTGTATTCCTCATCAAGGTCGGTGTCCATGAGCCGTCCACTTACCTGGCCCTGCTGGCTCACCAGAATCTGAGCCTCAAAGTTCCCCGCCATAATGGTTTGGCTATAGCGGTAGTTGGTCTCATCCTTTTTGAAACCAAAGTCCAATAATTTCTGAGGATTCGGACTTTTGCGTTTAAAATATTGACTTTCAAAGGTCATTCTATCGCCCCTATCAATTTTCAACTTTCTCTTATTATAACAAAAAGCCTGGGCAGATTTCAGCCACCCAGTCGTGACGAAAAATGAAGACCAGCTTATACTCATTTAACATCAAAATTTTTTATTTTTGATACTTTCTTAAAATGTGCGGACGCAAGCAAACTTCTCACGAAGTTTCATTGCTAATTTTCGAGCCATTGTCTCGAAAATTCCCGTTATTAGCTAAAACTGTAGTTGTCGCTAATAATACCACTTTGGCGAAAGTATCACTTTATCATTCTGTCATCCAATTAAAGTACTCGGCTTTTTAGCGAATTGTGTCCATGATGGAGCAAAAAATAGCAGGTTTTAAACTTTAAAGAGTATTAAAATGAAAAGGATTATTATAAAATCCGTGGTTCTTATTTCTCCTCAGCCTTGTTTGGACAAAAAAACAAGTGGGAATTTTGAGCCCACTCGCATTGCTTTATAGAATGTTATCATAGTCTTTTCTGACTTGGTCTGGCCAAACACTGGATTGGACTTCGCCAATGTGCTTCTTGCGCAAGAGGAACATGGCCATCCGTGATTGACCGATACCGCCACCGATAGTCAGCGGGAAGAGACCGTTGAGGAGGGACTTGTGCCACTCCAAATTGAGACGGTCTTGGTCGCCAGTAATTTCGACCTGACGCTTGAGGGCATCTTCATCAACCCGAATCCCCATAGAGGAGAGTTCAAAGGCATGACCCAAGCTTTCATTCCAAACGATAATGTCGCCGTTGAGACCGTGATAACCGTCTTCAGACTCACTGGTCCAGTCGTCGTAGTCAGGTGCCCGACCATCGTGAGGTTTGCCATCCGGCAAGATACCACCGATACCAATCAAGAAGACAGCCCCGAATTCCTTGGCAACAGCATCTTCACGTTCCTTAGGTGTTAAATCAGGGTATTGTTCAACCAAGTCTTCGGTGTGGATAAAGGTAATCTTTTTAGGTAGGACTACATCAATATCAAAGCGAGCTTCGACAGCCAGCTCGGTCAGACGGATAGCCTTATAGACCTTCTCAACCGTTTCCTTGAGATAGGCCAAGTCCCGCTTGCCATCTGGAATGACCTTTTCCCAGTCCCACTGGTCAACATATACCGAGTGAATCTGATCCAGAGAATCTTCATCAGGACGCAGAGCCTTCATGTGGACAAAGAGACCTTCGCCCTCATTGAAACCAAAACGTGCCAAGGTATGGCGTTTCCATTTGGCCAAAGAATGAACAACCTCATAGGTTTCATCAGGAATTTGGAGGACATTCACACGCACAGGATTTTCAATCCCACTCAAATTATCTTGCATACCATCCCCGACCTTGCTCAAAATAGGGCCTTGCACTTCAACGATATCAAGCTTATCAATCAGATATTGGGTGAAGGTATTCTTAACAAAAGAAATCTCCTGCTGCTGGTGAATAAAGCTCTTCTTCATAGGCTTTTCCTCCTTTTAAAATTAAATATGAAACTATTATACTCCCATTCTGGCAAAAAATAAATAGCTTGAGGCATAAAAGTTTAGGATTTCCATAAAAAATAAGGACTAAAAGGAAAAAAATCAACAATTTCCGAAAATTCGGTTCAAAATTTGGTAAAAAAATAGCAATTTACAGACAAACTTTCCTATCAAAACTCTGTAAAAAAGCCAGCCGCAGGGACTGGCTAAAGATTAAAAAATAGCTAATTGTTTCCTTTGGTGAAAGTGCCCAACTCAGTTAATTTGTAAGTTTCAGGGTCAAAGTCGGAATTATAAGGACCGGTCCATTCAATATAGGTAATAGAACCGTCATCATTGAATCGAACCCCTAGTTCCATATCAAAGCCTGCTCCTCCAATACCAAAGGAAGGGATAGTGCTGGCAAGTTCAGCACCGGCGGCAAAACGATAGAGACCAGTTGAAACTTTCTCCACCTTTGTTAGGGTTGTCGTTGTTGTTTTACCATCAACTTTTTTTGTAACTTTACCATCTTTAGTGTAAGTCATGGTCTGTTTCACATCCTGGGCTTTCCCAGACCATGTTCCAACTAAATTAGCAGGCACAACTCCATCATCCGACGACTCGATAGTATTCTCATTATCAGTATTGGAAGCATACTTGCTGATGGCATCAGAATAGGCCTTCTGCATATCGTCTGGTGCTTCTTCGTAGACATAGTCGGCCAGAGACTTGGATGGCTTAAACCAGTAGTCCTTGACGTAATAGACCTTACCATCAGTGGCTAGAACGATTTGGTAGCTAGCCTTAGATTGGTCGACAAAATTCTTATAGAAGTAATCATAGCCAATATTTTCAGCCATGCTTTGGTGTTCCAAGGGGATATTCATACTCCCTAGAAGCTGAGATTCTTCATCTTCGGACTTGGCGTAATATTTATGTTTCTTATCCTTGAGAGTGTAGAGCCTGAAACTGGCTGTTGACTGGAAGTCTTCGGCAGCATCACTTGATAAGTCATTACCCAACATGGTAACCTTGAACTTATTCTTGTAATTGATGAGGTCTTGGCCGTTGCCTTGTTTGCCATCAACGTAAGCCGGACGATCCAAATCTTTCAAGTCACCTCCGGAATAGCCAATCAATCGTGTCAAAATCTCTGTATCATCTGAAGTTTTAATCTTCCAAAAAACTGCATCTGTCGCAGATGCTCCTAGGTTGTCAAAAATTTTCCCCCGCGTCACGACGGCATCCTTGCCGTAGTCGCTCTGGTAAAGCCAGTCGCCAAAGTCGCTGACGACCTTGTCTTCCTGATCCTTGCTCAGGGAAACGATTTGTTTCCTTATGTCGTCCTGCGAAACGGTAGTTCCATCTTCGGCCGGCTTGGCAGGGCTAACCGTTGAGGAGCCTTCAATCTGTTCATACCTGTCCGAGTTTTCCATTTGAACCGTTGGCTGACGGAAAGGATTGAGACCTTGTCGGATGACAATGTCCCCCTGGCGCTTAGGCAGGCTGATAAGCAGATAGTTGCCTTCCTCTTTTTTGGCTTTGGTCTCATAAATCTGACCGGACTTGGTATTTTTGACACGATAATGGTGCTTCTTCGTTTGCTGGATTTCAAACTTAATGGTCTGACCCGTTTTTTTATCTCGAACCTCTGTTGTATAAAGGACATCCGCACTAGCTAGGACAGTTGACTGCTTATATTTCCCCAGGGCTAAAAAAGCTAGGAAAACAACAATAGCAAGGGCAATAAATTTCTTTTGCTTTTGCATTTCCAATCCTCCCTAAGCAAATAAGAAGCCGACCACATAACCAAAGACAGCTAAGATAAGCAAAATAAATGTTTTAAAGAAAAACTGACCATCCAATTTCGGGAACCTGAATTTTGCTGATTTTCCAGATTTAGACAGGCCAGTCGATTTGTAACCGTCAATTGCTGCCGCAGCTTCTTCAAGCTCTGTCGGTCGCCGGCCATGTATGACCTGAAACTCTACCAGCCATTCTTGTTTTGTCATATCACTTCTCCTTCTTAAAACGCAAGACTAGGCAGAAGAGGAGACCATAGACAAGGGCGTGGGCAAAGAGGATAAAGAAATCCCCCACCATATCTCCACGACTGAGTTGGAAATGCTTGAGAGCCGTTTGCTCAATGGGGACATGATATTTGGCCATCATTCCCGGAATATCCCGTAAATTATTAGTAGCACCGAAGACCTTGTGACCATAACCCAAAAAGATGAAATCTTGAACCTTCTCGATGGACTTGGGTAACTGGAGGATGGTCCCAGATAAAGAAAATTGGGCAATACCCACAATGACCGCCAAGATGACTGAGCTAATTTCACTCTCACCGACCAGGGCCGAAATTAATAAAGCCATATAGTGAGAAGCTAAGAAGAGTAAGAAACTGACCAGGATGACTTCAATAGTGAAGCTATGGAAGACCAGCCCCTTGCTGGGTAAATCCTTAGCAAACCATTGGCTGAGTCCCTGGTAACCAAGCGTGAAGACTAGGGATTCTACAAGGGCATAACCCGCATTAAAGAGGAGACTAGCTAGGGCATAATCTGTTCGGTTGAGAATGGAAAAGAAATCCCGCTCCAAAATAGCTCTTTCCTTACTGATATAAATGGAATTCTGAACAAGCACCAGCAGGCTTGAGGAGAAAATCAACAAAAAGAGGGCCATCCGAGTGGTTTCAAAAACAGACATAAAGCCCTTCTTTTCAATATAGAGAATCAGAACTTCAAAAATGAGTATCCCCACTAGGACCTTAGCAAAGTCCTTGAGGGAGTGGCGACATTTATACCAACTTAAACGTAAAGCTGCTGCCATGAGACCTCCTAAATCCTGTAAATCCGACCTGAAGTCTGTACTTCCTGATAAACTTCTGCCAAGCTCAAGTCCAAGTACTTACTGATTTCGTATTCATCGGTCGTTTGAAATTCTTTCAGCAAATCTTTAAAGGTCCCAACAAATTTTGGTAGGCCCTTAGACAAAAAAATCAATTTATCAAAGATTGCTAAATTTTCAGTATTGTGGGTGATGACTACAATGGCCTTGTTGGCTGTCTGAGCAAGGATTTTCAAGGTCCGCAAAAGGTTGCGGTCACTGAGAGCATCCAATCCGCTGGAAGGTTCATCCAAAACAAAATAAGGGGAATCACTCAGCAATTCAATACCGATACTGACCCGCCTTTTTTGTCCCCCACTTAATTCGGAAATTTTCTTATTCCAAAACTCACTCAATCCCAGATCCCTAGCAATTTCTAGCGGAAGCGATTTGCGCTCAGCCTTGGGATGGTTTTTCAAATTACCATCGGCATATACCTTGAAAATCTCTTTTACCTTGAGGTAATCCCGCAAAAGATTCTGCTGGGGAACATAACTCCAGTAATTTTTTCCTGGCTTTTGCGAACGACCGTCTTCCAGAATCTGGAATTCCTGACAGGTCGGCTTGAGCTGTTCCAAAAGAATTTCTGTCAAAGTTGTCTTACCACTTCCAGAAGAACCCAGAATACCGACAAGTTCGCCCGTTTTCAGGTTAACATCCAAGTCATGAAAAAGTAGGTCTTGATTTCCCTTGTATTTAAAACAAATATGTTTGAAGGTAATTTGGTGTTGCTGATTCATAACATTCCTCAATCATCTAACAAAAGACGCAAGCAGACAATAATCGCAAGTAAAATAGCAAGGACGGTCAAGGGCCATTGGAAATAAAGGAAAGTAAGAGCTAAAAGCCAGCCCAATACTGCTGTCAAAAGCCAGCTGAGCCAAATCTTACTGGATGCTGAATTCTCGACCGGCTCCTCTTCTTCCTCCCAGTCCCAATCATCAAGGGAAGGAAACTGGACCTCTGCCTGCCGTGTTTTTTCCTGACCGGCTAGTTTGGCTCGTTCTGCCTTAGCTATGACCTGAGCAAGCCGTTGGTCATAATTATTCTTACTATCCTCATTTAAAAAGCATCTTTTGGCCTTTTCTAAGGCTTCCAGTAATTGTGCATCATCCGGTCGAGAACGGTTTAGAGCCTCACGACTCCCTAGTTCCTCAACCAACTGCTCAACTGAGCGGTAATTAGCGTTCGCAGACCGTCTCGGACTAACCTTCCGAGTTAATTCTGCTAAATAAGGGATGGACAAACCAGTTTCCCTATCAATTCCTCGATAAAAATCAATCATTGGACAAATTTATCATAAACTACCTTCAGGTCGGACAGGTCATCTTCGACAAAATAGCTTTCGCTATCAACTTCAGTATTTATTCGGTAACGATTAATCATTTGACCAGTTAAACCGTCAAAGACACCGATATGAACCATCTGCTCTGTATCAAAGGCAAAGCGGATTTGAGCAATTTTTTCATCCTTGCGACGAGGAACAGCCAGCTGTTCCCGAATTTCTAAAATAGGCTTAACACTAAGGGGATTTTCGTAATTTCCTTCGGTAATACGCACTCGAAAGGTGTCCTGACCATCGGCAACCGCATAAATATCATAGTTCTTAAGAGTAGGAATTGGCGTATTTCGAGCAACGACTACCTTATTAAAGAAATCACCAACAAAAGGATACTCTTTTTGAGGAGATTTCTTCAAGAGCATACCCAGCCCCTGGGAAGTAATATCTCTAATCACCACCTTACCCGACTGGGTCGCTGTCGATTGGCCGTCCTGTTCTTCTTCAAAGCTTACGGCATCATTGGCAATAAGATTAGCAATAATGCTAGCACCTTCGGCAACAATAGTATCTGGATTAATGCTATAGGTAGGGTGTTGTCCAGACATTGCTTCAATCGCTTCTCGAACAAGAGGCATTCTAGTCGAACCACCGACTAAAAGAATATGATCCAATTCGTCCCAACTAATTTTGGCTGCCGACATAGTTGATTGAACCTTAATCATGGTATCTTTGAGCAGGTCAGCAATCTGTTGGCGGAATTCCTCACGAGTGATTTCCACGCCGAAGGCACCTTGATCTGTATAGGTTTCATAAAAGGCGACTTCATCAACCGAGAGAGCAATTTTAATTTTTTCCGCCTGATAACGTAATTGCAATTTTTCCTTGGCAGACAGCATGGTCATATTAAGCCCTTGTTCCTCAAGTTTAGACTCAATAAATTTGACCAATCGTTTATCAAAATCAATGCCACCGAGGCGGTGGTTCCCATCCGTTGCCAATATATTATAGTGGTGATTATCAACGTCCATGACAGTGACATCGAAAGTTCCGCCTCCCAAATCATAGACCAGAACCTTGCCACTAATGCCCTTCTCATGAGCGTAGGAAATTGCAGCAGCGGTTGGTTCATTAATAATCCGTAAAATATTGAGACCAGCTAAGCGACCGGCGTTCTTGGTAGCACGTCTTTGCTCAGAAGTAAAGTAAGCAGGAACTGTAATGACGGCATCATGAATAGGGGACACCCCCAATTCCATAGAAACAATATCTGCTCGCTTCTTAAATTCGTTAAGAATCAAGGCTGACAGGATGATGGAATTAACCCTGACATGATTAGGAGCTTCACTTTCAACATCACGGGCAATATCCCGCTTAAAATCCTGTTTAAAATAGTCAATAATCCCTGAATTAAGACCGCGATTAACCGCTGATGACCCAAAAAAGACTCGAGATTTCCCATTGATATCTGAAAAATACAGGGCCGATTGTAAAAGGGACTGATCATTAGCCCCCATAGGAATAATTTCCGGCTTTTGGTCTGAATTTTTTACAATAGCCATTACCGAATTTGTAGTTCCAAGATCAATTCCTAAAGCATACTTCACTGACTTCCTCTTTCCTACTAGCCTATTTCAGATAAATTTAGACTAACTAAAAAATTTCGTAATCTCATTATAACACGAAAAATGAGTCTGGGACAATAGTCCCCAGGCTCATCTTTTATCGGTTTAATTTCTTTTAACGCCGTAGGCAATGGTGCTGTAGAAGTCACCTAGCTGCTAAAAGTAGCCGATGACTAACGGCAAACACCATGGTGTTTCTCTAGCCAGCTCATTTACTACGACAAAACTATAAGAGCAATAGTTTTATCTTCATCTTGTGTTAACTTTTAATGCAAGACAGCCAGCAAAGCGACGGGAAAGTCCTTGTCTTTCAAGGGATAGGTTAAACAGTCTCCAAGACTTTTAACCAAATCAATATCAACCGTATGGAGGTAGAAAAAAATAGTCTGGAAATAGACTACTTTTTCTTGCGACACGAAGCCTGACCAGGCGATAATGCTGGGCTAGCCAAGTAAAGTAAGAGAAATAGAGAAGGCCACCTCAATGATTGTCGTCAATCTTCCTTAAAATAAGGAATGAGGTAAGTTGATGACTTCGCTACGGCAATTTCTGTCCTATTCCACCTCACCTTATTTTACGGTATCCTCTCGACTGATATTCTGCGACTCACCGTTTTTTCCTGTGATAATGTAATCCGAATAGCTAGAATAGGTATCATCATAATCATCGCTAGAGCTTGACTTGGACTTACTGCCTTGATAATCAACCTTAGCAGACCATGAAACCTTATCCTTGATATCACCCGATGATTTATGATCGGAATCATAAGCATAGTAGAAATCACAAACTACGTTAAAATTGACTGTATAAGACTTGGCACTGGTTTGAGTGACACTAGTTACATCAACATCGTTAAAGGTGACACTATCAGCTTTACGATTTTTAGCATTGATGGTATTGGTATCAATCATGTCCTTAAGATCTTTATACATGCCATTGTCCGACCCACCCTGGAAAACATCAGTCAAATTATCTGGGGTCGTATTGTCCACCGCATAGGTCTGCATCTTGCCGTAGGCTGCTGTAATCAAGTCATCAGCCGTATCGCGATCCAAGATACCATCAGCGTCCAAATTTAGACTATCACCATCACTAATATCCTCAATGGAAGTCGTTTCTGATTTGACACTGGTTCCATCGCTAAATTTCTTCTGAACATAGACCGAAGCACTGTCAGTCACCGCCAACTTGGAAGCCGAGTATTGGCCGTTTTTCATGGTGCCAATCTTCTTACTACCGACATAGACATCCCCATCCGTCAAATTACTATTTAGGGTGAAACTGAGGTACTTCACATTGAGTGTGACCTTCTGAGACTCCTTAGAACTGCTAGAAGAAGCTGATGTATCTAGAGGAAACTTCTTTTCTGAGCTGACTTCGAGACTTTGGCCATTAACCTTACCAGAAGCCACGAAATCATAAGTCCCAGGATAGAGACGTTCCAAGGTCGTGCTGTACTTATCACTATCAGAGGTCTTAAAGTCAACATCATTGATTGAAATCTTCAAATCCTTGGTATTGGTAGAAATTTCAGCCTTGGCTGGCTTGACAGCTACCTTCCACTTAGGAAAGACCAAGTATTCTCGGCCAACCTGAACCATATTTCCATCTTTCATCAAATCAGACTTATTGGTGTTTGACAAGACCTTAGACTTATTAGTATATTTCAAATCAGCATTGGAAATAGGCTTTTTATTATCGGACCAAACTTCGTATTCCAGTTGCTTATTGAAATCTTTACCTGCTACTTGTAAATAGCGTTCAGCAACAACTTCTCTTGAATAGTAGTGACTACCGTAGATAATAGCACTAATCAAGCCAATCGCCAGCAGGCTGGCAAAAGCAATGGCAAATTTTTTCCAACGGGCCATCCGAGGTTTAACTGGCTTGGGAGTTGAATTCAAGAACTGATTAACACTGGTCAAATCAAAACTGGCTGCTTTACCGACTAAGAATTCTTCCGGCCGCGGCTGGCGGCCAACGTATTTTTCAAAAGCTGAAATCCAGGCATCCTGTCTGGACTGGTCGAAATCATCCTCAGACAAATCCTTGGGATGGGTCAAATCACTTCCTAAACCGCTAGCAGAGAACTCCTGATTAGCTACATTATCATTGATAAACTCTTCTTTTGCATCATCACCAGCCTGAGTGACTTCTTGAGCACTTGCAACGGCCCCACCATCCTTCTCAATACCAGCAATGCGACGAATCTCCTTAGGTGAAAAGTCAGTTTCCTTCCCCGCCATGAATTCTTGCGGGCTAGGCTTACGACCGACAACATCTTCAAATAATTCTGTCCATCTTTCTTTCGTAGCCATAGTTTTCCTATTCTATTTTTTAGTCATCATAGTCACTGTCATAATCGTCATAGTCGTTACTGCTATTTCCATTATGGAAGACATCATGAATTGAGTCAAAGCCCGAACGGAAGCTTGCAGAAACTGTCTTGTTAAGACCAATCATAAGTAGAGCAAAGAGTAAGGTAACAGCCAAGGTTACGTAGAAACTATTGATTTTACCAAGATTAAAGTCAAGATTCTTAACAAGCGATAAGAGAATCATGGCAAAACCAATCACGAAAAGGGTCATCATAATTACCGCAACAATATGCACTGAATCAAAGGCGTTTGAGTAATTACCTTTTTGACCAAGTTGAGTCAAAACATTCAGAGGTCGCAAGTCTTTATCTACACCATATTCATAGAAAATAGTGGCAGCCTTTTTTGTGATTTTACCAGGAATAAACCAAGTAACAACAAAGATCAGTAAGTTAAGCACCAGAATAATTGGTGTATATGAGAAATATTGACCGACCTTGGTAAAGAATCCCTTGTCCTTATCCTTATTGAAAAAAACCGGAACTGCCGTTAAAACGGTATAGAAAACGAAGAAGATTAGAAGAATTAAGAAGGTCTTCAAAACACCAAAGTGACTTGAAACAGACTGATGATAAGTATCCTTAAAAGTCCCACTTCGGTAAGATGGAAACGAGTAGGCCATCAACAATCTACGGAAAAAGTTTACCAAGCCCCAAGCTACAAACCAAGAAGCCAATCCAATAGTTATCAAACCAAAGATAGGATGTCCTTCTTCTGCCTTAGCTTGCGGGTTGACAAAAGCCTTGCCAAACCAAGAGAAATAACCTGTAAAGCCCTTTTTGAAAGCTTCTGCTTGTGGATTGGGCTGCTTAGGTGCCGGAGCCATAACAGCTTGAACCTGTCCGTCAGGACCTTGTTGGTAGTAAACCTGTTGCTGAGGTTGAACAGTTTGACCTGCTTGGGCAAATTGCGGATTTGCTTGAGCTTGAGCAAATTGATTTGCTTGAGGGGCGGCTTCTGGAGCACCGGCAACTTGTCCAGCCACTTCTTGCGCACCTGATGTGACTTGCTCAGCCGCTTGTTGAACTCCAGCTACTTGCGGATTTACAGCTTGCGCCTGTGTAGGATCCGGTGCTACTTGAGCTGCAGGTTCCTGAGGCGCAGCTTGAACTGGAGCTGCTTGGTCTGGTTCCGGAGCGTCCGCAACATCGTCAGCTGCAAAGTCACCCGTCGCAAGCGCTTGAGCAATTTCTGCATCCGAAGGGGTTCGACCATTGATGGCCTCAAAATATTCAATCCAATCCTGTTTGTTCATGTAATTCTCCTTATCAATTTAAGCCCAAGACCCAAGCTTCTTTGAACTAATACGAAAAATGGCAGAAACAGCCATCAATCACAGGGGTAGTTCAAATAAACATTGGTTCTATTCAGCTTTCTTTTAGAATACTCATCTATTGTACTATAAATTTGGCCACAGAACAATATCAATTTTAGATAGAAAACTTGATATATCAAGCTTTTTTACTAACTGCACAAGCGCCTAATAAGGACTGGACGAGGCATCAGATAGCACTAGAGTACTGAGAAAACATCCATATTTAATCGGAACTCTTAAAACTTTGAAATCAACGATTCTTTGTCCCAACCAGAACTTCTTCAATGATAACACAAAGAAAAGGCAGTCGATTTTACTGCCTTTTCAGAGTTAGCAAGAACCGTAGTTGAACTGACATTTTAATGTCTCAGTTCAACTTTATCAATCACGACACGCAAAAAGGGAAGCCGATGTTGCTTCCCTTTTGAAGTTAGTGAGGGAGATAGGCAAGGCACCAATAGTGCCTGCCGTAGTTCTAATAAGAACTTTAGTTCTTATTAGACTGTCTCAATCAGGCCTTCAGATATCTGCGGATAGAAATCATGGAACCGATGGAACCAATGACAATTCCGACAATGAAGAGCCCTCCAATCAAGTAGTAAAGATAGGGATTAATTGGGTAAAGGCCCAGATTTTCTGCAGCAAGGTTAGGATTGATGCGGGTCCAAGCCATATTGTAGAGATAATAGACAATCAAGGATGGCAGGATGGCTCCTAAGATACCCACCCAGGCCCCTTCAAAGAAGAAAGGGGTTCTGATATAGGAATTTTTAGCCCCAACTAAGCGCATGATAATAATATCATCCTTACGAGACATAATGGTAACCCGAATGGTATTAGAAATCAGGAAGATCGCTACCAGAATCAGTAGCACAGTTCCTGCCAGACCCCAGGTCCGGATTTTACCAACGATGGTAGTCAGGCGGTCGGTATCAACCCCGCCATAATTGGCATCATTAACCCCATCAATAGATTTGATTTTTTTGGTAATAGCCTTCATTTCCTTAGCAGACTGGACCTTGACAATGTAAGCATCAAAGAGTGGGTTGGAACTTTCATCATAAGACCAGGCATTACCGTATTGCTTTTGCAAATCGGCCAATTGGTCCTTCTTGCTGGAGAATTTGAGTGATTGGACTCCATCAACCTCTTGAATTTGATTCCAGACATTGTGGTAGGTGTCGTTGTGACTGCCATCTGACTTATTCTCATAAGGGTCAATGGAATTGGTTTCCAAATAGACATTGATGGTCAGATTATGCTCCAAATCATCCCCTAATTTATTGACATTAAGGAGCACAGCGACGAAAATCCCTACCAAGGTCAGGGTAATCGTGACTGACGAAACCGCTGCAAAGGTCATCCAGCCTTGGCGTTTGAGGCTGACAAAGGATTCTTTTAAGTGACGGAAAAAGTTTCTAATCATCGTAACCGTACTCTCCTTCCTCTTCGTCACGGACCAAACGGCCATCCTCAATAGCTAGGACCCGATGCTTGTGGGTATTAACAAGGCTGCTGTTGTGGGTCGCCATCAAAACAGTCGTTCCGCTTTCGTTGATGCGCTCCAGAAGCTGCATAATTTCTTCGGAAATCTCTGGGTCCAGATTGCCTGTTGGTTCATCAGCAATCAAGACTTTTGGATTGTTGACCAAGGCTCGAGCAATAGCGACCCTCTGCTGTTCCCCTCCAGATAATTGGTTAGGGAAGGAGCGTTCCTTATGCTTGAGTCCAACTAGACTGAGGACTTCCTTAACTCGTTTTTTAATATAACGAGGTCTTTCGCCAATAACTTCCATGGCAAAAGCAACATTCTCATAAACCGTCTTATGGTTGAGCAATTTATAGTCCTGGAAGACAACGCCGATTGAACGACGCAGAATGGGAATCTGCCGTTTCTTAATCTTGTTGAGACGGAACTGTCCTACCTTGATAGAGCCTCGGCTGGCTTCTTCTTCACGGTAGAGCATACGAATAAGGGTCGATTTCCCTGCCCCTGACGGCCCGACAATGTAGACGAATTCGCCATTCCTGACATCTAGGGTAATATCACGCAGGGCAGTCGAACCATGGGAGTACTTCTTTGAGACCCGATTTAGTTCAATAAGTGCCATTTAGTTTCCTTTCGAAATAAAGATATAAAGCCCGTAAAAGGTAATGTAATCTAGGCAATCGACAGAAAATCCTGATTTTCTAGGTGATTGGTCTTTTTTACACAGCCTTTAGGGCGTATTCAATTGAGCAGTTTCATTAAGTGCTAAAGCACTTGTTCAACTACGAGATTTTCTAAGGAAAATCTCTAGCTCACTTACTAGTTTCTGTCGGTCGGTATTGTCGACCGACCATACAGAAACGTCGCAATTAACAAGATACAATGGTTTTAGCCTGGCTTTCCTGTTTCTTGGTTCAAGGAAGACACACGGAAGTTGCTATCGGCAAACTTCCTGTCTTCCTTACTAACTTCACAAGTAAGCTATTATCAAGTTTACTTGCTCCACGTCGCAGGATTCAAGGTCCACTGGACCTACTTCGCTTTCCAATTTCTAGGCTCGGGATAAAAAGGTCCACTGGACCTTTTTATTCCTCCAATCGCCATTTGAGGTAGGCATCAATAAAGCCGTCAATATCGCCGTCCATAACCTTATCGACTTGGGCGACTTCATAGCCTGTCCGGTGGTCCTTGACCATGGTGTAGGGGGTAAAGACATAGGAGCGAATTTGTGAGCCCCAGGTAATTTCTTTCTTATCACCCTTGAGGGCTGAAACTTCCTCTGCCTTCTTCTCCTGCTCCAATTGGTAAAGCTTAGCCTGCAACATCTTCATGGCTCGGTCACGGTTACCATATTGGGTCCGGTCAACCGTTGATGCTACAACAATTCCTGTTGGGATGTGTGTCAGGCGGACACCGGTCGAAACCTTATTGACATTTTGGCCGCCGGCACCACCCGAGCGGAAGGTATCCATTTTAAGGTCATCATCGCGAATATCAACCTCAATGCTATCATCCAATTCAGGCATAACCTCAACCGAGGTAAAGGAAGTATGACGACGCTTAGCGGAATCAAAGGGTGAAATCCGCACCAAACGGTGGACGCCCATTTCTGACTTTAGAAGACCATAGGCGTGGGGTCCCTCAAAAGAGAGGGTGACCGACTTGACGCCAGCTTCGTCTCCCGCCTGATAATCCAGAACTTCAACCTTGAAGCCCTTGGCGTTACCGTAGCGTTGATACATCCGCAAAAGCATATCGCCCCAGTCTTGGGCCTCGGTACCACCAGATCCGGGATGAATTTCCAAGATGGCATTGTTATTGTCATAGGGCTCAGATAGGAGTAAGGTCATCTCATAGCTGGTCATCATCTTGTCCAGCTTGGCCAGAGTCTCTTCTAGGTCTGCTTGAACGCTGTCGTCTTCCTCCAGCATTTCCAGATAGAGTTCAGACTCTTCTGAGAGTTCTTCCATCTGATTGAAGGTGTCATAGGTCTGCTTGAGCTCATTGAGTTCCTGAGAGGTCTTTTGGGCAGCAATATTATCATCCCAAAAATCCGGCTCGGTCATCTTATTTTCCAGGAGGGCAATGTCCTCCTCCAGACGATCGAGGTCAAAGAGACCTCCTGAAGCTAGTCAACTTCTCTTGATTTTCTACTATTTTTTGGCGGATTTCAGCCACTTCCATATATTCTCTCCAATCTTTGGTTTTAGGCCTGACTCTTTGGATAGAGCCCGCCAGAGTTCTTTTATTTTATCATAAAGCCCTTAAATTTGCCATTTGTCACAAACCAGTTGCCACTCTTGTCGGGCTGCGTCTTCCTGAGGATCCAAATCCTGCATATAGTCCTTGATGGCTTGGTCTGGTTTCTTGACAATTTCTCCCAGAGCCCAAATAGCTGTCGCTGTGTGAATGGGATTGTTATTTCTGTCGATAATTTCCATCAGCTTGACGATGGCATTTTTATCATGGGCATTGGCTAGGGCAATAATGGCATTGCGTTGGAGAATATTCTTGCCCCGCCAAGAACCAGCAATTTCGCCAAATTTCTTCTTGAAATCGCTGTTGGATAATTCTAAAAAAGGCAAAAGCTCAGGCCAAGCCAAATCAGGATCAATCGGAGTTGCCAGAGGATTCTGAATCCCTTTATTGTAGGGACAGCAGATTTGACAGATGTCACAGCCGTAGATGACCGTCTTAATTTTCTTCCGAAATTCCATGGCCATCATGCCCTTGTCCTGAGTTTGGAAGGACAGGCAGCGTTTGGCATCCATAGAACCATTGCCCAGCAAACAGGAGGTGGGACAGGCATCCAGACAACGGCGACAGTCGCCACAACCATAATCAACTGGACTGTCAGGTTCAATCTCCAGATTGGTAATCAGCTCGCCCAGAAACATATAGGAACCGTATTCCTTGGAGATAACGAGACCGTTCTTGCCGATAAAGCCAATCCCCGCCCGTTTGGCTACTGCCGTATCAATCAGGGCACCGGTGTCCACCATGGCCTTGTGCTCCAAAGGAAATTCAGCACAGAGCTCCTCAATTCCTCGGGCTAGGCGATTGAGCTTGTCATTAAGGACATGGTGGTAGTCTAGACCCCAGGAGTTTGGAGTAATTTTCCCTCGCTTGTATTGGGTCTTGGGTGGCTGGGTCGGCAATTGCCGAGGATAGGCCACCGCAATCGAAATGATGGTCTTGGCCGATGCCAGACTAAGCTTAGGGTCAATCCGCTCCTCAATATTTTTATGCTCAAAACCAGAATTTCTACCCTCTTCAACTGAAGCCCTCAGGGATCTTTCCAAATAAGCAAAATCCTCGGCCGTGGTAAAACCGATTTTCGAAATGCCAAGATTTTTGGCTAATTTTTGAATCTCTGCCTTAATATCCATAAGTCTATCATAATGCAAAAAGGGGAGGCTTTCAAGGGGCAACCATTATAAGTTTATTAAGCCCCGCTGCACCAGATTTTCTGCTAGAATAGAGCTATGACAAAACTTGCAATTATAAGCGACCTCCACATCGACCTCAATCAATTCAGCGACTTTGAAAAAGAGACCCTGCTTACCATTCTTCAGGAAACTGGAGTCACCCATCTCCATCTGGCCGGTGATATTTCCAACCACCACAAGGACATCTCCCTGCCCTTTATTGAAGAGCTGAGAAAATCGCTCGAGGTCACCTACAATCTGGGCAATCACGATATGCTGGACTTAAACGATAGTGAGATCGACCAGCTGGATTTTCAGGTCTACAATCTAGGGAGTCGCCAGCTCCTAGCCTTTCATGGCTGGTATGACTATTCCTTTAGTCGGGAGCCGACAGACAAGATTCTGCGTCTCAAGAAAACCTTCTGGTTTGACCGCCGTCTCAACCGTCAGGAGTCTGACCCTGCTACCACGCAAAAGGTTCTAGCTAGATTGGAAGACCTGCTCCAGCACCTGGATACCAGCAGACTCATTGTGGCCATGCACTTTGTTCCTCATCAAGACTTCACCATGACCCATCCCAAATTTGCCCCCTTCAACGCCTTTCTGGGCAGCCAAAAATTTCACCAAATCTTTGTTAACTATGGTGTCAGGGATGTGATCTTTGGTCACGCCCATCGCTCCTACGGCGACCAAACCATTGAGGGGGTCACCTACCATTCCCATCCCTTGGGCTATATCAGAGAATGGGATTTGACCATCAACTTTGTCTCCAACCACCCAGAGCTTAATCCCAGTGGTACTTGGAATCTCTCCAAACGCTACAATTTGGTCCGAAAGAGTCCCGATTACCAAGCCTACAAAAAAAAGCAGTTCCAAACGGAGCTGCTCAAGTCCATGACCATATTTGGCTGCTAAGGATCACAAACGTGGTCCTTTTAAAGTGCGGACGCAAGAAAACTCCTGACAAAGATACCGAGCCCTTAAGTACCACAAAGGAGAAAGTATCAAATTGTTCGTTTTGATTTTAACTCAGTATAAAAAATGAAATAGGCTAATTAGCCCGCCAATTGGATTCTTGCCCTTTACATGAGAAACTAAATTCCTCTTACCTATCGCCACTCGGTTTCCTATCCACTTTATGCTACAATAGCACTAATGATTACATAGGAAGGAAAGCACCATGTCACTATCTTTTAGAAGTCTCTTGCGAGAATCTTGGCAAAATTTGCGGAAAAATTTTTGGACCTACCTGCTGACTGCCCTGATTTTGCAGGTCTTTCTGGCCTACCTGGCTAAGGGGTTGCTGTCTTTTGTCTTTAATCGGGTTGTCGGTTTTGCTGGCATTATCAGTCTGACGCCAAATACCTGGTCAGCCATCGCAAGCCACCCCCTGGCCCTGATTTTTTTCTTGCTCTATCTACTAATTTTGGTTGGAGTCATCTACCTAGAATTTGCCATTCTAACCATTACCATAGCTAAGACCTACCAGCCTCTTTCTATCCGCCAAATCATCGAGGGGCTTCCACAAAAATTAAGGGGGCTCTGCGGCCCCCAACTGCTGGTCTTTCTCTTTTACCTATTTTTGATGATTCCCTTAGCCAACTATGGCCTAAAATCAAGTTTATTGGCTAACTTTAAAATTCCTGATTTCATCTCAGGAGAACTAATGAAATCTAATTCTGGTAAGTTAATCTACTTAGTCAGCCTTATCGTAGTAGCCTACCTCAATCTTCGCTTCGTTTATTTTCTGCCCCTCTACACCATCAGTAACCGCAAACCAAGTCAGATTTTAAGAGAATCCTGGAAACTGACCAAGGGGCGACAACTCAAGGTTTTAGCTATCTTTGGCTTCTACAGTCTCCTAGCCAGCCTCCTTCTCCTAATTATCTACAGTGGGACGATTCTTGTTTTCGGTTGGCTAGATTATTCTGGTAATAATCTCCTGCTAGAGACTGCCCTCTATAGCCTGATGCGAGCGGTCAATTTTGTTTTCATCGTCGGTCTCAAATTCATTTTAATGATTGTTCTAACCAGTCATCTTTTGAGCCTGGAAAAATTTCAAAAAGACCTGCCCTATCAATCAAAATATGACAAATCTTGGGTTTTCCCAAAATGGATCCGCCTCCTTCTGCCGATGACACTCCTAGCCTGGCTGATTTCTAACGGACTCTCTCTTTATCTCCTCCAAACCAATCCCAATGCTCTGATGATTGCCCATCGGGGAGATGTTAATCACGGTGTGGAAAATTCCATTACAGCTATGCAGGCTGCTCACAAGGCTGGGGCCGATTATTCCGAGATGGATGTCGTCATGACTAAAGACCATCAGTTTGTAGTCAGTCATGACAATAATCTCAAACGGCTGACTGGGATAGATAAGAATGTTTCAGATTTAACACTAGCCCAAGTGACTAAACTCAAAACCAGGCAAAATGGTTATAGTGATCATATCGCTTCCTTGGATGAATTTATGAAGGCCGCCCAGGCCTGTCATCAGAAGATTGCTATCGAATTAAAGCCTTACGGCCATGAACCCAGCAACTATGTTGATTTATTTATCAAGAAACTCAAGGAACTAAAGGCTGTCCAGGGGAATAAAATTATGTCCATGAAACTGCCTGTGATTGAGGAGATTGAAAGAAAACTTCCCCAAGCCGACACCGGCTATCTAGTTTCCCTGCAATTTGGTCCTTTCTCTGCTCACAAGGTTGATTTCTACGCTATCGAGGAATTCTCCTATAATGAGGTTGTCGCCCTGTCCGCCTATCAGCAAAAAAAAGACCTCTATGTCTGGACTATTAATGATGACACGCTCCTGACTCGCTTCCTTCAGTCTCCAGTCAATGGCATTATTACCGATAAACTTATTGAGTTTCAGGATGAAAAAAAGGGGATGAAAAATCACAACAGCTACCTTGACCGAGTCATCAGACTTTTAAACATCGAATTCGCTAAAGACTGATAAATTTTTTGAGCATTAGAAAAACGACCTTTCACAAATAAAGGTCGTTTTGATTTATCAAGCTTAACCAGTCTTAACGAGTTTTTTTATTTTGGGCATTGAGCCAGTCAAAGATATTGCCATAGTTTTTGCCCTTATAGACCGCTTGAGAATCACCTCCATGGGTAGCGTTAGTAGCAACCATTCCCGACAAGCCAGACCAGGTCTTAGCATTCTCGGTATTTTGTACTCCCGTAACTTCGTCATTGAGGAAATAAACCCAAGACCAGTGGCCATTATAGGTAGGATGGTTGCCAAATTCGCCAACGTTGGTTTCAAAGTAGGACAGCCATTTATTTTGGCTACCAGCTTGTAACAGATCCTTGTAGAAAGGCAAAACATTATTATCAACATTTAAAGTTGTATCGGCATGTGTCGAAATCATCCACATTGGCTGATTCTTGAGGGCACTGAGACTTGTCGCATCAATGGTCTCATTATTATTGCTGAGATAAGTATCATAAGGAGCTGCGATTGGCACTAAAGCAGCGAAATAGTTTGGATAAGCCACACCCATAGCCAGGGTCATTCCGCCACCGTTGGAAACACCAGAAAGGTAAATCCTACTGCTGTCAATATCAGGATGGGCAGCAACATAGGAACGGATAGCTGCCATCAACTTGCTAGCATCCGTCTTAGTCCATGCTGTTGGACTTTGTAGGGTCAGAACGTAAGCACCTTTCTGAGCCCCTGAACCTGTTGACGTGAAATGATTTTGGACAGAATCCTCTGTCAACTTAACAACACCACTAGCTAGAAGGGGAATATCAATATCCATACCGACTTCTCCAATACCATGAAGCCAGATAATCAATGGGTTCTTTTCACCAGCTGTAGCATTGGTTGGGCTATAAGCAGCGTACTGATATTGACCGAGAGTTCCCCGTTCTGAGAAGCGGTCCGTATCTGGTAGAATCCGATTATTAATAGCATCTTGCTCAGAATCGATGACTTGATGACAATTAGTGCCATCAGCTTGAACCTGGAGATTTTCTACCTTAACAGGGTAGCTACTAACCCATTGGTTACGGTAAGTAGCAAGGTCAAAGGTAAATGGTGAAGCATTCTTGCTACTATCATCAGCATCATAAGGAACATCAAGTTCTAAAGTAACATAATTGCTACTGTCAAAATAAACAACATGGCCGGAAGCATCTGAAACATAGGAATTAAGAATCTTACGGGCTACCCCAGCAGTTGTAACACTAGCCCCACTATGGATGACCGAAGGTGTTACTTTTTTGTCAAATTGCAAAATAATCTTAGAAACAGACGGTCCAAATTCATAGCTGCTAATGACAATACTGGACTTAACCGTTTCGACCTTATCAAGAGTGACAGCTACACCATCATCATCAAACTGGTAGGTAACTCCATTAATAACACGTGTTGTATCCTTTACTAAATCACCCGAATCAGCCTCATAGTAATGATTAGCTCCATCAAATTCAGCAAAATCACCCTTGACCTGACTGCCATCCTCATTGAAGTAAAGCTCTTGACCATTAATCTCTTGCTCCCCTGTTACAGGGGCACCATCTGAGTCTAGATAGTACCACTTACCAGAAACTTGGACAAATCGATCTTCCACTTGGGCACCACTGTTTTTATCATAATAATGGTGCTTACCATCACTGTCAGTCGCAAAAACTCCCTTGGCTTGTTTGCCAGTATCAGGATCAAAGTAGAGATTTTGTCCATTGATTTCTTGAGCACCAGCAACCCGTGCTCCATCACTACCATAATAGAACCAAGTTTGATCGTCTTTGCCCATACGGAAACGATTAACCCACTTTTCACCGGAATCTTGGTCATAATAGTAGACCTTGCCATTGATTGTTACTTCTTGGCCTTTAACTTGCTTACCATCTTGAGCAAAATAGAGTTCTTTCCCTTGAATCGTTTGGCTGCCAGTAACATTATTCCCATTACTATCTAAATAGTACCAATTCCCCTGACCATCATCAACGAAAGTATTTTTGTAGTGAGTTGTCGCAGCATCTGCTCTAAGGTCCTTGGTTTCGAGCTGACTGGCTTCTGAGGTAGCTGTTGAAAAATCCTTCTCTTCCAAACTAAAAGTTCTTGTAGCAGACTCTGATTGAGTTGTTTGATTTTCGGCCTCTGCAACTTCAGACGACTCAGACGACTCAGACGACTGAGTTTCACTATTTTTAGTCCCTGATTGTGTCGTTGCTTCATCGGTTTTAGGGTCAGCGGTCTCATCGGCTGCAACTGCTGTCTGGTTCAAATCAGCCTGATTTGTTGTTTCTTGGCTGACGTTCTGGTTTGAACTTACATTTTGATCAGTCTGGTTATCTTGATCCTGACTAGATGTTTCATCAGCTTGAACCAAGCCTGCTGTCCCAGTCAAAAAGGCTGCAACTGCAACAGAAGCTAAACCAAATTTTAGTTTACGAAGACTGTAACGGTGATGTTTTTCCAGTGACATATATCATTCCTCCTTGTAATCCTTGTCATTCTAGCATATTTTACTAAGCTAAACAATTTTTAAGAGGAGTTTAAGTGATTTTTTACATATTTTCAAAGTTCTTACAAAAATTCTGATTTATAACGAGTTGTAATAATCGTCGCTGAAGGTTTCCCTTATTTATTAGGTAAAGGTTAATAAAACCGCTAACACAAAGAAGAATTTTCCTAAAAAAACTCCAAGCAGGTTTCTGCTCAGAGTTCTCATCTATGCTTACGATAATAGAGATAGGAATTAATTATCGGCAGAAGAACCATTAGAATAACACTGCCAAAGAAAACCCAAACAAAAGCAAAATCGATAAAGCCATCAACGATGATAATCAAACCACCTAGAACCCAGAGGAAGCCAGCTAGGCGATGGGTATGATTCCAAGCTCCCTCATCATTTATATTCCAAGGAAAACGGAGGCCAACAGTATAATTTTGGCGAATCTTTGGCAAATAATTGCCGATTACGATAAAGAAGAAACCAAAAGCCAGTCCGACAAACAAAGGCGTATTAATAGCATATCCAAGATTTTTCCGGTACATATAGATTGTGAAAAAACTAGACATGAAAGGCACAATAGCATAGACCAAGTATCTTATCTTGAGGCTGGTCATTTGCGATTTGGGATCTCGATTGGTTACAAAAATACCGAAAAGATGGAGACCCAGCAAAAACAAGGGTATAAAGAGGATAACAAAAGGCTTGGATGCCCAACTATCGGCTTGACCTGTCGGACCAAAGTGGGTGGCCATCCGATTTGGTAGGTCTTGCCAAGCATAAAGACCAAATAGGACTGGCAAGAGGATAATACTGCTACTTAGAGCCAGTAATTTTTTATTAACTTTCATGATGAACTCCTTTCAATCAGTTAAGAAAATGGGAAGAGATCTTCTTCATTTCCTAAGATAACCACTATGGTGGCTTGCCTTAAACTTCTTACTAAGTCAGGTAATTGAACATTGTCAGTTCAATTATCTGACTGTCGCAAATCGGCCAACCAGACCATGACCTCTTCCAAAACGGAAGCATTGAGGTCATAGTAGATAAAATTCTTCTCCTTGGTCTCGACGATCAAATCCGCTTCCCGCAAGACCTTGAGATGGTTAGAAATCGTGGCCCCTGTCACATCAAAATGGGAAGTGATTTCACCTGCCGACAGACGCCTCTTTTTCAAAAGATTGAGAATCTCCCGCCGGACAGGATTGGATAGGGCCTTAAATGTATCAGCGTAGCTCATAGATGACCTCCTCTCTATTTAGCCTTATTTCTAAATAGATTATATATCTTCTCAAAGAAAAAGGCAAGAACTATTTTGATTTTTCTCTAAATAACTTAAATAAAAGGTACATCCGATTACCTTGTCCTTTTTGAGTTAGTTAGTGAGCGAGTTGGTCAATTCACCATAGCGATTGGCTTTCGCCGCCAAATTCTTCAGAACTAAAGTGGACTGAAAGTCTTACGACATGAAAAAAGAAAAGCCGATAATGCTTTCCTTTTTGAATTAGTGAGAGGCGTAGTCAGTTCGCCATAGCGACTACCGTATACCGTATTGAAACTCATTAATTAGCTTGTCTGCCACGACACGAGAAAAGGACGACCCTTATCGTCGTCCTTTTGGAGTTAGTGAGGGGATTAGGTAAGGCACCATAGTGCTTGCCGTGAGATTTCAAGAGCTTTTCTTTACCCAATCACGACACGGAACACTTACGGTCGATAATACCGTAAGTGTGCAGTTAGTAAGGGAGGTAAATAAGCACCTATCGTGCTTGTTGTAGTCTGTCAAGTTCGTAAGAACTTAGAGAGACTTCCTCCGTTACATCTTCTCTTCCAACTCTACATCAGGATATTTATCCGCAAACCAACGGAGAGCAAAGTCGTTTTCAAAGAGAAAGACGGGCTGGTCAAAGCGGTCCTTGGCCAGGATGTTTCGACTGGAGGACATGCGTTCATCTAGGTCCTCCGGCTTAATCCAGCGGACGGTCTTAGATCCCATAGGGGTCATGACCACTTCCGCATTGTACTCACCTTCCATCCGGTGTTTGAAAACTTCAAATTGCAGCTGACCAACGGCCCCCAGCATGTATTCGCCAGTTTGGTAGTTGGTATAGAGCTGAATAGCCCCTTCTTGAACCAGTTGCTCAATACCCTTGTGGAAGGATTTTTGCTTCATAACATTCTTGGCAGCTACCTTCATAAAGAGCTCAGGCGTAAAGGTTGGCAGGGGTTCAAATTCAAATTTATTCTTACCGACAGTCAGGGTATCGCCAACCTGATAGGTGCCGGTGTCATAGACCCCGATGATGTCGCCAGCAACAGCATTTTCAACATTCTTGCGAGATTCCGCCATAAACTGGGTGACATTGGAGAGCTTGGCTCCCTTACCAGTCCTCGTCAGATTGACCGACATGCCCCGCTGGAACTCGCCGGAAACAATCCGAACAAAGGCAATGCGGTCTCGGTGACGGGGGTCCATATTAGCCTGAATCTTAAAGACAAAGCCTGAGAAGTCCTTATCTAGGGGATCAATTTCTTGGCCTTGGGTAGTCTTATACCCATGAGGCTCTGGGGCAAATTCCAAGAAGCTATCTAGGAAGGTCTGCACTCCAAAGTTGGTCAGGGCAGAGCCGAAGAAGACTGGGGTCAGCTGACCTGCCAAAATAGCTTCTTGCGAAAATTCATTGCCCGCCTCGGTCAAAAGTTCAATGTCTTCCTTGGCCTGTTCATAGAAAGGATTGCTGGCAAAGAGGCTGTCCCCTTCAGCAATCTCGGCAAAACGCTCTTGACCCTTGTAGAGCTCCAGCCGTTGATTGTGAATATCATAGAGCCCTTCAAAGGCACGCCCCATCCCAATTGGCCAGTTCATAGGATAAGAAGCGATACCCAGAACTTCTTCCAACTCTTCCAAAAGATCCAGTGGTTCTCGCCCATCCCGGTCCAACTTATTGATAAAGGTAAAGACCGGAATACCACGATGCTTGACGATCTCAAAGAGTTTCTTAGTCTGAGCCTCAATCCCCTTGGCAGAATCGACAACCATAACGGCTGCATCGACCGCCATCAGGGTCCGGTAGGTATCTTCTGAGAAGTCCTCATGCCCTGGGGTATCAAGGATATTGACCCGTTTTCCAGCATAATCAAACTGCATAACTGAGGAAGTTACCGAAATTCCCCTTTGCTTTTCAATATCCATCCAGTCGGATTTGGCAAAAGTCCCGGTCTTTTTCCCTTTGACAGTTCCAGCTTCGCGAATTTCACCCCCGAAGTAGAGCAACTGCTCTGTAATTGTTGTTTTACCAGCATCCGGGTGGGAGATGATGGCAAAGGTCCGCCGTTTTTTTATCTCGTCTTGTAAAGTCATTGTCTTCCAATCTTTTCCTATTCATCTTGCAGAGCAAATTATCAGAGTCTGGCCCAGAGTCTTGCCCTTTACAACTCCTTCATTATAGCAAAAATGAGGGCGAAAGCAACTCAGGTCTTCAGGAATATCACAACGTACGTTTAAGACAGAGATTTCCGAACAATGATACAGATGTGTTTCGCACCATCTTGATATTTTCTACAGCAAAACATCAAAAGTTTTAATTTCTTGTTGAGAAATCCGAATGTCGAATTACAGAAAAAGCATTGTTCTCTCTTAAAAAAGCTTTCATGCGTTTGTCGTAGTCAGGATGTATCCCCAGCAAAGCTAGAAAAGAGGAGCAGACTGCCCCTCCTCCTTAGAATCATCTTAATTACTGTACTTAGAAGCAAGCCTATAAGTTTTTCCTTCATCACTCGATTTGAAGTGTAAGCCTACATAAGTAATATGGGAGGCATCGGTATCATAGTCAGCATAAGTTACTGCTAGTTCATAACTAATGTCCTCATCACCATAGAAGGATAAAGTGTAATAGGCTGAGCTTGGCGTTGAATGCTTACTCTTGATATCACTCCACTTGGTACCTCCGTCACCAGTATCACTATTGCCCGCTTTCAATGCATCATAATCACTTCTCTTCCAGTCAGACTTGTAATCACTTGAGGTGTCAATATCATTAGCGTTAAAATTAGCATGACCACCAGAGAGAACAAACTTTCCATTGTATTGCTTTTCAAAGCTCAAAGTAACACTATTATTGCTACCAGTCTTGCTATCTTGGTAAACTAGGGTCAAACGGTCACCAGAAATTTGAGCGTCAGAGGCTTTACCGTGTTTTTCAATAACATCTGAAACCATATCCGATTTGGCTTTCAGCTTCTTGAATTCACTTTGACTCCAGTCAAATTTATAGCCCTTCTTGATGTAGTCTTTAACATCGGTACTATCATCTCTGACTTTAGACTTTTTCTTGTTATTTGCAGCTGTTTGATTACTAGCTGATTTTTCAGACCACGCCGTAAAAAGGGCTACATTGCTGAAGATAACCGCCAGAAGAGCTACAGCTGTCGCGACCATTGATAAGACTTTCTTGCCGTTCACATTCAAAATCAGCAGGATACCGGCACAAATTAGGCCTAGGAAGGACAGGCCTAAGAAGAGAGGAGCCCAAAGGAAAAAGGCTAAAGTCACGAAGACAACTGACAATACCATGGAAATGATTGGTAAAATCAAGTTTAAAACTTTTCCTGATTTGGCTGGACTACTAGTCAATATCTGGCTAGGCCTGTCTTTTTTGGAACCAGCTTGCTGGAAGTTACCAGTATTTTGAAAATCAGCCTGGTCAGCATTTGCTGGTTGTGATGTTTGAGCTTGTTGCGTATTGGCACCAGTTAAGGCTGGACTAGCTAAATTTTGACTCGAATTAGCTTGAGGTTGCTGGTGTTGAATAGTTTCTTGACCTGATGAAGCAGGCTGAAACGGTGCACTTGCTGACGGACCCGACTGGCTAGCGATTGAATTAGTCTGAATTTGACTAGGTTGCTGAGATGCTGAGGATTCAGGATTGAGAATAGAAGCAATTTGCTCTGTATCAAAATTTGCAGCCTTTCCTTTCATAAATTCATCACCTGTGGGCTTACGGCCAGCAAGTGACTCAAACAATTTCATCCAGTTATCACGATTATTGTTCAGCTCAGGAGTGACAGCTTGAACCGGTGCTTGCTGGGGAACTGAAGCAGAATTTTGAACGTTTGCAAACGCAGAAAGGTCAAATCCATTCTCCATAGCATGGCTATATTCAGCTGCAGTTGGCTTGCGACCCGTCGCAGTTTCGAAAGCTCTCACCCATTCTTCTTTGGTTGCCATATTAAGTAGTCTCCTTAACTTTTTCCATAAAGGACATCTAGATTTTCCCATGCTTCTCCAGTAGAGAGAAGTTTTTTAGGAATTTCTAGAAGTCACTTATTCATTGCAATACGCTTATTCTAGCATGTTTTCTCTCATCTTGTAAAGTTCTCTTAATCGTAATTTAATGACGGTTTTCCCTCTGAAAAAGGCTAAATAAGCTCTTGCTAAAGTTAAATCAAGATACTAACGATTGCTACCAAGTTCGATACTTTTTTAGAGTCAAAAGAAATTTTTTTGAGATCTGTTCTGCCTCACGATAGCAAGATTTATTAAGCTTTTTCGATAGCGTCTTTCCGAGTGAGACTTGAAAATAAAAAGCTCAACCATTAGAATATTAGACGAGGTCTGCAAGCCTTTACAATTTTACCAAGCAAGCATGGAGGGCTCCAAATGTTAATGATTTTACTCTTTCAAAGACTAGGAATTATCATGATTTTAGCCTTCCTGTTAGTTAACAATGGCTATTTTCGTCAACTGATTGTCGAACGCTCTAAGCGTGAGAAGCTAGCCTTGATTATCATTTTTGGTATTTTTGTAATCATTTCCAACTTGACCGGAATCGAAATCAGAGGGGATAAAAGTTTAATTGAGCACCCTATTTTAACCACGATTTCTCATTCGGATTCCTTGGCAAATACCAGAACCCTAGTTATCACCACAGCCAGCTTGGTCGGTGGTCCGCTCGTTGGGACAATTGTTGGGATTATCGGCGGGATCCACCGCTTCTTCCAAGGAAATTTTTCCGGTCTCTTTTATATTTTCAGCTCCGCCCTTGTTGGTTATGTCAGCGGTCGCTTAGGAGACTACTTCAAGGGCATCAAACTCTAACCTTCAACCTCAAAAATTATTCTGATTAGCCTCATTGCTGAGTCCATTCAAATGATTTTTGTCGGTTACTTTTCTGGTTGGGATTTGGTCAAATTGATTATTATCCCAATGATGCTCCTCAATAGCCTGGGGTCAACCATCTTTTTAACCATTCTCAAGACCTACCTGTCTAACGAAAGTCAACTAAAAGCTGTCCAAACACGGGATGTCTTGGACTTAACCAGGGAGACCCTACCTTATTTGCGGCAGGGCTTGAATCAGTTTTCGGCTGCCAAGGTTTGTGATATCATCAAGCAGCATACCAATTTTGATGCTGTTGGCCTGACAGACCACGCTAACGTCCTTGCCCACATTGGGGTGGGGCAGGATCACCACATTTCCGGACAACCCGTTAAAACTGACTTATCCAAGAATGTAATTCAAACGGGGCGGCCCCAAGTAGCCTTAGATCGGCTGGCCATATCCTGTCCTGAACCGGGCTGTCTACTCAATTCGGCTGTTGTTGTTCCCCTAAAGATTAACGACCAAACTATCGGAGCCCTGAAAATGTATTTTGCGGGCGATAAAAAAATGACCGAAGTTGAAGAAAATTTAGCCATTGGTCTGGCCCAGATATTCTCCGGCCAGCTGGCCATTGGTATCGCTGAGGAACAAAATAAATTAGCCAATATGGCTGAAATCAAGGCCCTGCAGGCACAAATCAATCCCCACTTCTTCTTCAATGCTATCAACACCATTAGCGCCCTTCTCCGAATCAATGCCGACAAGGCGCGTTATGCCCTCATGCAACTCAGCACTTTCTTTAGGACCAGTCTGCAGGGCGGGCAGGAAAGGGAAGTCACCCTAGAACAAGAAAAATCTCATGTCGATGCTTATATGAATCTCGAAAAACTTCGCTTTCCCGATAAATATCAGTTGGATTATCAAATTTCCGTTTCCGAAAAAATAAAGCTGCCTCCCTTTGGCCTACAAGTGTTAGTTGAGAATGCAGTTCGGCATGCCTTTAAAGATCGAAAAAAAGATAATAAAATCTGCATCCAGGTTAAGCAAGAAAACGACGTCTATAGAGTTTCTGTCAGCGATAACGGTCAAGGAATTTCACCCCAAATTATTGATAAATTGGGCCAAGAAATCGTTTCTGAAAGTACAGGAAGTGGTACTGCCCTTGTTAATCTTAATAACCGCCTTAATTTACTCTATGGCAGCATTAGTCATTTGCATTTTGATTGCGATGACAATGGCACGACGGTCTGGTATTTAATCCCTCAACAGATAGGAGAGTCCGAACATGAAAATTTTGATTCTTGATGATGAAGTACTTGCTCGGCAAGAGTTGGCCTATTTAATTGAGCATAGTCAAGTGGTATCAAATCCTGAAATCTTTCAGGCAGAGGATATAGACGGAGCCGAAAAAATTCTTTTCCGCCAACCCATCGACCTGCTTTTTCTCGATATTTCCCTCAGTGAGGAAAATGGCTTCAGTTTGGATAAGCGTCTCAAGAAGTTAGCCCATCCGCCTTTCCTAGTTTTTGCGACTGCTTACGACAACTATGCCGTCAAGGCTTTCGAAGCCAATGCAGCAGATTATATTTTAAAGCCCTTTGAGCAAGAAAGAATTGATCAAAGCTTGGCAAAAGTACAAAGAATTCACCAACTGACTCAGGAGCAGGCTAACCCCAGCGACAAAGGCGATAAAAAGAGTCTTGACCTCCTAAGTCTAGCCCTAGCTGATCGCAGTATTGTCCTCAAGGTTAAGGAAATTGTCTCTGCCAATATTGAAGACGGGCTCCTCAGTGTCAGCACCGAGAAGAAGAGTTATCAAGTCAAAAAGACTCTTAATTGGTTTAAAACACGGGTAAGGGCTAGTAATTTCCTACAAATTCATCGAAATACTGTCGTCAATCTCGAAATGATTCATGAAGTTCAGCCCTGGTTCAACCATACCCTGCTCTTGGTTATGACAAACGGAGAAAAATTTCCAGTTGGCCGCTCTTATCTCAAAGAGCTAAATGCCCATCTAACCTTATAATCTTCCTTTAAAAATTATCTTTGCTTTTCAGAAGTTGAAATTTGCTTTTCAGCTTCCTTTTTTTGCAACCGAGGTCATTATGAAACCGCTTCCTAAAAAATACGTTAGAATAAACTTGTCAAATAAATGAAGGAGTAAAAGAATCATGAAAGATAATCAAGAAACAACCGAAAAGAAATCCGCTCCTATTTTCATTCAGATGTCAATTTATGCAGGCATCTTGCTTGTCTCACAATTAATCTCTGACTTACTGCCTAAGTCACTCCCCATACCATCTACCGTCATCGGTCTAATCTTAATGTACGTTCTCCTTTGTAGTCACTTGATTAAGTTAGAGTGGGTTGATTCGTTAGCTTCTCTGCTCATTAGCATGATTGGTTTCATGTTTGTTCCTTCGGGAATTTCTTTAGCAGCCAATCTCAATATCATGAAAGCCGAAGGACTTCAGCTGGTCACCGTTATCTGCCTCTCCACCATCCTCATGCTAATCGTTGTAACCTATGTAACTTCAATTATTTTATCTTTTGCAAATAACAATACAAAATCTCTTGGTAAAAAACTCAAATTTCACCATGTCGAAAAATTGATTAAGAAAGGCTAGGAAAAGCAAATGGAACTACTTAAATCACCCATCTTTGGAATCTGTTTCTCTCTAATCCTTTATACTCTTGGAAGCTATCTCTTTAAGAAAACTAAGGGCTTCTTTCTGCTCCAACCTCTCTTCTTCGCAATGGTCCTTGGTATTATTGTCCTTTATCTAATGGCTAAGGGATTGGGTACAGATATTAAAACGTTTTATACTCAGGCCTATAAACCTGGTGGTGACTTAATTTTCTGGTTCTTAAATCCAGCGACAATTGCTTTTGCCATTCCCCTCTATAAAAAGAACGATGTGGTTAAAAAGTACTGGCGAGAAATTATCAGTAGTCTAGTGGCAGGTATGGTTGTTTCCGTTTTAGCTATCATGGCCATCTCCAAGCTATTTGGCTTAAGTACTGCTGGTACTGCTTCTATGCTCCCACAGGCTGCCACTACTGCCATCGCTCTTCCGATTGCCCATGCCATTGGTGGTAATACAGCTATTACAGCCATGGCTTGTATTCTCAACGCTGTTATCATTTACGCCCTCGGCAGAAAATTAGTTAAGATCTTCCGCCTGAACAGGAGTGATATTGGGGTCGGACTTGGTCTAGGAACTTCAGGTCATACTGTTGGAGCAGCCTTTGCTCTTGAATTAGGTGACCTTCAAGGAGCTATGGCAGCCATCTCAGTTGTCGTTATCGGTCTCGTTGTTGATTTAGTGGTTCCTGTCTTTGGCCATTTCATCGCTTAGTCATAGATGAAGGAAAATTCAGAGAACTCTTCGACCAACAGTCGGAGAGTTTTTTTGAGAGGAAAAGCAGCAACAAATGACCTGAACAAACCAAGTCTCAGCCTCTAGAACAAATGTTCACTCTTTTTAAACGATCCCAATGAAAAAACAGCTAACTCACTGGGAGTCGGCTGCTTGATCGTTATTAGCTTGGTCGGAACTTTCTGTCTGAGAAGAATTATCGCTGGTATTTTGGTCCTGGCCTTGGTTGGAGTCTTGACTTTGGTTATCCTGGTTCTGATCGCTAGATTGGGATGAATCCTCTGTAGAAGAAGCCTCAGAACTATCGTCGGTGCTTTGCCCATTATCGCTGGTCGCAAAAATCCCCACTTCCATATCGACAATCTTGTTATCCTTGAGACTGCCCTTAATCTTATCATAGTAAGGAAGCTTCTTATCAATCTGGGACAGGGGCACGCGGACCGTATTGCCATCTTGCATCTCCAAGTTGAGCAAATCAGGTGTCGTCTTAGAATCAGCTAAAGTAATCACCTTAATTTCTGAAATCAAGGACTTGTCCATCTTGGTCAACTTTTTAATAAGACTGGACAGATACTTACCATTCTTAAGATTGATGGTGGTGAATTTGTCAGGAAAATCCGTGGCCTCAACACTATCAAGGCGAGTCCCACTCTCTAGAATAGGTACGTATCCCTGGTCGGTCTGGGCATAGGCAACAATACTGTATTCTTTGACCTTAATTGAGAAGGTAAAGGGAAAGCTATAATCGACACTAGCGGACTTAACCCAGATATCATTCTTGGCAACCGCATTGGCCAGGCGGGAACGGTTAAAAATAGTCGCTAAAGTATAGTCACTATCCTTGAGACCAGAAGCCTTTAATACGGACTGACTGGTCGTCCGATTGACCCCATCTACGGTAACATGCTTGATCTTACTCAAGGGCGTCAGGAGATAGAGGGCCAAGAGAACTCCCAGTAGGGCAGGAACCAGAACACTAGTCATCCGGCGTTTAAACTTGGTTGACTTGGGCTTGGTTTTTTTCTTCTTGGGGAGAGGCTTAACAGAAGCCTTTTTGCCCAGTCGGCTTTTCTTTTTGGAGCTGGCCTTGCCTGACTTGGACTTCTTCTTTTTCGGGGACTTTTCATCCTCAGACTCGTCCTCCTCAGACGACTTGGCAAGGAGTCGGGCTCGCTTCTTATCTGCCAATTCTTTTTTAAGCTTCTCCTGCTCCTTTTTCTCTTTTTCTTTCTGCTTTAAAAAGTCAAGATTGCGTTTCTGCCACTCGGTCAGAGGAGCTTGCTCTTGCTTTTGATTTTTTTCATCTTTTGAATTTTTGGCCAAGATTTTCTCCTTTTAGACAAAACGAATGGTGAGCCTTATTTTATTTCTTTTGGGAAATGGCAGAGCTTAACAGTTGATAGAACTCTTGGGGTGATTTGAGCTCTGTTGTCCCTGCCATGGCTGACAGATAGGCATCCTTATCAGCCAGGACCTCTTGCAGTTTGGCTTCCAGATTTTCTAAGGTCAAATCAGGTTCCAGAAGCTGGGGTGCATAGCCTTTTTTTTCAAAGTAGGCAGCATTCTCCAACTGGTCTCCCCGACTAGCCTCTTTACCCAGAGGCACGATAATATGGAGCTTCTGCATGGCTAAGAGCTCAAAGATGGTATTGGAACCCCCACGGGTGACAACGACATCCGCCAAATCCATCAAGGGTTGGTAGAGATCGGTCACATAATCGACCCGATAGAGATTCTGGCTCAGACCATTGAGGCCCTTATCGCCTGAGATGTTGATGACATTATAGGTCTTGGTCAAATCTGGATTATTGCTGATAAAGTCATTGAAGACCCTGGCTCCAGCAGACCCCCCGATAAAGAGGAGAGTCTGTAAATTAGGATCAAAGGCTTCCTTGATGGCCTTGATTTCCTCAGGCTCAGGGGCTCCTTGGTCAGCTGCTTTAGTGACCTTGGTGATAGCTCCCACATGCTGGGCCTTGGTCAAACCCTGCCCCTGGTCAAAAGTGGTGAACATCTTGGTCGCAAACTTGTAGGCAATCCGATTGGCCAGACCCATGGATAGGTCTGATTCGTGAATGAAGACCAGCACTCGGAGCACTTTAGCCGCTACAACAGGAGGAACCGAGACAAAGCCTCCCTTAGAAAAGAGGGCCTGGGGTCTGATTTTGGCAATGATTGCCAAAGATTGCAGGACACCCCAAGCAACCTTGAAGATGTCCAACATATTCTGGAAAGAAAAGTAACGTCGTAATTTCCCTGTCGCAATACTATGGAACTTGACATCCAGACCTGACTTGGCCAACTCCCCATGCTCAATCCCATGCTTGTCACCAATATAGTGGACCTCCCAGCCATCCTTTAAAAACTTAGGAATAAGAATGAGATTAAGGGTAACATGACCGACGGTTCCTCCACCGGTAAAAACGATTTTTTTAGCCATGCTTATTCTCCCTTTAGGTCCTCAAAGGCGGCGATAAAGTCATCGCCCCGCACTTCAAAGCTCTTATACATATCCCAAGAAGCATTAGCCGGGCTGAGGAGAACGACATCTCCAGGAGTAGCTTCAGCAAAGGCAATTCGAGCCGCATCCTTGACATCCTTGGCATCCAGGTAAGGAACACCGGCCTTGTCTGCTGCCCGCTTAACCCGAGGAGCCGATTGACCCAGAATGACCATCTTCTTGAGGCCCTTAATATCTGGCACCAGCTCATCAAATTCATTGCCCCGGTCCAAACCACCAGCAATGAGAATAACCTTGCTATTATCAAAGCCAGATAAGGCTTTTTGTGTTGCTAGAATATTGGTTGATTTGGAATCATTGTAGAAGGCCACACCCTTGACTTGGCCCAAAGATTGCAGACGATGCTTGACGCCACCAAAACTTGCCAAAGTTTGGGAAATCACCTCATTAGCCAGGCCAGAAAGTTTGGCGATAGCAATGGTAGCTAGGGCATTTTCAACATTGTGACTGCCAGGAACACCGATAGCGTCAGCGGCCATGACTGGCTCGCCCTTGAAATAGAGGTAGTCATCCTTGAGATAGGCTCCATCTACTTCTTCCTGGGTTGAAAATGGGACAACCGTCGCCTGCGTTTTCGAAGCTAGCTCCTTGGCCAGCTCTTGGTTGAAATTGAGAACCAAATAATCCTCAGACGTCATCCGGTCTTGCAGATGCCATTTAGCTGCCACATATTCTTCAAAAGTCCCATGGTAGTCAATATGGGTAGGCATCAGATTGGTGATAACCGCCATGTGTGGATGAAAGCGATCAACCCCCATCAATTGGAAGGAAGATAACTCCATAACTAGGGTATCCTTGTCGGTCGCCATCATAGCTACTTCTGAGGCAGGAAAACCAATATTCCCAGACAAGAGAGCAGACTGGCCGCCGGCATTTAAGACATCCGCAATCATGGTTGTTGTTGTTGTTTTCCCATTGGAACCCGTAATCCCAATAATGGGGCTTTCAGAAATCCGGTAGGCCAATTCAACCTCGGTATAGACAGGAATTCCCTTTCTCAAGGCCTTTTCCACCATGGGATTATCATAGCGAATCCCCGGGTTCTTAATCATGACTGCAAAATCTTCATCCAGTAGCTCCAGGGGATGGTAGCCACAGATGACCTTGATACCTTCTTCCAAGAGAGCCTGAGCCGAAGGATTTTCCTCAAAAGGCTTGCCATCATTGACAGTCACAATGGCTCCCAATTTTGATAAAAGACGAGCCGCAGCCTCGCCTGAACGAGCCAGCCCTAAAACCAGCACCTTCTTGTTTTCAAAGTCTTTAATTGCTTTCATAATAAGTCCACTTCTAACTAGTATAGTTCTCTTTATTTTACCCTTAATCAGCCTCTTTTTCAAGCCTAGCATTAGGGTGAGGTGACCCCTAAGTGCTAATGCACTTGGAGCTAAATACCAGCCTCCAAAGTGAACTGGCTTTCTCCTCCACTAGTGCAAAGGGGCTGGCAAAATCGAACAAGCTATTGCTATGCCATAGCAGACAAGGTCGACCAGCTTTTCCCTTCAAAGCGGGAATAAAATCTACTAGAAGAGATTTCTAGGTCCCAAACTAAGTCTTAAATTTAGAGCTCTAAAAAAGAAGCCAGTCGGCTTCTCTTCTTATGATCTAAAATGATTGACGATATAATCTTTAAAACCAACCAGAAGTTTGCGGTGCTTATTGGGCCGACTTGAGAGGCCGACGACATCCCGCAGGCTAAAATAGGCTAGGCCGACCATGGCCAGAGCTACGAAGACTTCCGGTGGCGATTGAATCAATTTAACAAAACCAAGGACAGACATAACAATCAGAACCGCAATAATCCCCATGGTCGAAATCATATTCATGGTATTTTTTACGGTCTTAGGAGCCGCAAAGAAATAATAGATGGCAATCAAGATTGCAACAAATAAATAAAACATTGCTTGAACCTCCTATGCAGTCCTGAAAAAATCTGCTGAACCTAGCAGCTTGACCTCGAAGGCCAGCCAGACTGGGCAAGCAAAATTGGCCTAGGCCAGACAAGCTAAGCCTGCTAGCTCAGATAAGCTCAATTAACCTAAAGACATGCTAGGCCTGCTAACCCAGATAAGCTCAATTAGCCGAAGCTAACTAGGCCAGAAATGCCAAGCTAGCAAGGTTAGACCAGCAAAGCTGACCAATCTAGGCAAGCCAAACCTACTTGAGCTGGCCAATCAGACTAAGCCGAAGCTAAAGACCAAAGATTGGCCTATCAGCTTCTTCATATTGCTTATTCAGCTGCCGCAGCTTTTTTCTTCTTGTTGGCCTTGTCACGGGCTGCCTTGTTAAGAATTTGCTTCCGCAAGCGGATAGACTCTGGCGTTACTTCCATGTATTCATCGTCGTTGAGGAATTCCAGAGATTCTTCCAAAGTCAAGATACGAGGGGTCTTGATAACCGCTGTTTGGTCCTTGGTTGCTGAACGGACATTGGTCATTTGCTTAGCCGTCGTAATATTAACCCCCAGGTCATTATCACGGGCATTTTCCCCAACAATCATTCCTTCGTAAACTTCGGTACCTGGGTTAACAAAGATGGTACCGCGTTCTTCAATCCGCATGATTGAGTAAGTGGTGGCCTTACCATTATCAATGGAAACCAAAGCGCCACGGTGACGACCAGAGATTTCACCAGGAACAACTGGCAAGTATTGGTCAAAGGTATGGTTCATGATACCGTAACCACGGGTCATGGAAAGGAATTCGGTTGAGTAACCAATGAGACCACGGGCTGGAATCAGGAAGACCAGACGAGTTTGACCATTACCAACCATCTGCATGTCCAACATGTCCCCCTTACGTTCAGAAAGGGATTGGATGATGGAACCTTGATATTCTTCTGGGGTATCAATTTGTACCCGTTCGAATGGTTCACACTTGACACCGTCAATTTCCTTGATGATAACTTCTGGACGGGATACTTGCAATTCATAGCCTTCACGACGCATGGTTTCAATCAGGATGGACAAATGCAATTCCCCACGACCAGAAACAATCCACTTATCAGGAGAATCTGTTGGATCAACCCGAAGGGATACATCTGTCTGCAATTCAGACAAGAGACGTTCTTCAACCTTCCGGGAGGTTACCCATTTTCCTTCACGACCAGCAAATGGGGAATTGTTGGCCAAGAAGGTCATTTGCAGGGTTGGTTCATCAATGTGGAGAATCGGCAGAGGTTCAACTGCATCAGTCGGTGTGATGGTTTCCCCGACAAAGATATCTTCCATACCAGAAACAGCAATCAAATCACCAGCCTTAGCTTCGTCAATTTCTCGACGTTCAAGACCGAAGAAACCAAAGAGCTTGGTGACACGGAAGTTTTTAGTCGTTCCATCCAACTTAGACAGGGTAACTTGGTCGCCAACCTTGATTTTACCGCGGAAAACACGACCGATACCAATCCGACCTACGAAGTCGTTGTAGTCCAAAAGTGAGACTTGGAATTGCAAAGGCTCATCTGAATTGTCAACTGGAGCTGGGATGTGATCAACGATGGTATCAAAGACCGGTGCCATGGTGTGCTCTTGGTCAGCTGGATTATCTGACAAAGATGAGGTTCCGTTGATGGCAGATGCGTAAACAACTGGGAAGTCCAATTGATCATCATCAGCCCCCAACTCAATAAAGAGTTCTAAGACCTCATCAACAACTTCTGCTGGACGAGCTGCTGGCTTATCAATCTTGTTAACAACCACAATTGGGATCAGGTTTTGTTCCAAAGCCTTTTTCAAAACAAAACGGGTTTGGGGCATGGTTCCTTCGTAGGCATCTACAACCAAGACAACCCCGTCAACCATCTTCATGATCCGCTCAACTTCACCACCAAAGTCGGCGTGCCCTGGGGTGTCCATGATGTTGATACGAGTTCCATTGTAGGCAACTGCGGTATTTTTAGCTAAGATAGTGATACCACGTTCCTTTTCCAAATCATTGGAATCCATAGCCCGCTCATCTAACTCTTTACGCTCGTCAATAGTATGAGACTGCTTCAAAAGCTCATCAACAAGGGTAGTTTTACCATGGTCAACGTGGGCAATGATAGCGACATTACGAATATCTTCTCTAAGTTTAGTCATGTTTTCCTCGATTACTTCTATAATATTTCAACCTTTTCATTATAGCACGAATTCCCCTAAAAATCAGGCACCAAGGCATGTAAACGTTTTAAGAGCTGAGGGGAGATCCCTCATCTAAACTAAAAAGAGCCAGATAAATTCACCTTGCTCTCTACTGTTACTAGGAGTGCTTCTTTCTGAAACGCTTGAGTCGCCCTGTTTACTCCCTATGCACTCCCTGTTTAACTAGGCTTTCCAATTCTTCCAGGCGTTTAGCAAAGACTTGAAAGGCCCCCTCTAAGTAGTCGGCTTGAGTCATATCAACCCCAGCCTTGGCGATGACTTCTAAGGGATAGGCCGAACTACCTGCTTTGAGATAATCCAAATAGCGGGCCTTGTCGGCCTGATTACCATGGACAATTTTCTCAGCCAGATAACTGGCTGCTGCAAATCCCGTCGCATATTGATAGACATAAAAATTATAGTAAAAATGGGGAATCCGAGCCCACTCGTACTGAATTTGAGGATTGTCTTCCTTGGGCAGACCATAGTAGGCCTGGTTGAGGTCAGCATAAAGCTCATTGAGGTACTGACTGGTCAAGACCTGACCCTTAGCATCAGCTTCATGAATAGCTTGCTCAAATTCCGCAAACTGTGTCTGACGAAAAACCGTCCCCTTGAAACTGTCCAGATAATAATTGAGCAGGGCAAAGCGTTCCTTGTCGTCCTTGGCTTCCTTAAGCAGGGTCTCGGTCATGATATTTTCATTGGTCGTCGAAGCAATCTCAGCCAAGAAGATAGAATAATCTCCGTAGACATAGGGCTGATTTTCTCGGGTAAAGGTCGAATGCATACTGTGGCCCATCTCATGGACCAGGGTGTAGAGATTGTCCAGGGTATCCTGCCAGTTGAGCAGGATAAAAGCCTTGGTATCATAGGAGCCACCCGAATATGCTCCCGAGCGTTTGCCCTTATTGGCTGCAACATCAATCCAGCCCTGGGACAGGGCCTCTTCTACTCGTGCCTGGTAATCAAGGCCAAAGACCGACAAGACTTCTAGAGCCTTGCCTTTGGCATCCTCGTAAGTGTAGGTCATATCCAGTTTTGACAGGGGCGTGTAGACATCATACATTTTCAAATCATCCAAGCCCAAAATTTCCTGCCGCAAGCTCATGTAGCCTCGCAAGAGAGGCAAATACTTGTGGACCGTACTTAGGAGGATGTCATAGACCCCTTCTGGGATATGATTGGCCTCCATAGCTGCCTGACGAGCAGAGTCATAGTGGCGAACCTTGGCCGAAAAATTATGCTGCTTGACAGTCGTGGCCAGGGTCTTAGCATAGGTATGCTGAAACTGCTGGTAGGTACTGTAATAGGCTTCATAGGCAGCCTGCCGAACCCGCCTGTCCTTGGATTCCATCAGGGTGATAAAATTACCATGGCTCAAGTCAACTTCTTGACCTTCCTCATCAAGGACGCTTGGAAAACTGATGTCCGCATTGTCCAGAATCTCATAGGTTTCCGCCCCCGCCTCAAGAACCTCCTGAGCCTGAGCTAAGAGCTCTTCTTTTTCTTGATTTAGGACATGGGCCTGTTGGGAGAAGATTTGCCCAAAGAAATGCCGGTAGAGACCTAATTCTGATTCCTCCTGCAAAAATTCAGCAAACTTCCCTTCTCCCAAGGCCAATACTTCTGGCTCAAAAAAGGCAAAGGCCTGACTGTACTTAGCTGACAGACTTGTCGCCTTAGCTGCCAACTCCTGATAAGTGGCTACTGTCGTGTCCTGGTCATTTTTCATGGAAGCATAAACAAAGACCTTCTCCAGGCAACGAGCCAGGTTTAAATAAGTCTGGGTAACTCTTAATAAGTCTTGGGCTGACTGGGCCAAGTGGCCTGACAGGTCTTGGGCCTGCTCGATAGCATCTGCTAGGCCCTGATATTGGGCCTCCCAGTCCTGGTCGCTGGCAAAAATACTGCTCAAATCCCACTTGTACTTCTCATCAATAAGTGCACGGTTATCTGTCATTGTCTCTGCTTACTACTGGGGGTCAAGCCCCCTCAGCAAGTTCCTCCTTGATTTTTCCTTTATTTTATCATAAAAAGCCGGTGGATAGAGGACCTGTACCCCCTGAGGCCCAGAAAGCCGATAGTAGGCCAGAAACTCATCCACAAAAGGCATCAGATCTCGATTGATTTGGCTAAAGGGCCCCTGTGGCGGCCGAAGCTGCGGATAATAGTCGGCCAAAGACCTAGCCAAAAGATTGTCCCCCTGCTCATAGGCTTGGGCCTGACGCTGGAGCCACTTGGGATTCCTAGCATAAAGCTGACGCTGGATGTAAGTGAGTAGCTGCTGGTCCATCTTCACCTGATAAGAAGCAAGAGGCTGCTTGACATAGGGTTGCCTTAGAAAGGCCAAGCAATCACCAGAAAAGGGACACTCCTTGACCAAGTAGTGAACACGCCCGTGCCAATCCTCATAAATTAGATATTTGAGACGTAAACAGCCCCTCTCCAAGTCCAACTCCCAGAGATGAAAGCCCATATTAGCAGAAAAATAGAGAAAACCCTTTTGCAAGGCTGTCAAGGATTTGCCCAGCCAGAGTTTCTTGCCCAGGAGCCAACGCACCTGAAAACCATGGGAATGATAGGCCTGGGTTCGCTCCTGCAATCGCTCCTTAGACAGGGATGAGCATTGAACTTCCAGAGCCAACTTATCCTTAACAAGGAGATCTGCTACCTGCTGGAGTTCAGGCAGGACCACTTCCACCCTAACCTGACAGACCGGCTTGAGCGAGCGATAGAGAGCAGCCTTCAAGCCCAAGTGCTCCTGACCTTCATTCTCCCAGAAAAATTGACAATCAGCCAAGGCCAGATGAGCAAAGTAAGGCCGCTTGATTTTTCCCTTCTTCAACCGCACCTGCCCGCCACAACCTGGACAGAAAAAAGGACCTCGACCACCCTCAGGCAGGCCCTCCAAGAGTGATACTAACCTGCCCTCCTTATCCCTAGCCAACAACATAGCCAACCCTCCATTCAGTATTGATTCACCTATTTGTTCGGGAAAGGGAAGGAAAGTTAGGGCAAACAAGTCCATTTCTGATAATCAATAGAGATGATAGAAAAATTCTATTGGCTGATTTAAAAATATGATAACCCAATCCAAAGCCTTTAACTAAAGCTTTCCAGACAGTTGATAAAAAATTACTATGAAGATATAAAGAAAATGAATGAGTCAAAACAAATACTAATTGTTAATATGGGGCCAACATGTGAAAGGAGCTAAGCCATGAAGAAAAATGTGAGATTAGGCATTGGTTTAATTATTGTTATTGCATTAGTTGTTGGAGGATATTTGGGGTTAAAAGGAAACTCATCTTCCTCAAATAATGAAAACAGTTCAAGTTCTAAAACCCTTACGGTTGGGACCACCGGTCAAACCTACCCCAATACCTACTATGATAAAAATAAAAAGTTAACAGGTTTTGATGTTGATGTTACCAAGGCTGTTGCTAAAAAATTGGGATATAAAATCAAGTGGAAAACAATTGGCGATGTGCCAGGTTTACTAACAGCTGTTGATTCTGGACAAATTGATACCGTTGCCAATGCTGTTACTATTTTGCCTGAATGTCAGAAAAAATATGATTTTTCGAACACAGTAGCTTATTATGCAGCCCAAATCGCTGTCAAAAAAATTCAGATTACCATTCTGTTTCTGACCTAAATGGAAAAACTGTCTCTGCTACTTTAGGTTCTAGCAACATCAACTTATTAAAAGATTATAACCCTGATATTAAAATCAAAACCTATGATGATCGGTCTGCCGTATTTACAGATGCCGCTGCTGGTAAAGTAGATGGGGTCCTCAATCAAAGACAATTTCTACAAGAAACTATTAAAAAGCAACATCTTGATTTGCGAATTATAAATGAAAATATTGGTTGGAATAAAGCTGCCTATCCATTTGCTAAAACTGATAACGGAAAAGACCTACAGAAGAAATTTAACAAGGCTTTGCAGGAATTGCAAAAAGACGGAACATTAACGAAATTATCCCAAAAATATTTCAACGAAGACGTTACAAAGAAAACTAACTAAGACTAAAGGAGCTAAGGCATGGATATCAAATATATAATAGAAATTTTTCCACAAATTGCAGCCTATATTCCGGTTACACTTTTGATGGCTATTAATTGCCATGGCATTAGCTCTCATTCTTGGTGGCTTTTTAACTTATTTATCTAGAATTTCATATTTGAAATGGTTGATTGGCCTCTATCTATTGATTTTTCGGGGCTTCCCAACTATTGTTATCCTGTTTGTTATCTATTTTGGCTTACCGCAACTCTTAGGACTTGGTCATAATTGGTCAGCAACGGTTATTGCTACTATCTGCCTCGCTTTGAAACAAGAAGCTTATACAGTCGAGGTTTACCGTTCTGCACTAGATGCTGTCCCAAGAGGTCAACTGGAAGCTGGCCTTGCTATCGGTTTGAAAACCAGTCAAGTTTATCGCAGAATCATTATTCCCCAGGCTATTCGGACAATGATACCAACCCTAGGAAATAATTTTACGGCTCTTCTTAAAGAGACCTCCTTGGCTTTCTCAATTGGGGTTACCGAAATGTTTGGTCAAGGTAAATTGATAGCTTCAACAAATTTTAGATACTTTGAGGTTTACTTTGCAGTGGGGATTCTTTACGTACTTATCATTTATGTTTATTCCCTTATACAAGAATTTATAGAAGAAAAGGTTAACTTCTACTAAGGAGGGGTTATGCCAGAATCTATTTACTTGAGAACAGCTTTAGAAGCAGCAAATTATTTAGAGGAACTTGAAATTCAAGAAAACGGTGGGATTTATTGGGACATTTCTCAGGCATTCAAGGGAGAATGGCGATACTATGACTCAATTTCACTCTATGCTGGCAGTAGCGGTATCATCAAATTTTTCCTAGACTTATACGAATCAACTGGTGATAACATTTATTATGAGAAAGCCATCAAAGCAGGATTCCATATCCTTAATCGATTGGACCAAGATGATCACCTTGATAAGGCCTTTTCAAAATATGCTAGAACAACAGGTCTTGGAGGTTTAGCCTTTATCTTAGATGAGCTCTATGATAAATCAGATGATAGTCGTTTCTTTAATGCCGTAAAAACCATTCTTAATAAAATAGTTTTAGACAGTCAAGAAACCGGTGCTTGGTCTGAACAAATCGGAATCGTTGCTGATTCAGGAACAGCATTACTCTTACTAAAATTGGCTGATAAATATGAAATTACTCAAGCCAAATCAGTTCTTGTTCGATTTGGGGATTACATTCTCAGCAAAAGACAAGTAGATTCTGAGGGGCAGATCTACTATGTTGGCTTAAATTTAGATTACGTTGGAGGTCCCCACGGCAAGTTTAATACTGGTTTTCCTCTCGGTCCTGGCGGGGTAGCATATACCCTACTAAAATTATGGGAACACACTGGTGAAAGACGATTTTTAGAGGGAGCTAATGGCATAGATGACTTTTACAAGCATTACTCCATTGACAAAGAAAAACTCCTTCTCCCCCACTACCTTCCTGATGATGATGAACATATTTGTTATGTTGGCTACTGTGGTGGACCTGTTGGGGTGGCCCGTTATTTCTACCAAGCCTACCTAACAACGAAAAATAAATAATATCTTGAAAATTTCAAACAATCTGTTGATGGTTTAAGTCTAGTCAATGCTCCCTATGAAAGATCTGAGGGATACTGGCAAGTTAATAATTACTACTGTGGAACTGCTGGAATTTTGCAATTGTTCATTGGAGCTTATCTTATAACCCAAGAAGAAAAATATCTCAGGCTAGCTGAAGATACCGGCAATATTCTAGTGGAGCGTGCGAAAAAAGCAAATGGTAAAGTCTTTTGGGAGCAAGCATTTGAGAGAAAGGTACCTGATAATATAACGATCGGTATCGGCTACTATGATGGTGAGGCAGGGATAGCTGCATCACTCCTACAATTGGACAGCCTTTTAAAAGGAAACTTCCAAGCAGTACGTTTTGTTGATGACCCTTTCCCAGAAAGTTTGGTGGATTAGATGACAGAGCATTTAATACGACTAAGTCCTGCTGAATATATTAACCAAGTGGGAATTTTGAAAAAATTACCAGAAATCATCAAGCAGCATGGCTATCAAAATCCTGTAGTTTTAACGGACACTACCGTGCGAGAAATCATCCCAGACTACCTGCCAGACAATTTCTTAGACAACTATCCCCTATCTCTTTTTTCTGGCAATGCTACAAAGAAAGAAATTAAGAGACTGACAGGACTTTTAAAAGGTTATGACCTCATTTTGGCCTTTGGTGGTGGACAGCTTATGGATACTGCTAAAGTTGTTGCCGATAACCTTCGTATCGCACTCATCAACATACCGACTTTACCGTCCAATTGTGCCGCCCTCACGACAAAGAGTATTCTCTACTCCGAGCAGGGACACGAAATGATTGGTGCCCATCGACAAAGTCAAGCTGTTACTATGGTTTTACTAGAGCCTAAGTTATTGCAAAATGCACCAGAACCCTATGTCTTGTCCGGAATTGGCGATACGCTGGCCAAATTTTACGAAATTCGCTTACGACTAACCGATGACAAGTTAGATTTAGTAACTGCAGCAATTTCACGACAATACTTGGATATCTGTCGTGACGAGATACTCAAAGTCGGTGATTATAGGGAATTAGATAGAACTCAGCTAATCAATTTTTTGGACACCATTTTTCTCATTGCAGCATCCGTTGATGGTTTAGCAAACTTAGATGGACGAAGTGTATTAGCTCATGCCTTTTACAATGCCTATATGAAGTATCAAACTGGTAAGAAAAAGACACATGGCGAAGTTGTAGCACTAGGCAACCTTTTTCAGTTACATCTTGAGGGGAATCAAGTAGAACTACTAAAGGAACTAGAAGATTATCACCAAAGGATTGGACTCCCCTTGACAATTAAGGATATCTATCTTGACAGTCAATATTTGGAAGATATGGCCAATTATATAGCTCAACCCGATAATATCAGGGTACAGACTATTTTCCCCAATATCAATAGTCAAGAGATTCTTTCTGCTCTAGAAAAATTGGAGATTTAAGATGAAAATCAAAGCTTCTGAACGAATGGGTAGTTCTGATGGTCACTTTCTAGCCTCTCAACAAGAGGCTATTAAAAAATTGACCACGGCCGGTCATAATGTTATTAACTTAGAACGGGGAAACCCAGATTTACCAACATTTCCAAGTATTCTTAAGGCATTCGAAAAAGCTGCTCTTAATCCAATTAATCACGGCTATCCCCCATACGGAGGCAAGGATAGTTTAAAGAAGGCCATCATCTCTTTTTACCAACAAGAATATGGTGCCTCTCTAACGATGGATGAAATTACAATCTTTTCAGGCTCACTTTCTGCATTAACGGCTCTCCCCATGGCTCTGGTTAATCCTGGAGAGGCTGTATTAACTCCTAACCCTTCGTTTTTTGGTTACCAGACGGGTATCCATATGGCTGGGGGAAAATCTATTTCTATGGATTTAAAAGAAGAAAATAATTATCTACCTAATCTTGATGATTTTACCTCAGAAAATCTCGAACAGACCAAACTCATGTTTCTAAACTATCCCCATAACCCAACTAATGACCTTTGCTAGGAATGTTGCCAACCATGTTATTTTTATGGAAAGTGGTCATGTAATTGAAGAGGGAAAACCAGAACAATTTTTCACTCACCCTAAAGAGGACCGCACTAGACAATTTCTTACCCGAATCATCCCTGACCTTAATATTGACCCAATAATTTAAAGCAGATAAAAGCCCGCAGGTAGTAACGATACCTACGGGCTTTGGTGTTCTAATGAACCAAATCTTAATAATGTCATTATAGGATTAATAACAATTTTTGTCAAATACGACCTTCATCCCTGCTTTGTCCCTAGTCTAGTCGCTTCTTGAGTTTTTCTACAAAGAGGTAGGCCGCTGGGCAGATTAGGGTATTTTGGATGGTTAGGTGATTGATCTGATAAATTTTCTTGCGGTCGGTATGGGGAAATTCTCGACAGGCCTTAGGCCGCATCCCATAGATGGAACAGAGATTATCCTCACCCAAGAAAGGACAGGGCATGGATTGGAAGACCTTGTCACCATCCTCATCGACTCGCAGATAAGTATCCTCAAAGACTGAGAGCTTCATGCGGAAGGCCTTGGAAATCCTTTGAATATCGGCCTCCGTAAAAAGGGGCCCCAGACTTTTGCAACAGTTGGCACATTGTGTGCAATCAATTTCCTGAAAAACCTCAGTGTGAATCTCTTGGGCAATCTTGTCCAAATTCTTGGGAGCTTTTTTCTTCAAACCCGCCAAAAACTTACGGTGCTCCTTCTGCTTTTGCTGGGCCAAATCCTTATAGTGCTCAATATCAACTGCCATGCCTATCGCCTCACCTTTCCTACTGTCATTATAACAAATCCCCCTTGGCTTTTGAAGCTGGTTTGAGAGGATTCCCGTCGGCTTGACATTTTTCTCGGGCTATTTTAAAATAGTTATGACCATTTATTTGATTTTAGTCATAAAATTTTCTGAGAGGATCTCATGGGCAAAAAATTTTCAATTCCAGAACAAAAACAAATTCGCCAAAGACTCATTGCTATCTTTGAGGAAAAAATGAGGACAGGGAATCCCAGCAAAATCACCATTGACAGTCTGGCCCAAGAAGCTACAATTGCTAAAGGCTCCTTCTACCACTTTTATCCTAGCAAAGAAATGCTTTTTGTTGATGTTATCAATCAAGAGCAAGAAAGGCTTATCAAGCAGGCTCGAAAAATAGCTGAAGCAAAAGACACTTCTGAGAAAGACAAGCTCAAGAAAATTCTCTTGATCATCCTCAAAGAAGTCCAGGCCCACCCTTGGTTAGAAAATTTATCTGAACCAGAATTTGAAAAGATGGTTGGTCGCCTCCCCAAGGAATTTCGAGATAACCTGCTAAAAGAGGATAGACTGGCCATCCAAAAACTGCTAGGAGACCTGAACTTGGACACCAAGGTCCCAGTTGATGACCTGCTAGTGATAATTGAAATCATCTTATCGAGTGCCAGCCACGCTAGTGATTATGGCCACCACTATGAGTCGGCCAGCAAAACTATGATTAACTGCCTCGTTGACAACCTCTTTAAAGAATTGAACACGCCTACAACTCTGTGAATTTAGATGAAATCACCTAGGTGCAAGCACCTTCGTTGATTCCCCTAAAATTCTGTGAGTTGTTTGACGGCTTGGCGACACGAAAACCGGACAGTTGAAAATACTGGCTGGTCGAAGTTAGCCAGGGAGCTAGGCAATCAGACTAGTGATTACCGTTAGCTGGCTCTTGTATGGACAAGAAGGGGGCTTTGCTCCGTGGTATCGTTTGCGACAGTTGGATAAGTGACCCGATAATGGTCGCTTATCCAACTTAGTGAGAAGTTGAGGCAAACCACCATAGTGATTGCCGTAGGGAATAGAGGTATTTTAATAGCCTATTCCCTTAACTTATTGAAAGGAATTCCCATGAATAAATTATTGCGGTTCAATTTTATCCTCATGATTTTGGCCATGCTGGGAGCCAGCTTTTTACAATTCTTCCGACCTGACCTGCTGGGCTCCCAGTCGGCCTTTGGTCTGGCGCCTGACTGGCAAAGAGAGATTGCCTTTTGGAATCTAGCTGTCATTCCCATCTTTATTGCTTGCCTTTATAAAAGGGACTACTTCTTCACAAAAGTCTGTGCTAGTTCTGTCATGATTGGCGGGCTTGGCTTTGCCAGCAATCACCTAATGGGCTGGCTGGCCCAACCTTCGGCTACTGGCAACCTAGTCGGTAGCCTAGAAAATTTTGCCTTTGTCCTGCTCTGGCTGATTGGCTTGGGCATCGAAATTAAAAAGCACAAAAACTCTGAACAAAAATAGTTCAGAGTTCTTCATTTTCCAGATATTTCAGCTTATCCCAGAAGGTAAGATAGGCTTGATTAAAGTTTGGGGCAGGAATCTCCTTTTTTTTCCCCAGGTCAAAGAATTTTTGACAGATAAAAAGGAGATCAGGCAGATTGCTGTGCAGGGACATAATCTTGCGACTCAAGAGGTTCTTGGCAAATAGCCTCTTCATCAAGCGAGAGGATAAGCAGATGGGCATACGATAAATCCATATCTCCTTGCCGTAATTTTTCAGATTCACTCCCTTAGCTTCTGCTATGGTTAGTGTTTCTCGAATACATCTGACAGCCTGAGCCAGCAGCTTCCTCGAATCCATCAAATTTTCTGCTATCGCCTTACCCTCACCCGTTCTAGCAGAACTAGCCACTACTGCAATAACACCGGCATTGATGGCCATGTGTAACCAAATCCATTCCAGCATATCATCAGGCACTTCTAGTTTAATCTGACAGTCATCAAAGACTTGAACCAATTGCTGATAATTTGAAAGCTTAGATTTTTCTTCAGATTCCAGCATAAAATGATCAAAAAGGCAGAAGGTCAGGCAATTTTCAATCAAATTCCCACCTGCAACTGGATAGCCCAAAATATAATCGTGATTACCCAAGTCTTGATCCAACTCAGCCCTTGTTTGCCAGATCCCACAGGCTAAAATCAAGCTTCCTGTGATAGCCAGACGGTCAAGGTCGTCAATAACATCCCCGACCTGACCCTTAGCAACACTAACAAAGATAAAATCATAGTCTTTTTGGTTACAAGGCTTAATTTGATAAGTATCCTTGAAAGCTCGTCCTTGCTTATCTTGTCGGCCATCCAAGACCTGAACCGACAAACTAGTCAGTGATCGCTTGGGACTGTCCTCACGCAGGAGGTGCTGGACCTCATGTCCTGCCTTTTGAAAGAGGTAACCATAGCTAGTCCCAATAACGCCTAAGCCGACTACTAATATTTTCATTTTGTCTCCTTTATAATTTTTACCGACTATCTCTTTTCTTCATCAAATACCAGAAAAGAACCAACATAAAAGAAATGCCCTGTGCAATACTAATTCTGACAAACATCAACTGATCAGTTCCTGTCTGAGATTGAACATGCAAAATATTGACAATAAAATCATTGAAATAATGGTTGGCCATAGCCATATAGAGACTTCCTGTCAACCTAGTCATAAGGACAAATTTAAAACCAATAAGAAATGAGGTTCCTACCATCATCAGACTATAGAGGACAAAACCTCCGCTAGTCATTTCCCCATCAAGATAATTCCTCAAAGGTCCCATTAAATGCCAAAGGCCAAAGAGAAATGACGATAAGATTCCTGCCCAAATAAAAGAGTAAGCTCCCTCCAGTACCTTTTGAAAGAGGCCACGAAAAGTACCTTCTTCCATCAAAACATTGATAATATTACCTATTATGCAAATCAGAAAGAAAATCAGGCTCGTCTCTCGCCCAACATTTTTGTCCACTGCAAAAGAAGAGACATAGATTTCTAGACTCTCAAATTTTCCTTGACTAATTAAGAGACTCACTTCAACGGCATATGCCAGAAGGAAGGTCAAAATTCCCAAAAACAAACCTTGAGAGAAGCTTTTCCAAAATCCCCTTCTAGAAAAGCCCAAGTCCTGTAAGCTGAAGCTACAAGTTTTAGCTATCCCAAAAAGAATTACCAGGCCGATTACTTTATGAATAAAGGCTTCACCCCAGAAAGTCTGGTCGGTCCGTAAAACCAGATACTCAAAAATACGACAGACATAAGAAAGACCGTAGACAAGGAAAATTATGAACCAAAGTCTAGACCTCAAACCTTTAACCATAGGCTTCCTCCAAAATTTTAATGGCCTTGTCGCTTTTGAATTAGCTGATTAATTTCCTTAGCTTCTCGCCTAAATGACAATAAGTCTAGGGCTTGAGAAAGCAGGTAAGTCATCAGCCCAATCAAAAATAAGCTTCCCATCTGGTTCCAATGAAAAATTAAAGCAAGCAGAAAGACAAGACCTTCACAAAGTAACAATTCCAAGCCAACCCGAAGAATGGTTGGCAGTTCAAATTTTCTCACTAGATTGACAAGCACATGAATGAGAATATTCGTAAGTAATATCTGAAAAATTGAGACCAGATAAAGAAAAGGTGCTCGCAAAAAGAGAGCGACTAGGGCAGTCAGTAGGAGAGAAATCCCCGTTGTCGCAAAGATATTGGTGACTAGTTTTTTCATCATCCCTCTCCTTTCAGGGCCTCTTTGACAGCCTTTAGGTAACTGCGGTTGATAATAAGCTTCTCGCCATTGGTCAACTTTGCTTCCATCCGGCTGTTAAAAATTGAGCGAATACTGTCCAAAACATTGATATTGAGAATGCAGGATTTACTAATCTGCACAAAACCATTTCTGGCAAGTTCCTCAGCCAGTTGATAGAGCCGCAAATCTGTCTGATAAACCTCTTGTCTAAGATAAACAAAGGCCTTCTTATCAACACTTTCAATATAGTAAATATCTGAAACATTGACCTGATAGACCTTTTTCCCCTGAAAACAAGGCAATTGCTTATCTACCGTTTCTAAAAAATTGAGTACCCTCTCAACTAAGTCAGTCTTCTGACCATAGGTCACAGAGACCTTCAATTCTTGGCAAGAGGGATTTTCTTTAATACTTACTTTCATAATAATTCCTCGCCAGTCAGTATAGCATACTCATGGATGGTGTAAATGCCCTTCCTTCCTAGCTACAAAAAAAGAGAACCATCTTACAAGTTCTCTGATAATGGTATTCCAGTCTCTAGGCAATTAATACCCAATTAAAATCAAAGTTAGCATTTTTGATACTTTCTTAAAAAGTGCGGACGCAAGCAAGCTCCTGACGGAGTTTCATTGCTATTTTTCGAGCCCAAGTCTCGAAAAATCCGTTCTTAGCAACAACCTCATTTGTTGCTAAGAATACCACTTTGGCGAAAGTATCGCTTTTAGAATTCCCCCATCAGTTAATGATTTATGCTCATTTTCCAGATGTAATCGTATTGAGATAGTAAATTGCTAATTTTGAATTTCAAAGAGTATAAAATCACATCTTGATATACAAAAAGACCAGAACATGATCCTAGTCTTTTCGTTATTTTTTTGGAGAACCCTCACGGAGGAAATTGTGAGGATATCAAAGGAAATTAAATTATGTATCACACAGCATTATCGGTTTAGAGGAGAGGCCCATTTAGAAATTATTGGAGGAGGACCTCATTTAGGAGGAAAATGCTTACTGTTCCTAGTGCTATTCCTAGGAACAATACATTATAATCCTTTTGCTAGAGGACCGCAACAATATCGGTGAGGATAGGGATAAAAAAGTAAATTATTTCTCCCCAGAGTATGTAATGAAAATTTACGATAAACTAGCTAGCTCGATCTCCCAGTAATCACTTCAACAAACTAGCCGCTGCCTCATCAACAATGACGGTGACATCTGGGTGGTTTTGCAGGACGCTGGCCGGCAAGCTTGGGCTGACAGGGCCTTGAACCATACCAGAGATAGCCTTAGCCTTCTCACTTCCATAGGCAAAAAGGATGATGGACTTGGCTGACATAATTGAGGCAATCCCCATAGATAGGGCCTGGGTTGGCACTTCCTCCTGCTTGTCAAAGAAGCGACTGTTGGCCTCAATGGTGCTGGGCGTTAAATCAACGACATGGGTTAGACTAGAAAAGTCCGTTCCCGGCTCATTAAAGCCAATATGACCATTGCGACCTATGCCTAAAATCTGCAAATCAAGACCATACTGCTCAATCAAGTGGTCGTAATCCTTGGCTGCTTGCAGCAAATCAGCTGCTTGACCATCCGGCAAGAAGTGGGCCTTCATGGGCTTGTACTTAAAAAGGTGCTCTTCCATAAAGTAATGGTAGGATTGGGGACTTTCCTTGGGGAGACCAACATACTCGTCCAGATTGATTGAGGTCACCTGCGATAAATCAAGGTCACTCTTGACAATAGCCTGATAGAAGGCCTCAGGTGAGCTTCCCGTCGCAAGTCCCAGGGTTTTGTCCCCCTGTGCCAGCTTATCTCGTAAAATCCCTAGTGCAACATCTGCCCCTTGAGTCTGATTCTTAACCCTGATGACTTTCATGTGAACAACCTCCTTTTGGTCTATACCGATTATCCACCTTCATTGTATGGTATAGACCAATTTTTGTCAAGCCATTTGTGATATAATAGGTCAGGATTAAAAGAATTTTAGAAGGATAAACCGTGAATACACAAGATTTTGATTTTCATTTACCTGAAGAGCTGATTGCCCAAACTCCCTTGGAAAAGCGAGACAGCTCCAAACTCCTAGTCATTGACCACAAAAAGCACACCATGCTGGATACCCACTTCGACCACATTCTTGATGAGCTCAACCCCGGCGATGCCTTGGTCATGAACAACACCCGGGTGCTGCCGGCTAGACTGCACGGCGAGAAGCCAGAGACCCATGGCCATGTCGAATTTCTTCTTTTGAAAAATACCCAAGGTGACCAATGGGAAGTGCTGGCAAAACCGGCTAAACGCCTGCATGTCGGAACTGAGGTTAGCTTTGGCGATGGTCGCTTAACCGCAACTATTCTTGAAGAGTTAGACCACGGTGGACGAATTGTCGAATTTCACTATGAGGGGATTTTCCTTGAAGTGCTTGAAAGCCTAGGTGAAATGCCCCTACCACCCTATATTCATGAGAAGTTGGAGGACCAGGAACGCTACCAGACGGTCTATGCCAAGGAAAACGGCTCTGCTGCCGCTCCAACGGCTGGGCTCCACTTCACCCAAGAGCTCCTCGAGAAAATTGAAGCCAAGGGAGTTAAGCTGATCTACCTGACCCTCCATGTTGGTTTAGGAACCTTCCGACCAGTATCTGTTGACAGGATTGAAGACCACGAGATGCACTCCGAGTTCTACCAATTCTCCGAGGAAGCTGCCGAAACCCTACGTCAGGTCAAGGCTGCAGGCGGCCGCATTGTCGCAGTTGGCACTACCTCTATCCGAACTCTGGAAACTATTGGTAATAAATTTGATGGCCAAATTCAGGCCGATTCTGGCTGGACCAATATCTTTATCAAGCCAGGTTACCAGTTTAAGATTGTTGATGCCTTCTCAACCAACTTCCACCTGCCAAAATCAACTCTGGTTATGCTGGTCTCCGCCTTTGCCGGACGCGAATTCGTCCTCGAAGCCTACAAACACGCCGTTGAAGAACACTACCGTTTCTTTAGCTTTGGTGATGCCATGTTTGTCAAATAAGTCGAAAGACCGACAATAAAATTCCTAGAGAAACTAAAATCTCTAGGAATTTTATTTTGATTGATAACAGAATTCAGCAAGTTCAGTTTTATAAATGTGCCGCCTGATAGTTGCAATCGAACTTAGGGGGCAACGGTTCCCAAGGACACAAAAAAGACCCATCTGGATCCTTTTTTAGTTGACAGCCCGATAATAGAAGCCGATAATGCTCAATTATCGGGCTTAATGAGAAGTTTAGGGAGTGGGACAAAAATCGTGATTTCGACGAAATCGATTTTGCCGTCCCACCCCCGCACAGTTGATTAGGATGACCGCTATCACTTGCATAGCAAGGGATAAGGACTTCCAATCAACCACTGCGTCAAACCGTCTGATGTTGAAAAAGTTATGAGGCTAGGACCTTTTTCCAGACTTGTAGGAAATGGAGCATTCTATTTGCTCATTTCCTTAACTTATTTGATTTTCTTCAGACTGGCTTTGGCTTTTTCTACCACAAAGAGGGAGCTTTCTGCCTGCGATACTTGCTTAAAGAGCTTCTTGGCTGAATCTTTATCGCCAGCCAAGCGTGCATTTTCGGCTAGGAAGTAGTCACGCAAGACCTCTTCAAGTTTATTGCTAGCTTGGATTTCTTCAAGATATCCGAGGGCTTCTTGCCGACCAATTACCTTCTCAATAAGAGGAAGCATAGCTTGAGTGTAGGCCTTTTGAACGGTCTCGGTAGCATTTTGCACCACCAAGTCATTGGCGGCTGATAGGCTTGCTTCTAAGTCATAGTCCTTGTCTTTAAAAAGCTTATCAGCAAAATCGACCAAGTAATAGGTCAAGAGTAGAGGTGTTCTTTCCTTAGCTGACAACTGAACTTTCAGAGGATTGACCATTTCAATAAATTCAGCAGATTTTTCAAATTTTCCACGGAGGAAGGCCAACTCAGCTTGCCGAATAATAATCCGATCCCAATTAGTCTTAAGTGAGGCTTGGGATTCATACTCCAAAACTTCCTCATACTTATCTAGGTCCAAGTCCTCAGTCAAAATTTTCAGGGCATCGCGACGATAAATGTTATTCTCCCGCACGTATTGGACAGCCAAACCAAGCAAGGGCAGGAGGCTGACCAAACTAAAGGCTGGGCCCATGATATTTTTGGGATTCAAAAACCAATAGATCAGAGAGGCCACAAAGAGAAGCAAGAAAAATAAAGTCCAGTTCCGCACCACGGTTAGGAAGGTATACATTCTATTCTTGATATCGTCTATTTGACTGTCACGGTATGATGTCGGCATAATTTCTCCTTTTTCTCAGCCATTAAAACTAGGTATTTCTTCTAAGCTATAGATAATTGACCTAAAACCCGAATCAAGGCTGGGCTTAAGCTAGTTCGTATTTATTACCATTGGAATTTCAAAATTGTTTCTATTATAGCACAATTTTGGCCAAGTTGAAAAAATCTCTGAGGGGCAAAGTCAGTCTATTAATTCCTATCCAGACTGACTACATGTTCCGCTAGGAGGCGGGAACTTTATGCCCCTCACTAGCTTTCTTGAACAAGTATTATCGACTTGTTCAATGCCGTGTCGTGAGGGCAATACCAGTCTATCTATTCTTAAATAGACTAGCTACAAGTCCCGCTAAGGAGCGGTGACCCTATGCCTCTCACCTTTTCTCTTGAACAAGTATAGCCACCTAATTTTCCTCAACTACCGTTGGAGCAAAATTTGATTCAGACTGGAGGTCCGGTGGAAGTGAAACTTCCCCAGTCTACGATGAAACAGAGTTAATTCATATTGACTCGATGCCACTCATTGATGACATAAGTCAGCATGGCCAACTGATTATAACCAGTACCATTTATTTCTGAACTACTTTCAGTTGAACCACCCAAATAGCGGGTATAAATTGAAATCAGATAAGGACTGTCTTCCATAACAATGGCATCAACATTAAGGGCCTCACGCACATAACCGGGTTTTTGATAGATGGTCAGGTCATCAGGCAGGTAGGTCTTATAATATTCGTCTGGGAAAGACTCACCAATATATTCTAGCAAATCCTTATACTTATCCTGATGTTTAAACAAGTAGTCTAGAACCTGAATATAGTAAGAGCTGGTTGTTTTGTTGCCCTCGTACTGGAAGGCGGGCACATCGGGATTCTTTGACTTACCATAGCGAATATATTGGCTATAGGCATTCTCCATCCCACCTAAAAGACTGGCCAGGCCATAGGCGGGGGTATTCTCTGAAACCACCAAGGACCCGTACTGCATTTGGGGAATGGTCATGCTACCACCGTAGTTATTGACATAGGCATCATGCTCCCCCTCGTACTCGAAATCCAAATTAGTGATATCAACTTTTTGTTCATAGTTGAACTTACCCTCAGCAACTCCATCAACCACCAACATATTAAGCGGGAGTTTGTAGGTTGAGCCAGCCGTCATCAATTCTGCATCATTCATGGAGAAAGTTTCATTGGTTCGGGTATTCTTATAGGAAAAAGCCACCTGAGACTGGTCAATCCCTTGCTCAGCTAGAAAGGCATTGATTGTATCATTTAAGCTCATATTGGCATAATCATAGTAAAGCCCCAGCGAGTTCATCCGTTCGCTATCCGCCTCCATGACTGCCTGTTTTTCTTCAGCTGACTTATTTCTTGGCGTTACCAATTCCTTGGGACTCTTTTTTGCCTTCTTTAAGCTATCGGTCTGGTGACTCTTTTGATTCTGACTCTCCTTTTGACCTTGCTGCAAATAAAAACTGCCTAGAATACCTAGGACAATGGCAAGGATAATCGCTAAAACGGCAGTAATTCTTTTCGACATAAATTCTCCTCACTACTATTCTAAGGAAAAATTGATTTTTTGCAAGCTCTGTCTGATATTTTTTCCAGATTGTTTGCCACTTTTATTGGAAAGTCATCAACCTTCAAGCCAAGTTAAAAAGCCAAGCTCTCCATAGAGAATGGCTTAATGTGACTTCCTATAAACTCAGCTTATTTCACTGCAGCAGCGTAAAGTTCTGCCACCTTGTTCCAGTTAATAATTTCAAAAAAAGCTTTGATATAGTTAGGGCGAACATTGCGATAGCTGAGATAGTAGGCATGTTCCCAAACATCCAAGGCCAAGATTGGCTTCTTACCTTCCATGATTGGTGTATCCTGGTTGGCTGTTGAAGTGACTTCAAGTTGGCCGTCCGCATTGACAACCAACCAAGCCCAGCCCGAACCGAAGCGACCAGTTGCAGCTTTAGTGAAAGCTTCCTTGAAGGCATCGAAGGACCCGAAAGCTCCATCAATGGCTTCTGCCACTTCTTTGGTGATTTGAGTCTTTTCTGGCGACAAAAGTTCCCAGAAAAGGGCGTGGTTGAGATGGCCACCACCATTGTTAATCAAGGCTTGGCGGATGTCTGCTGGAATTTTTTCCACATCTGCTAAGAGGGCTTCTAGGTCTTCCCCAATTTCAGGGTGCTTTTCCAAAGCCGCATTAGCATTAGCCACATAAGTCGCATGGTGCTTGTCATGGTGGAGAGTCATAGTTTCAGCATCAATATATGGTTCCAAAGCATCATAAGCATAAGGAAGATCTGGTAATGTAATCGCCATAAAGGTTACCTCTTTTCTGTTAATGGAGCTTGCTCCTACAATAGGGCAAGAGACTTAAAGGGAGAAGTCTCCCTAAATATTTATATTGTAAAAGAAAATGATAGGGTTTTCAAGGATTTTGATTAAGAGTTAATCAGGCTAAATTTTTCAGTGTCCAAGTTTAAAACCAATAGTGGTTTTGATTACTAATCAACCTTGCTAAGACTTCCCGATTAATAAGACTTAGTTTCTCTAATTATTAAAGGCGATAACTTGTTTTTCAACATTTACTTCTGCTTCAACACCAAAAGGAATAATGCATCTTGGCGTTGCATGTCCAATATTCACATTATAGACAAGGGATAAATTTTTATCCCCAAGCTCTTCCAAGAGAATTGACTTGTAGTCACCATAATAAATTTCATCTTGCGGTTTACCAACCAAAACTCCTGTCACCACATCAAATATGCCGTAATCTTTCAATGCCCCAACCATTTTTCTAAATAATAGAGGAGTTGGCCTTTCTTCGCTGGTTTCTAAAAGGAGAATTTTCCCTTTCCAATCATCTAATTTCGGAAAGAGATCATATTTGGCACATAAGGAAACCGTATCCGAAAATCTGGAATTATCAAAAATATCATACATTGAATCCAAACAACCACCCAAAATCTTTCCCTTAAAAATGGGTTGCCCTTTTAATAACTCAAAGCCAGTATTTGGATAGCTTGTCATCTCTTTGCCAATAGCATTTTCACTAAAATCTTCTCTTTCCTGATACCAGACCTGACTTGGCTGTATTTCTTTTATTTCTCCTCTTGTCAATAATTCTTCAAAATATTGCCGAGTATAAGGTAGCATTTCACTAGAAAGCTCACAGATATCCGGTAAAAATGCCTGTCCATAAAAGGTCTCAAGGCCGACTTTATGCAACATAAAATGGTTCATGGTTGTGTCAGAGAAGCCTAAAAAGATTTTCTGCTTAGCCACCTTTTGAAGAGCATCATTTTCAAATAGATAGGGTAACAATCTATAAGTATCCTCACCACCGATAGCACACAAAATCATATCAATCGAATCATCCATAAAGGCTGCTAATAAGTCTTGAGCTCTGGATTCGGGATGATTTTTTATAAACTCAAGTCCCTTAAGAGCATGCGGTAAAAATCAACTTCAACACCAAACTGTTTTAATCTTTCCAAGCCTATATCAAGTTCATGCTTAACAAAATTTTCCCCCATAACACCACTAGATAGGCTGACAATCCCAATTTTTTTGACTCTCATATTTTCTCCCTTGTGCCAATCTGCCGTTTTTAACAATTATTTATGTAAAACCGACCTTTGCAATAAACTAACCTTCATTTGCATTTTCAACTTTAGCAGAAGCTCTGAATTCCTTGTATTAACCTGACAATTTACCCCTATCACTACTTCAATATGAAATCTTGCTTCTGAATCAAAGACTTAAACTCCCCTCTGCTTGGCACTGGCAATCTTCAAAAGGGCCAAATCAAAGAGATAGGCCTTGTCCAATTTCCCCTGCTTAATCTGATAATCAGTGCTAATTAGAGTTGCCATGGCTTCCTTTAAAAAGGATAATGTGAGAGGCCGACTATCTCTGAGAGCAAATTTGACCTGATAAGGATTAATTTTTCGGCCTAGAAGCTCTGAGAGCTGGGTCACCATAGCCGACTCATTCTTACCAGCCTGAGCCAAAATTTTCACCTGAGTAAAGAGACGAAACTTTCCTAGCATAATGGCAATCAATTTAATCTCGTCCTCACCCTGCAAGCGTAAATCTCGAACTAAATCACACGCTTGGTCAATTTTCCCCTGCAAAATGTACTGGGTCAAATCAAAGATATTATCCTGGAGGGTTTTGGGGATAGCCTGGTCAATATCAGTCTGTTGAATCTGGCCATCAGCCTTATAGGCCTTGAGAAAGGCTAGATTTTTCTGAATTTCACTAAAATCAAAATTAGACTTAATCAGGAGCTGGTCAAAGACCCCTTTGCTAAAGACAAGGCCCTCCTGGTGAGCCAACTTTTGAAAATGGGTCCGCAACTCAGCTTCCTTGAGTTGACTGGCTTCAAAGATCTTCGCTTCTCTTTTGACTAACTTAACCAGTCGGCGTTTGCCATCTAATTTGCCAGGAGCAAAGATAACCAACCGAGTCGTCTCCACCGGATTGGTCAGATAGGCTTCTAAGCTCTTGGCCTCCTTATCGTCTAAATAAGACTTCTTGGCCGTTGTCAGGTCCAAAAGATTATCAAAAATCACTACCTTCTCGTCTGAGAAAAAGGGCAGGCTCTCCAAATCCATCTGGGCCTCAGCAAAATCATTTTCAGAGAAATCAAAATAAGAATAGGTCAAATCGCTGGAATCAAAGCCAACCCGCTCTAAAAAGAGCTGCTTGAGTTGGCTGTACTGGCCTGAATCGGCCCCCGTCACCAAGGTAATCAAGGGGAGCTTTTCCTTGCTTAAAGCATCAACTTCTTCAATTGCAATCATGGCTTTATTATATCATAAAAGGCTAAGGGCTCAGTCTTAATCGTCAATGAAAATCAAAAAGACATCAGCCTCTAAGGAGGCGGTCATCTAACAGTCCGCATAGCAATTGCTTAGTTTCCTCACTTGACTCATAAAGTAGCTAAAATTAATCAACTTTGTGAGGCGTCACAAAAAACTGCAGACAATTTTTACGTACAGCTGAGTGGATTAACGAAGGGACACGAAAACCAGATAGTCGATTTTACTGTCTGGTTGGAGTTAGCTAGGAAAATAATTAACAACTTCCGTAGGCACTCTAATAAAAGGAAAGCCGACGATGCTTTCCTTTTAAAGCTAGTGAACAGTCACAGGTAGACCGTAATAACGACAACCACTGCAAATTAAGATTTTCTAAATCTTAGCTTTGCTTTACCGACCTATCTTTTGATTTTTGAAGAGTATAAATCTAACGAGATGCCCCATTAGGCCTTCCTTGCTTTGGAGGCAAGAAAAAAAGCAGTCAGGAGAATACTCCAAACTGCTGGTACATTATGCTCTTAATTATTAAAAAGCCCTATTTTAGTTTGCTTCAGATCCACTAGCCGCATCCACCCCAGCCGAACCTAGATTCGCTGAATCAGTTAGTTGACCGACTAGTCTAATTCAGTGTTTGCCAACTAATACCAGGCTGAATCAAAGACCACTCCCGCTTGGTTAGTTAGCGCGTGGAAAACATGGTTTAAGGTTTTCAAGTTTTCCTCTCGTGTCGCTCCCATGATTAGAAACCCATCAACAATATGCCAAATAAAACCGCCAAGACCAAGGGTAAAAATGGTTACTAAAAGTTTGCCTACCCCCAGACCGGCTTGGCCTAGATAAAAGCGATCAACGCCATAGGCCCCAAGAAAAATAGAAAAGAGCAGGGCTATCGTTGGATCTTTGAGGGGCATTCCAACAATGTCATTAATCTGCCTATCGTCCAACCCTTCAAGCCGTTGACGAATGCTTGGTAGAGTTTCTGGAGGGAATTTTCTCATATTGGCAGCAATAAAACTATCTGAAAATGTTGACAAAAGGACTCCTTTATTCTTCTAATTGATAAAAGTCTTATTCAAATTCCTTGAATATGGGACGATTATTAGCAGATTTGTCAATTAAAAAACGGTTGACTAGGATTCTTACTCGCCCTTAGGGAAATGATAAAGACAAATAGCTTAGCAAACAGTAAAAGGACGTAACTGATGCAAAAGAAAATCAAGCTGGAATCCAATATCCGCATGGAGTGACTGATAAAGACGGGCTCGAAAGTTAAGATACTGGCCAATAATACTAGCAGGCCTGGAACTAAGCGAGCAAAGAACCAAGACCAATGCAGGCCAGAATCACGTAAGCGACGAACCAAAAGAGCATAACGCGGTAGAAGGTTTGCTAATTTCCATATCATTCCCAACCAAAAGAGTGTTAGGACACCTTTTGAATAATGGAAAACAAAGTCAGAAACAGCCAATAGCTGGGCGTGGAATGGGGAGCTTTCACGAATACTAGAATAGTAAATTCCTCCAAACTTTAGCCAAGCAGAAGCCATCCGGTGGTTATCATTGCCAAGTGCTATCGCAAATCGGATAAGGACAACAACAAGAGCAACTTGAAAAATGATTGTAAAGATGGTGTTAATAAGAAATACCCACCAGTAATCTGGACGGGTACTTCTGCCACCAAAATCTACGTATTGCTTCCAGTAATTGAGGTAAGCTTTAAACATTTTGGCCCCTTTATTGTTGAGGATTATTGTAGTTATTAGGATTTTGAACAGGTTGACCTGGTGCCTGTTGAGACGCTTGCGGTTGAGCCTGATTCATGGGATTACCCCCTTGCTGAGGCATAGTTCCATTAGCACCTTGACTTTGGTCCAAATTAGGATATGGCGCTTGGCCCACCCCTGTCTGTGGCGCTACCGGCTGAGCTTGATTTGGAAACTGCCCAACTCCTGCTTGTGGCGCTACCGGCTGGGCTTGATTTGGAACTTGACCCATGCCTGCTTGGGGAGTCACGGGTTGGGCTGGATTAGGAACTTGACCCTGTGGGGCTTGTGGGGCAACTGGCCCAGCATAATTAGGGACTTGACCTTGTGAGGACACAGGTCGAGCTTGGTTAGGTGTTTGAGCTTCTTGAGCAAATGGTGCCTGTGGCACTTGCGGATTAACAGGTTGTCCCTGTTGTGTAAAGGGATTAGCTTGGCCTTGGAAGACTACTTGTCCTTGTGGAGTTACAAATTGAGCCGGTGCCTTGACTGGTTTAGGCTTCTTTTCCCGACTTGGAAAGGCCCAAAGAACGATGCTGGCAATTGTCAAACCAGCTGATAGAACTAAAACGATAATATTGAGGAAAACCGGCATAGGAATCGCTGTCAATACAAGGGCAGCCCCATACATAAAGATAAAGGACCAATGGAAGGCCGCATCACGAAAACGACGAACACCGATTGCTAAACTTGGTACCAAGATAGCCAATTCAAAAATTCCCCAGAGAATAATAACGGTCACCATGACAGGTGAAATCTCTGACCAGATAGACAGGCCTTCGGTCGAAAGAGCACTATCCTGCATTAGTTTGATTTCTTGGTTAAAAGGAATAATTAAATTGATAAAAACTACCAGATAAAATCCAAGGCGAATCAGATTGTTAAAAAGGAAAGGCCACCAAAATTCTGAGCGCTTGGTTCGTCCTTTAAAGTCAATATAGTGTTTCCAAAAATTTGCATAAGCTGTAAACATGAGCAATCTCCTAAATAAATTTGGTGTCTACTAGAATAGCATAATTCAAGCTGAAATACAAACTTAATAGGGAACCACAGCAAGCAGGATAAAGCCTAGGTTGGGGCAGGAAAATGAGTCCATTCTAACTAAATTTTCCACCTTACCGAACCGTTTCTAGGTGCCAATCCCAGAAGCCACGATAAGAAATTGCCCCTTGTTGATCAGTCCGGTAAACTCTCATTTTCTGTTTCTTAAATCGCTCCAATGTCTCCTTGTTGGGGTGACCATAGCGATTATTTTGACCCGCCGAAATAAGGGCGACTTCTGGGCTGATTTGCTTGAGAAAATCTGGGGTAGACGAACCTTTGGAACCATGGTGACCGGCTTTGAGAATCTGGACATGGAGATTGGGATAGATTTTCATCAGATCTTCCTCTCCTTCTTTTTCTTGATCGCCAGTAAAGAGAAAAGTCTTATTGAGCAGATTCCCATAGAGAACTAAGGAATCATTATTGTCACCTTTGCCCAGACTCTTGGGATAGAGGACATGAAGCCTACTACCCATAATTGTTAAACCATCGCCTACTTGAACTGTCCTCACCTTCAGCTTCAGAGCCTTGAGACGCTTGACAAAAGCTGGTCTTGTCAGACTACCCTTGCTGACCAGTACCTGGCCAATTTGAAAATTCTTGGCAACAGCTTCCAAATCGCCAATATGGTCTGTATCGGTATGGGTCAGAACCAGCTGGTCAATTTTCCCCACACCCCGACTTTTAAGGTAGGGAATGACGGTCTTGTCCGCATTGCTATCTGAATTGCTCTTTTGCCAGGCCTCCTTCTGCCCAAAAGTTACCCGTCCACCAGTATCAATTAGAATAGTCTTGCCCCAGCTATCGCGCAGGAAAATACTATCTCCTTGACCGACATCAATCATGGTCACCTCATTGGTCAAAGGATGTTTGACCAAACAGGCTAGTAAAACGAAGAGCAGAATTAGCCAAGGACGAATCTTTTTGACCTGCCAATAATCATGGAGAAAGGCTAATAAGATTAGCATGAGAGTAAGAATAGCCAAACTTGGACTACCAGTAACGGGAGGCCGGCCAACAATATCATGAGTCCAGATGACAATTTGCTCCAGCAGGCTGAAGAGAGGATTGACCCAGGTCAGTCTAATTAGCGGGCTGACTATGAAGGCCAAAGTCAAAAAGGGGAGCATCAGATAATCGAAAACTAGGGAAAAGGCCAGGGTCAAGACAAGCGATAGAGGCTGAAAAACGCCAAATAAATAGGCCAGCAGAGGGAAGGCACCCAAAGACAAACTGGCACCCTGGGCTAGGCCTGCCTTAACCCTGCTCAAGTTTTGGAAATCAAGCACCGCCAAAATAAAGGCATAGGCAAAACTAAGCAGGCCTCCAGTGGTCAGCAGGAAGTTGGGTCTCAGCAAAAACATACAAAAGATGCTAAAGGCCAGATTATCCAATCGCTTTAGTTCCAGATTGCCCCAGAAAGACTGAAGCAGGCTTCTTAGAACCGAGGGAGCATAACCGGTCATCCCAGCATAGAAAACTGAAAAAGGCACTTGTAAAATATCCACCCAATCCCTTCTCAGGCCAAGTCGTAAGAGGAATTTTCGATAAAGGCCGATAAAGAAATCAACCTGCATACCAGACAAGGCAAAAAGGTGGATAATCCCCAGACTGGTATAAATATCGCCCATCTGGTCAAAATCCTTATCCAGATAACCAAAGAGAAGCCCCGTCATGTAGTGGTTCATGGGACTGGGAAACTTCTGTTGACAAGTTACTAGAGCCCGCCGTCTCAGGACATGCAGACGGTCAAAGAAGGTCAGTCGCTTGGCCGGTATCCAGCCTTGAATTTTATCGACAGTCACCAGTCGATAAATACCCTCATGCTTGAGATAGGCTCGATAGTTAAAGCCATGAAAATTCCGCAGAGCCTGGGGTTGAGTTAGCTTGGCTGAAACCTGCAGGTCAAGTTTATCCTTTACATTTTGATAGAATCGCTTTTCCTCAGGTGATTTCAAGCGATAGAAAACCTGATAAGTCCGCCCCTGACTCTTAGCACGAAAGCTGAGCTGGTCACCATTAGTAGAGATAGTATCTGGAATCATCTCCAGCTCCTGTACTTGACTGGGAGCAGACTTATAAGCCTGATTGACCCGATATTGATAGGTCCAAAAGGCTAATCCAAAGGACAAGAGAACCAGCAGAACCTGGCCAACTTTTTTTAAGTTGTAATGCCGCCAAAGTTGACAGAGAGTGAAGGCCAAGAGGACGCCGACCAAGCAGTAGCCTGAATAGATGAAATAAGCCAGCAAGACCAGCAAAAAAGCCAAGTAGATTGGCCTGATAGGAAAGTATTTGCTCATACGGTCACCTCGGGTGCGATTTTTTCGTAGGTCTTGTCACCGATACCAGAAATATTTTTCAGCTCCTCAACAGACTTGAACCCGCCATGCTCCTCCCGGTAGTCAATAATATCTTGAGCCCGCTTCTCACCAATACCTGAAATGGTTTGCAGCTCTTCCTTACTGGCAGTATTGAGATTAACCTTGGCATGGCTACTACGATTTGAATCACTGATTCCCCCAGACGATGAGCCAGGGCCTGTTACCTCCTCAACATCCTCTCCTTGGGCAGCCACGTAAACAACTGCCTGGTCTTCCAATTTTTGAGCCAAATTAACCGACTTTTTGTTGGCCTTATCGGTGAAACCGCCAGCCTTCTCAATAGCATCCGTCACCCGACTACCTGCCGGTAATTCATAAACTCCCTCTTTTTTGACGGCTCCCTTGACATCAACGACGATGACTCCTGATTTTTCCGAGCTTGAGGCTGACGAAGTACTGCCTTGACTGGTCTGGCTCGTACTAGCCATTGAAGGAAAATTGGCCTGACTTTTCGCTGATCTCCCATTTCCATTAGCTAGATTCAAGAACAAGGCTCCAGCAAGAACCACTATAGCTAAAACTAGTCCCACCACCAGCTTATTTTCTTTGATTTTTTCAATCCAGTCTTCAATCATAGGCTTCTCCTGCTAGATTTTAGTCAAAAGGACCATCAGCACTAATAAAACGATAACTGCTAATAGATAACTATCTTCTGCTTTCATAAGATTCCTCACCCTTTTATCCGCAAATAAAAAAATAAAGTTGAAAAAATCTTCAACTTTATCGTCAATTTATTCTAAATTTTTGTGGAACCAAGGAATCCAACTCGAAAGACCAGATAACTCTTATTTGAGGTGCTTTTCTGGGGTCCAGACGAAGCTAGCCACATAGCTGAAAGCCATTGTCAAAAGGACTAGGATTAAAGCAATTAGCCCTAGGGGAATCCGATAAATATAGGTCAGCGGATTGAGCTTCTTATGATTGTTGTAGGTCTCATTTTGCTGGTCCAACTGGTCAAAAGAGTCGTGGACTCGCTTGGCAATTGTTTCAATTCCCTCATCATTGAGATGCTTGATGTCCGATACATCAATGGCCGGACCAAAGTTCATATCAATGCGTTCTCCCTTGAGCAGGCCTGAGAAAGAGCGAGGACCACCATAAACGACTGGCTGAATTTTAACCTTGGCCATCTTGGCGATGACAGCAACACCACCCTTGACATCCGACGAATGACGACTGCCACTTGGAAACATAATCAGGGAACGTTGGCTCTTCTTTAACATCTTAACAGGGTACTTGATGGCTTCCTGACCCGGATTATCCCGATCGATTGGGAAGGAACCGCACATGCGAATCCACCAACCGAAGATTCGATTGTTAAAGAGCTCCTTTTTAGCCATAAAGATAAACTGTTTTGGCTTGGTCGCAAAAGCCAGGTAAATAGGATCCCACCAGGTTCGGTGAGGAGCCACCAAGATATAATTTTCCTTGGGGTCCAAAAGATTTTCCCGATTATGGTAGTGGGCATTTCCATTGACCACCCAAACTAGGAAAGAAACTAACCAACGTAAATAAGCGTAAAACATATCAACCTCCTATTTAACTAAGTCTGGGTCAAAGTCATAGAAACCAGTATCCAAATCCCGATTGACAGGATGCAACTTGCGGATTTCTTCATCAAAGAGGAAAGCCCGGTCGTTGGTCCACTGGCCAGCCTCAATCAGTTCCCTTGCCTTGATGAATTTTTCAACAATCTTAGTAAAATTACCGCCTGGACAATAGATACCGTCCAGCTTCCAATGAGTATAACCGTGCTCAACCAGTTCAGACAGCTTGGTCATCAAATCAATATCATTATTGGCAAAGATATGGGTTCCGTGGTTATCCTCATAGATGGAATAGTGGGAATCCTTATCGCTGGGCTCGGCCAGGAAGAGGTCCCTTTGTCGCGTCTTTTCATCATCAATATGGGTGAAATTATAATAGTTTTGCAGGAGGGGGCGCTTGGAGTGGTGAATGACACTAGCTCCATAGACCAAGATTTCTGCAGGAATTTCAAGGTTCTCCGACATCTTGAATAGTTCTGCCGAAGGAATTTCTCTGGCGAGGACAGCCTCCGAAACACCTGCCGTCTTACCCCAGAAATTGACCTGACGACTGGAGGTCACCATAACCGAGGCATCATAAATCAGCTTGAATGGACGCTTGTCGCGTTGGCAGATATAGATAACTCCAGCATCACCAACCGTGATATAATCAGCCCCGATGTCTTCTAAGAAATCAAGATATTCAGGTAGAGCATCCATCATCCCTTGGTGCATGAGGGCATTTACAGCTACTGTTAATTCCTTGCCCGCTTCATGAACCAGCTGGGCAATCTTCTTTAAATCCTTATCTGAAAATGTCTTAGGTAGACGGAGACCAAAGGCCTTATCGCCCACATAAATCCGATCAACTCCTATTTTTAATAGGTCTTGAACCTGCTCTATACTTTCTGCCGTTGCAGTAATAATAATTTTATCCATAACATTATTATTATATCAAATTTTTAATGAAAAACTGAGACTATTTAAGGAAACCATACTAAGATTCTCATTTTTCCCTGTTAAAACAAACTTAATCAAAATCCTTTTTACTAAATTCCTATGACAATTTTAATAATTTATGATAGAATGTTACCTAAGTAACAAAGTTTACCCCACTACTCCAGTGGAAAGGAGAACACTATGGCAGCCCAACGCCAAGATGATTTCGATTATTATAATAATCAGGAATCACAAAATCAAACCAATCAAAATCAACCCAAATATCAAGAATTTTACCAAGTCGATAATCAGAGTGCTAAATTGCGAGAACTTCTATTTTTCGCACGTATCGCACTCTTCTGCATCTCTTCCGTCCTTTTGACCTTCCTTTTTCTAACCATGGGATTGGGGACCCTAATAGCCTTCAGCCTGGCAGTCCTGCTAGGAATCGCTATTACATCAACCATTTCAACCTTCGTCCTTTCGATGAAGAAAAAATAATTCAGTGTCTCAACCGGGCTAACAAGAGAAGTAGCCAAACCTAAAAATAGAGGTTCATTTTTTCGTGAACCTCTATTTTTGTGTTCTCAAACCTTACTCCAAGCCCATATTTTCGCCCTGAAACAAAATCATTCAAAATTACCAAGTAGTCATCCGACTGATAGAAAAAATCAACTCCTAATTCCTAGCAAGTTCAAAATCACTTCACATTTAGCTGACATTAGAAAATTCTTGACTATCACTACTGTCGCTGGTGGTTGAGGTACTGTTAGTCTCACTAATATCATCGGGTGCATCAAACTTGGACTCACTAATCTTATTCCATTTAGAGTACTTAGAATCGACCTCAAAGGATAGTCGGCTCCCTCGTGACTTGCTAATCATTTTAAGCTTGAAGGCCTTCAAGCGAAAATTATCCTTATCAAAGCTAACTTCAAAGGTTTTCTTCATACTTGACTGACTGTAACCTGTCAGAGAGAGGTTTAATTCCTCCTTGAAGAGTGAAAGCAAATCAACATTTTGGCTTTTAAGAACTAAGGTATAAGCATCGCTCTCCACCTTAACTTTGAGATCATCTTTCATGGAGTAAACGATATCTAAAAAATCAAAATAATCTGGATCAATATTGTAAGTGCTCAGATCTTTATAGCCCCAAGCAGCATTTTCTTCATTTCTGAAATAGGCACCTGTTTCAGGGAATATGAACTCTTGGTAACTATTTAATCCATCTTGCCTGGTCGTAATTTCACCGCTAGCTCTCTCAATTTCATCAGCCTGGTCGCCATAGTCAAGGTTGGCCTTCATTTTCTGACTCTTTTTCTTTCCAAAAGAATTGATAGTCAGACTCATATCAAAATGAACAGTCTCTACCTTCTTATTTGCTGTCTTAGCCTTCTTTATCAGCTGGCTTGTAGACATATTGTCCTGGTTATTCTTTTTCTGATCTGTAAGCTTATGATCACAAGCTCCTAAAAACAAGAGACTAGTGAAAATAAGAATGGCAATTTTTATAGATTTTTTCATCAAATTGTCCTCCTTTAGTTGACATAATTCCAACAATTTAAGTTTAATATAAGATGAAAGCCTTTTCATTAGCGATCAGAAATTTTAACTAAATCAATAAAAATCGAAATATTTATACTTCTCTCATTTTATTTATATTTGAAGATAAACTATGTAAAAAAAGGCGGAGCCACTAACTTACTCCCCCTTTAACTTTCATTAATTTTCAGCCGTTTCAGTATCAGGATAATCAATGACAATATCATCAACCTCGGCCTTGGTTTCTGCAGCCGAGTCTGCCTTGGCCTTGGCAATCTTATCGCGGAAGGCTAGGACCTGGTCGTTGGCAAATTCAGAGGCTTGCGTGGCCTTTTCCTTGGCCACATCAAGAACGTCTTCCTTAGTCAATTCACCAGTCTCAAATTTTTCCTTATAATCATTGAAGGTGTGGACAGCCAAATCCTTGTATTGGTTGGCCTTTTCTTTTGCAGCCTGATTGTATGCTTCAGGATTTTCCTTATAGTCGTTAGCAAAATCGACTGCCTTTTCCTTGAGCTCTCGGCCCTTCTTGGTAGTTAAGAAATAGCCAACTGCCGCTCCAACGGCGGCACTAGATACTAAGGTCTTTAAAAATTTTCCCATTATGCTTCCTCTTTCTTTTTACTCTTAAATAACTTGCTGGCAAAACGTAAGGCCGTTGCGGCCGTTCCGGCCTTAGCAGCACTAGAACCGACGCTTGTAGCTTTCTTACCTAGAATCCGCGCTTGATCATTAAGGTCCGATACACTGAGGGACAAATCTGCAACTGCATCAAAGAGTGGATCAATTGTCGCTACCTTGCCATTGATATCATCCACCAAAACATTGGCCTTGGCAATCAGATCGTTGGTCTGATGAAGAGTAACATCCACATCTGCCGTCAAGACTGCCAAGGACCGTTTGGTTTCGTCAACTGTTCCCGCCACCTTGTGCAAGACGATGGCCAAATAGACAACCAAGGCAACAAAAGCCAAGGCGATAATTAACATTGCATATCCTACCATTTTTTACTCCTACTATTCTAACTCTATTTTTGTTGATAAGAGGGTTGCTTTCCCTTGGTGCGACCGTAATAGGTCATGGCTATGCCTAAGATGACTAAGATTATAGATAAGCATTGGGATACCCGCAGGCCAGCCAGCATCAGGCTATCTGTCCGCATTCCTTCAATAACAAAGCGACCGCAACCATACCAGACGAGGTAAAACCAGGCCACTTCCCCTCGCTTCAGAAGACCTGGACGATGTCGCAAACTCATAATGAGGGCAAAGCCCAAGAGATTCCAGAAAGATTCATACAAGAAAGTCGGCACTCGATAGCTGCCTTCAATATACATCTGGTTCCGAATAAATTTGGGTAAATAATCCAAATGAGTGATCGCCTTACCATAAGCTTCCTGATTGATAAAATTTCCCCAACGGCCAAAACTCTGGGCCAGCATCACGCCTGGTGCTGCGATATCCAAAAAATCATAGGCATTGACTTTTCGTCGGTAAGAAAAAATCAGGAGGACTAGGGCCCCAGCCAAGAGGGCACCATAGATGGCGATACCACCATGCCAAGTTGCGAGGAGTTCATTCAGATGGTCACGATAATAGTCCCATTCAAAGGCAACATAATAGAGACGTGCCCCTAAAATGGAGACCGGAAACGCAATTAAAATAAAATCAATGACATCATCTGAAGTCATGCTCTTACGAGGAGCTTCCCGCATGGCCAACCAAACGGCCAGAGCCATCCCTGTCACGATACAGATGGCATACCAGTGAATCTCTAAGGGACCCAATTGCAAGGCTATTGGATTAATAGCTGCCATCAGTTCGCTCCATTTTCTGTAATCAGATTGGTCAGACGATCCTCAAAGGTCTGGGTCGCATCAAAGCCCATCTGCTTAGCCCGATGGTTCATAGCCGCCGCTTCGATAACAACAGAAACATTTCGACCAGTCTTAACAGGAATCCGAATCCGAGGAATCTTAACCCCTTGCAATTCGATTTCTTCATTGCCATTCCCCAGACGGTCAAATTCCTTGCCCTGTCCAAAATTTTCCAGATAAATGGACAATTGAACCTGAGAGGAGTTCCGAACGGCGCTCGCTCCGTACAGGCTCATAACATCAATAATACCAACCCCACGAATTTCTAGCAGGTGGCGCAGAATCTCAGCTGGTTCTCCCCAGAGGGTTTCTTCGTCCTTAGCATAGATGTCTACGCGGTCATCCGCAACCAGACGGTGACCCCGCTTGACCAGTTCCAGACCTGTTTCACTCTTACCGATACCAGAGTCTCCCTGAATCAGTACGCCCATACCGTAAATGTCAATTAAAACACCATGAACACTGGTCCGTTCAGCCAGACAAGAATTGAGGTACCAGGAGATTTCACCAGAAACACTAGAGGTTGCTTGGTGGGCCTGAAAGATTGGAGTATCGCCTTCTTTGGCCGCCCGAATCATTTCCTCAGGGATTTCCAAGTCCCGCGCTACAATCAAGGCCGGCGTTTCCGACTTGAACATGGCCTTGAGCACTGAGTAACGGTTGTGGGGAGTCATGGTCATCATATAGGACCACTCCTTCATCCCCATCAATTGCACCCGCTCAGGCGAATAATAGTCAAAGTAACCAGCCAACTCCAGCCCTGGACGGGAAATATCAGAAGTCGTGATTTCCTTGTCCAAAAGCTCTGGCCTGGTATAAACTGGCTCTAATTTTATCTTCTTAGCCAGCATATCAACAGTAACTGCCATAAGTCTTTCTCGTTTCTATTTGATGCTAACATTATACCACAAAAAAGCCCTAGCTTAAGCATGCCAAGGCAAAAATGAGATTCACCAGAACCACTTGTCATCATCAATGACTTCAGCATCCTTGCGACGACGTGACCCAGTGCCGTATTTATCACGTTCTTCATCTTCCTTGTAGGGAAGCAAGACAGCTAAGAGGACGTAGAGAAAGACACCAAAACCAAATGAAAAGTAAGTAAAAATACCATAAAGAATGCGAGCTAATGTAAGATCCCAACCGAACTTATCAGCCAGTCCAGCTAGAACCCCAGCCAAAAATCGACCCTGTCTTTTCTTATACAAAACACTCATCTTGGTTTCCTCACTTCCTAAGACTGGATGACTGAAATTCCTGTTCTATTTCAGAGCATCTCTCATCTTACATATCTATTATACAGGAGCCAGCCCAAAATAAAATCAGCCCTAGGACTGATTTAAGAGATAGAGTTTGACAAGTGCTAAAATTCTCTCTCCTCCAACAATACCAATTTCTCTCGACACTTGCCACAGCGAAACTTACTAGTGTTCATCCGTCGTTTTCTGGGATAGATCTGACCGCAAGACTGGCACTGATAGTAGTAGCGAGGGGCTTGTTCCTTAAGTTTGGGGGCATAGCGCAGGCCATCCACCCTTGCTAACAGTCGCTTGAAGTCTGCATCTCCATGCTTATAGCCCTTGCCTGCATCATAGAGGTGATAATGACAGAGTTCGTGGCGAACGATTTTTCTAAAGGTCAACTCGTCTACAGCCTCATACATTTTGGGGTTAAAGTCTAAGTGCCCATCTTTGGGAAAGAAACGGCCACCTGTCGTCCGCAGTCGCTGATTCCAAAAGGCCTCATGCTTGAAAACTAGTCCAAAATCTTCTAGTGAGACTTGTCTGACATAATCAGTTAGATTCACTTGGAGCCACCAGAGATAGATTGAGTTTTTCTCGGTTTAGGTCAACCTTGGAAACCCATACCGTCACGATGTCCCCAACGGAAACTACCTGACTCGGGTGTTTGACAAAGTTCTTGGACATCTCTGAGATATGAATGAGTCCGTCCTCGTGAACACCGACATCAACAAAGGCACCAAAGTCAACCACATTGCGGACAGTTCCTTCCAATTTTTGACCAATTTGTAAGTCCTTGAGTTCCAAAATATCTTGGCGAAGACTAGGTGACTCAAAATCATCTCGCAGGTCACGACCTGGCTTAAGCAGGTCAGCAATAATGTCCTTAAGGGTCTCTTGACCAATTTTCAAGTCAGAAGCCATTTGACTGGCATCAAGGCTAGCCAATTTTTCCTTGGCGGTCTGGTCTAAATCGCTGATTTCCAAGCGACTAAAGAGCTCTTGGACAGTCGGATAGGACTCAGGGTGGACCCCTGTATTATCAAGGATATTGTCTCCGTTAGGAATCCGCAAGAAGCCAGCAGCCTGCTCAAAGGCCTTGTCCCCCAGACGGGGAACCTCCTTAATTTGGGCCCGAGAGGTCAGACGACCTTTTTCCTCACGGAATTTGACGATATTGTCAGAAATGGTCTTGTTGAGGCCGGCCACATGGGAAAGGAGGGCTGGGCTGGCTGTATTGACATTAACACCAACCTGGTTAACGACCGTCTCAACAACGAAGTCCAGATTTTCCGTCAGCTTCTTCTGACTAACATCGTGCTGGTACTGACCAACACCGATTGATTTGGGATCAATCTTAACCAATTCTGCTAGAGGGTCTTGCAGGCGTCGGGCAATAGAGATGGCCGAGCGTTTTTCAACCGTCAAATCGGGAAACTCTTGCCGAGCCAATTGGGAAGCGGAATAGACCGAAGCCCCGCTCTCATTGACAATGACATAGGAAACTGCTGGAAAATCCTTAAGTACCTCTGCGACAAAGGCTTCACTCTCTCGGCTGGCTGTCCCATTACCGATAGCAATAATTTCCACCTGATAGGTCTGAAGTAACTCTGCCAACTCTTCCTTGCTCTTGGCAATCTTGGCTTGGCTGGCAGGAGCCACAGGGTAGATAACATGAGTCGCCAAGAGCTTACCGGTTGGATCAACCACCGCTAATTTGGCTCCCGTCCTAAAGGCCGGGTCAAAGCCCAGGACAACCTTACCCTTAAGGGGTGAGACCAAAAGCAGGTGACGAAGATTTTCAGAGAAGAGGGAAATAGCACCATCTTCCGCTGTCTCAGTCAACTCACTGCGAATCCGTCGCTCCATAGCTGGAATAATTTTGGTTTTGGCTGCCTTAGCAATAGCCTCATCAATATAGGAATTTCTGGTCTTAAAACGAGCCTCATAGAAACGAATAATCTTGTCCATATGATGCTCAAAGCCCACCTTGAGTGCGCCCAGCTTTTCCCCACGATTGAGGGCTAAAACTCGATAGCCCTGAAAATCTTTGATTTTTTCCGAAAAATCGTAGTAGATTTGGAAGACCTGCTTATCATCCAGACTGGCATCCTTGAGGCTGGAAACCAGCAGGCTGTAGTTCCAAATTTCATTATAGGTCCAAGAGCGCAGTCGATTATCTTCTGACAGCACCTCAATTAAAATATCAAGGGCACCAGCTAGAGCCTTATCGGCTGTTGGAAAACCTTCACTAACAAAGTTAGCAGCCTGAGCTTCTAAATCCGAAACATTTTGCAAAATCAGCCGTGTCAAATCAGCTAAGCCAGCCTCCCGAGCAAGGGTAGCCTTGGTCCGACGCTTTTCCTTGTAGGGTAGGTAGAGCTCTTCTACCTCAGCTAATTTACCAGCAGCTTGGATAGCTTGCTTAAGCTCGGGAGTCAACTTCCCTTGCTCTTCAATCTTGGCCAGGACTGTCTCTTTGCGTTCAGCCAAAGCTGTCAGCGACTTATCCTTATCAATAATAGCCTTGATGACCACCTCATCCAGATTGCCTATCTTCTCTTTACGATAGCGAGCAATAAAAGGGATAGTATTCCCCTGAGCAGTTAAATCCAAAACAGCTTGGATTTGCGAATCCTTAATCCCAAGTTCTTGGGCAATTACTTTTATAGTTGAAATTTCCATAACATTACTATTATACCATAAAGCAAAAAATAAGCCGGCAGGACTGGATTTCCGCTAAAAAGAAGGCAAAATTAATAATTATTAGCGCTAATTAATAGTAATTTCGCATAAAAACCTATAGAAGCCCTCACCGCAAAGAAAAGGACCCAGCCTCTCCGACTCAGTCCTCCTTTAAGAATTCTTCTACAGCACGCTCAATGGTCTGTTCAAAATCGGGTTCAGAAACCTCATAAAAGTCGACAGCCATACGATTTCTAAACCAGGTTAACTGACGTTTGGCAAAACGTCGAGTGTTCTGCTTGAGTTTTTCACTAACCGTTTTCAAGTCCTCTTCTCCTCTGAAATAGGGAAAAAGTTCCTTGTAACCGATAGCCCTGGCCGCCTGGCTCTCTGGATAATGTTCATAAAGCCAACGAGCTTCCTCTAGCAAGTCCTGATTCAACATCCTATCAACTCTCTTGTTGATTCGGTCATATAAGCGAGAGCGCCCATCGTTGAGACCGATAAGCAAGGGTTGGTAGTCGGATTCTTGGTTGATCAGATTTTTACCAAATTTTGCTAACTCCAGAGCTCTGATAATCCGTCTGCGATTGGGCTGGTCAAACTCCTGAGTCAAGTCTTGTGCTCTGGCCTGCAAGTCAGCATCAGACAGAGCCTCTAATTCCTTTCGATAGGCTAACACAGCTTCCTGATCTACTTGACCGCCTAAATGGTAACCTTCCAATAAGCTTTGTAAATAGAGCCCTGTCCCCCCAACAATGATAGGGAGCTTGCCTCTGCTAACAATATCGGCAATAGCAACTTTCGCTTCTTGAACAAAATCATAGACCGAGTAGGTCTGGCAAACCTCCCGCACATCAATCAAATGATGGTGGGCTGCAGCTTGTTCGGCAGGGCTGGCTTTAGCTGTCCCAATATCCAGCTTGCGATAGACCTGTTGGCTATCCCCGCTGATGATTTCTCCATCAAATTTTTGGGCTAGTTTAATACCTAATGCAGTCTTACCTACAGCTGTCGGACCAGCCACAACGATTACTTTTGTTTTCATCTTTTTCCTTGAAATAAATCTAAATTTTAGCTAGTATATATTATAACATAAGAAAAAAGGAGAAATGATTATGGCTAAAAAACATGCTTTCGCCCGTGGTCTTGCTACAGGTGTTGTTGGAACTGCCGCTACAGTCGCAGGTGCTGTCTTTGCTGTAAAAAAGACAATTATTGAGCCTGAAGAAAAGAAAGCAGCTTTCATTGAAGAAAATCGTAAAAAAGCGGCTCGCAGACGTATTGCCCGTTAATAACGAAGACGGCCCCAAGGCTGTTTTTTTATGTCCTCTTTTCCACAATCTTAATTTGAAAGTTAACCTGAAAACGTTTTACAACCTTTTCAAAAAATAGTATGATAGGGGTAGCAAAATAAACGGAGGACAAGACTATGAAAAAGACTTTTCGCTTATTTTCAGTGATTTTAGTCGTAGTAGTTAGTCTGGGAATGACAGCCTGCCATTCTAACAGCCATAAAACCACAAGTAAGACTAGCAGCAAAACCCACATGACAACTAGGTCCAAGTCTAGCACCAAGAAGTCATCCAGCCAAACTTCCAAGCAGGAACAAAAGGGCTCTTCTGCCACCACTAGTTCTTCAAGTCAGGAAAAAAAGAATGGGGACTCCCAACAAAAACAAGGGGAAAAATCTGCAGCAAATTCTTCATTTAACTTTGATGCTCTGACCCAAGGAGACTACAGTAGCATTGCCGGAACGTGGAGCGATGCTAGCGGACGTGTTATCGTTATCTCCCCTCAGGGACGCATCAGTGTTCTAGGTACAACTGGAAGTATCACCGTTAGCCGAGATGGCAAAGGGGAAGCCCTCATGAGTGTTACCTACGATGATGGTACCAGCTTTGGCATCCTCATGTATGGGGCGGGCCAAAGTATCCCTGACCGTCACTTTCAAACTGGTCAGGCCGACCCATCCGATACCAGCAAGGACCGCCTAGTGACAGCCTACAGTGATATTTTAGACCAAGGTGGCAGTGACCAATTTAGAAATCAAGTCCTCTACAAGACTTCAAATGACTATAGCAGTCTAGCTCAATAAATAGCAAGCACCCCTAGGTTGGGTGCTTTTTATACTCTATGAAAATCAAAAGTGGGCAGAAACAAGGCACCCAATCAGCAAAGAGGCAGCTGGGTATAGGCACCAGCTCCTTTCGACTCATTCCTTCTAGTCCTAATTAAAAGCTACTACTTTAGTAAATTTCTAAATTACTGCGTCAGAGAAAAACAGCTGGCTTCATTTTGAAACCAACTGTTTTACTTTATTACTTAACTTAGTTGCGACGGCCAAAGAGATTCAAAATGCTCAAGAAAAGATTAATGAAGTCTAGGTAAAGACTGAGAGCCATAGAAATTGCCCAACCATCTGAAACTTGACCACGAGTTTGACCGTAAACCCGTTTAATGATCTGATTTTCATAAGCAATCAAACCAGAGAAAATAACAACCGTAACAACACTAATCAAGAGCGACATCATTCCTGAGCCCAAGAAAGCATTGACAAGTCCTGCAATAATAATTCCAATTAGGCCAGCAATCAAAGCCTTGGCCATACCAGATAAATCTTTCTTAGTGGTTGCACCAATAGCCGCCATAATAAAAAATACTGCTGCCGAACTCACAAAAGCACCAACAACTTGTGCCCCAGTGTAGGCTGCGATGACAAAGCTCATAGTAAAACCATTCAAGGCCGAATAAACAAGAAAGAGAGGCAAAGCCCAAGGAGTATTGCGGCGAGCTGCACTCGAAGCCACAAAGACTAGAGCTAACTCAAGAAAAATTGCCCCCAAGTAAATCATACGGCCGCCAGTCATGATAGCGATCATGTTTTCTGGGAAGACAAAAAGCATGAGAGCTGCAATGACAGCCGACAGGCCGATTCCCATTCCGACCAAGCTGTAAATTTTAGCAAAAAAGCGACTCAGGCCAGCATCAGCCTGTGTAATGATGGGACTTTGTCCCATATTATTCATATCCATTAAAGTATCCTCCGAATTCTTTTTCAAGTTATTCTATTTTAGCAAAAATTAATGATTGTGGGAACCCAACTGTTTACGCTTGAAAACCTTACGGTTTTTAAAGCGTTGACGCATGGGATAGGTTCCTTCTTTAATAGCCCAATACTTATCAACAAAGGTGACAATATAAGACTCTTTATAACGAGGAGGTGCAATGGTTGCTCCCCACATGTGCTTGAGAATGATATCCTTTTCTTTCTTATTGAGGTCAATCAATTTTCTAGCATTTTTAACCGCAATCCTTGGATGAACCCAAGCATGACTTTTATTAAACTTGGTATCTCGCCAATCGTAATAAAAGAAATCATGCAGGAGACCACCACGGGCCGTTGACTTAGCATCCCACCCAAATTTCTTAGCAACCTTATAGCTAGTATAGGCCACATTGATGGAATGTTTCATCCGTGTTGAATAATGGTGATGGGTAATCTCATCTAAACGTTGAAATCTGGGGTTGTCAATCAAATGACCGACAATTTCCATAAATTCTTTATCTTTTTGATAGGATTTCATACTGTCCCCTCCTTTGCTGATACCTAGCAGGAACTTTCTAAATAAACTGAAACATCATAATCCCAGCAGCGACTGCGACATTGAGGCTCTCAGCCTGCCCTGGCATGCTAATGTGGACCAAGCGGTCGGCCGACTGAGCCATCTCATCAGAAATCCCTTGACCTTCATTACCCATAATCAAGGCAAACTTATCAGGCCTTTCTAAAGACCGATAATCTACTGAATCATGAGCCAAAGTTGTCGCTAAGATGCTGACTCCTGCCTGCTTAAGATTACCTACAAAATCCATCATTGATCCACGGTAGATAGGCAGGTGGAAATGACTTCCCTGCATAGAGCGAAGGGTTTTGGGATTATAAACATCAGCAGACTTCTCTGAAATAAAGACTGCTTGGTAACCAGCAGCATCAGCAGTCCTCACCATAGTTCCCAGATTGCCTGGGTCCTGAATGTCCTCCAAGACCAGATAGGGGCCCTGCCAGATTTCAGGTAGGACGGGCTGGTCCAGTTGGACCTCCGCAACAATACCTTGAGGAGTTGGACTCTCAGACAATTCCTTGAGTACCTCAGGTGTCACCAGAACTAAGTGTTCTTGATCAGACAACCTCTCAGAGGAATCCTCCAAAGCGAAGATATGCTTAAAGACGGCACCGCTAGCACTGGCCTCCTCAAAGAGATGCCAGCCTTCAATCAGATAGGAGTCCTTGCGATGCTTCTTTTGCAGCAATTTTTTCGTCTTTTTGATGAGATTATTGGCTTTTGAGGTTATAATAATCATATAATAATTATAGCATATCTTGGAAAAGACAAGCTCAGTCCAAAGGAGGAATTTTTCATGAAAAAGGTTAAAATGATTGTCTCTGGTCGTGTCCAGGGAGTGGGCTTTCGCTACTCAACCTTCACCCTTGCCAAGGACATTGGCGGCATCTACGGGCGGGTTTGGAATAAGGATGATGGCTCTGTGGAAATTCTCGCCCAATCGGAAGATCCAGCCAAGATGGCCAAGTTCATCCAAGAAGTCCGTAAGGGCCCATCACCCTGGTCCAAGGTTTCCTATGTCGATGTCACCATGACCAACTTTGAAGACTTCACAGACTTCCGCATGGCGAATTAAAACAAGATACAAAGGGCGTTAAAAAAGCCGTATGAAAATAGGGAAGGCGACACAGATGCAGCTAAGCATCTAGGAGACTTCATCTTTTTCACTAGGTTTTTAGCCCGTGTTCAATTAACAAAATACCACGGACAAAATCACTCTACTATTATCATTTAGAGTGACTACGAAAGCTACCATCCTAGCTTTCTATGTCCCTGGCCAACTGCGATAAAGCAGTAGATCGACTGTCTTATCTTCGTGTCGCCTCAGACAAAATCAGTCTATCTTTTATATAGGATAGAGAGCTGCTAACAAAATTAGCTTCTCCGTCCCAAGGAATGCCACTTGGTCGTATTCTTGATGGATATTTGGACGATTTAGACATCTGGTAAAAAATCCTCCCTGGGAACTATTGAGTATTTGTCTAAAAAAAAGTAAAATAGAACAGTATTACTAAAAATAGAGGAATTTAATGTGAATAAAACTTTAAAACGACTACTTCTCTCGGCCATCACCCTATCAATGCTCTTTATCCTGTCCGGTTGTGTTCGCCTAGGTAAAAATGGTAAACCAACTGGAACAGTCTGGCATCTTTTGGGTGAGCCAATGGGACATCTCATTACCTTCTTTGCCCATAATTTAGGCTTAGGTTTTGGTCTGGGTATCGTCCTAGTAACTGTTCTCGTCCGCCTGTTAATCCTTCCACTAGGTCTGCACCAGTCCCGTAGTGCTGCCTACCAAGCTGCTAAACGAGACTATCTTGCTCCTATCTTTGAGCCCATTAATCAAAAGATGAAGGATGCTAGTACACAAGAGGAAAAGATGGCAGCCCAAACCGAGCTTATGCAAGCTCAGCGTGAAAATGGTGTCAGCATGCTAGGAGGCATGGGGTGTTTGCCACTGCTTATCCAATTTCCTTTCTTCTCCGCCACGTACTTTGCTGCCCGTTATACTCCAGGAGTCCTCAAAGAGAACTTTCTTTGGTTTAACCTCGGCCACCGTGATATTCCCTTAATGGTTATCATTGCTGGCCTCTACTTGGTTCAATCTTGGCTAGCTGTCAAGCAAATGCCAGAGGAACAACGCAAGCAAGCAGGTATAACCATGTATATGACGCCTGTTATGATGCTTTTCTTCGGTCTCTATCAACCGTCAGCTGTCGTTCTCTACTGGTTTGTTGGTGGTATCTTCTCCATCATCCAACAATTGATTACCAATTACATTCTTAAACCAAGATTGAAAAAACAAGTTGAAGAAGAGTTCAAGAAAAACCCGCCTAAGGCTCCTAAAGTAGCAAAACCTGCTCGAAAGGATGTCACTCCAAAAGGCTCAGCCAATCCGACTCCATCCATTTCAACTAAGAAGAAAAACCGCAACGCTGGTAAGCAAAACCGTAAGAAAAAATAAAAGGACTTCATAACCATCCGTTACAAGCGGATGGTTTATTTGTTTCGCACTTGTGCAGTGAAAGCGACTAAAGTCACGAAATCAAATTAAACGAGGGGACAATTGTAGAGTTTTAATCCGCATAAGTAAGGCTCTATAATTTCTGTAGTGGGTAAAACCACTGTAGGAATTATGGAGTCTATTTTTTGTAGAAAAAAAGCCCCATAAGACCTATAATGAAAAAGTGACCAAACCCTCATTAGAAAGAATCTTATGGAACAATTAAATGTTATCACAAACAGACTTGGAATGAATGACAAAAATATTATTATCTTAGATTATCTTGATGCTGGAACGCATAAAGAAGTCATTGCTAAGCTCGATTATCCTGCCTCTAAATGTCACAACTGTCAAGGACAAATGGCTAAATATGACTTTCAAATAGAATCCAAAATCCCCTACCTCGAATGTGCTGGCTACAAGACTCTCATTCGATTGAGAAAACGCCGTTTCCGCTGTAAAGACTGTGGAAAAATAGCCGTCGCAGAGACTTCCTTAGTCAAGAAGAATCACCAGATCGCAACCATCGTCAAACAGAAAATCACTCAAAAATTGATTGAGAAAGTCCCTATGACAGCTATCTCCGAAAGTTTATCTGTCTCCACTTCGACAGTCATTCGTCAGTTACATAAATTCAAATTTAAGACTGATCTTAACCACCTTCCAGAACACTTGAGTTGGGATGAATATAGCTTCAAGAAGGGAAAGATGAGCTTTATTGCACAGGACTACGATACAAGAAAGATCCTAGCTATCTTAGATGGACGGACTCAGCAACTATTCGCAATCATTTCCTTCGGTATTCTAGACAGGTAAGAAGTCGCGTGAAAGTCATTACCATGGACATATTTAGTCCCTACTACGATATTGCTAGAAAATTTTTTCCAAATGCTAAAATCGTTCTCGATTGCTTTCATATTGTCCAGCATCTCAGTCGAGCAATGAATCGCGTACGCATCAAAATTATGAATCAGTTTGATAGGAGATCGCACGAATATAAAGCACTGAAACGTTACTGGAAACTCATTCAACAGGATAACTATACGCTGAGCAGTAAACGATTTTATCGTCCAATATTTCGGTCGCATTTAACCAATAAAGAGATTCTCGAAAAACTTCTCTCTTACTCTCAAGATCTTAGAGATTACTATGAACTCTATCAGCTTTTACTCTTTCATTTTCAAGAGAAGCACGCTGACTATTTCTTTGAATTGATCACAGAGTCCATTTCTTCTGTGAATCCTATCTTCCAGACCATTTTTAGGACCTTTTTGAGGGATCAGGATAAGATCATTAATGCACTTGAACTTCCCTACTCAAACGCAAAACTTGAGGCCACAAATAACCTCATCAAAGTCATTAAGCGAAATGCTTTTGGCTTCCGGAACTTTGAAAATTTTAAAATGAGAATTCTCATTGCTTTGAATATCAAAAAGGAGAGAACCAATTTGGTCCTCTCCAGGTTGTAACTTTTTATCAACCCACTACAGTTGACAAAGAGCCCTTATCAAACGAAATGCCTTTGGATTTCGGAACTTTGAAAATTTCAAAAAACGGATTTTCATCGCTCTGAACATCAAAAAAGAAAGGATGAAATGTGTCCTTTCTCGATTTTAGCTTTTCTTCAACCCACTACAGTTGACAAAGAGCCGTCCTTTTTTACTTATTTTGTTTTCTTGACGCTGATGATTTCTACGTCATAGCTTCCGGCTGGTGACTCAATAGTTGTGGTATCGCCAACCTTTTTACCAATCAGGGCTTGGGCAATTGGGCTTTCGTTGGAAATCTTACCAGCGAAGACATCAGCTCCTGCTGCCCCAACGATGGAGTAGGTATCTTGATCCGTAGTGCCGACTTCTTGAACAACAACCGTTTTCCCGATAGCTACTTCATCAGAAGCGACGGCATCGCTGTCAATAATTTCAGCATAACGAATCTTGGTTTCGATGATTTGGATTTGACCTTCAACAAAGGCTTGCTCATCCTTAGCAGCATCATACTCAGAGTTCTCAGAAAGGTCACCATAGGAACGAGCAATTTTAATGCGTTCGATAACTTCTGGACGACGAACCAATTTGAGGTCCTCGAGTTCTTGTTCCAGTTGGTCCTTTTCTGCTTGAGTCATTGGGTAAGTTTTTTCTGCCATGATAGTCTCTTTTCTATTTTTTATTTTCTTGGAATTTAACACAGAAACAGAGTCTGGAAACTTCCGTCACAGACTCCTATTTGTGTTTAAAGTTTGATAAATTTAGGTATTGCTAGTTTTTATCACTGCTGTCCGAGGTCTTCTTATTGACATAGGTATCAACATTTTTCTCATGCTCTTCATAGGTTTCGGAATAATAGACCTTCCCTGTTTCTACATCAGCAACAAAATAGAGATACTTGGTGTCAGCAGGATTCACAACAGCCTCAATGGCTGACAGACTCGGACTATCAACTGGGCCAGGCATGAGGCCCTTGTTTTTATAATCGTTATAAGGTGAATCAACATCGGTATCAATGTTGGCATCCTCCTTCAAAGAGGTCTTATCGCCAAGCTTGCCAAGAGCGTAAAGCACTGCAATATTGGATTGCAAAGGCATATCAGCATCTAAGCGATTATAGAAGACACTAGCAATTTTACTGCGATCCTCATCGGTCTGACCTTCCTTTTCAACTAGGGAGGCTAAAGCCAAGGTCTCGTTGACATTGTACTTAGACTGACCAATCTTATCATAGTAATCAGCTAGGTAGGAATCCATTGTCCCTAACATCTGATCCACTAGATCTTCAAGACTAGTATCCTTTGTATAGTTATAAGTCGCTGGGAAAAGATAACCCTCCAACTGATATTTAGCCTTATCGGAATCTGGTAAATCTGCCAAAAGTTTCGGATATTTCTCTTTCATCTTATTGATGAAGTCCTTATTCTTCACCAATTTGAGAAAGTCCTTAGAACTGTATGGCGTCTTATCTCCCTTGACCTTGGTATTTGAATTATCCTCAATGGCCTTAGCAATCTGTTCAAGGGTATAACCTTCAGGGATAACAATTTTACCACTGTTGGGATCGGTGGGCTCTGCAGTCCCACCAGCTTGTAATTCCTTGATGATTTCATCAGTAGACATGCTGGCCTTTAGATTATAGTAGCCACTCTTAAGATTGCTGTAGTTCTTGAATTTGGTGTAATAATTAAAGACATTGGCATCCTTGATGATACCCTTCTTTTGAAGGATTTGACCAATCTGCTTGCCACCGGCTCCCTTAGGTATCTCAACCGATACATACTTGTTGGAATGAGTATCTAATGGAGCTAGGCTTGAGCTGACGTAATAATAACCATATCCACCACCAGCTAAAATAATCAGTAGAATCAGAAAAATAATCCAACCCGTAATTCGGCGGGCTAGCCGCTTCTTTTTCTTTTGTTTTTGCTTACGCTTGCTGGCCTTACGACGGGAGGACTTGGAAGTCTCTTCCCAAGCATCGGAATCTTCTTCATCGTCTGAATTCCAGTTAAGTCCAGCTTCAACAGTCGTATCAGAATCGGACCCATCAGCAAATGCAGAATCAGAGTCAAGGCTTGAGCTTGTCTGTTTCTGTGCTTGATGTTTTTCCGAGCTTGGCTGGAGTTCCTCCTCTTCAAACGCTCCTTCATCTTTAGGACTTTCAGAGCTAAAGACCTCTGGGATTGCAGAATGAATATCCTGAATAGGAATAGGAACAGTGAAGCCTGAAAGATCGACATCCGCAATCTCCGGAGCTATAGTCTCAGAAGTCAGGGTTGAAGCGGTGCTTGCATAGGCACTGCTTTCTTCCAGAGGCTCTGTTTCTTCTAGTTCCTCTCCCAAGGGGTTCAGCTCCCTGATATGCTCTTCTTCTTGAATTTTTTTAATGGCCCGAGCTTCCTTGAGCGCAAGCTTTTGCTCCTGTTCAGCTGATTTAGCCGCAGCCTCTTGTTGCTCTTTTAGCTTGGCAGCAGCTTCTTGCCAATTAAAATCAGGATCAATCTCACGACTGCTTTCAGTGTTGAGACTTTCTACAATCGATTTGACCGTCCCATCATCTTGGATCCCTTTTAAGCGATTGGCTTCTTCTAATTCATTCAAAATCTGGTCCTTGAAACTTTTGCTTCCGGAAGCAGATTTTGACTTATCATCCTTAAAATCGGTCAAAGCTTCTCCTCCTCATAGTTATCAGTCGCCATTATATCTTAAATTAATGGTAAATGCAAATTTAACAAGGTTTGTCACTAAGGCGTAACACTTGACTTGAGATAAGGAAAGTTCACCTATTTTCCCAGACCATATTGTTCCAGAGGCTACCACCGTGGTTAGAATCTGATGGGCCTTCATCGCTAAAACCATTCATCTCATAATAAGGAATCAATTCACTATGACAGGTCAGGCTAATACCATCACGGTTCTGGGCTAGAGCCAAATCCTTTAAGGCAGCTAAGAGAGCTGTACCGATTCCTTGGCCCGCAAATTTTGGTGCTACCGATAGGGACTGAATCTGGATAAAACCACCGCTTGCTGGATTGGAGACAACATTCTCAAACAAATCATCAGTTAGATAGCGTTTCTGGGTGACAGGACCGACCAGGTAACCAGTTATCCGTCCAGCAATTTCAGCAACCAAGAAAGTGTCGGGAATGACTTCAATCCGCTCCTTCATTGCCTTTGCACTGGCTACCTCTTCTTCCGAGAAATTAACTTCCTCAATATCCATAATCTCCCCGAAATCCTCGGGGTTTACTTTTCTAATCAGCATTATACCTCCTATAAATGAAAAACTGGGGATGCCCAGTTTTTCATATTATCTTTTATTATTGCGTATTGGCCGCTAGATTAGCAACCAATTCTTCAAAGGAACGCTCGTAGAGTTGGATGTCCCCAGCCCCCATAAAAACATAGACAGCATTATCATGATCTAAAAGCGGAGAAACATTCTCAACAGTCACAACCTGGGCTGGCTTTTTAATCTTTGCCGCCAAATCTTCAACCTTAACCTGACCGTTATCACGTTCACGGGCAGAACCGTAAATTTGAGCCAAATAGACGCTGTCAGCCTCATTGAGAGCTTCCGCAAATTCATCTAAGAGGGCAATGGTCCGTGTGAAGGTGTGCGGTTGGAAAATGGCCACAATCTCCTTGGATGGGTACTTCTGGCGGGCTGCATCCAAGGTGGCAATGATTTCTGTTGGATGGTGGGCAAAGTCGTCAATGATGATGGTATCGTTAACGATTTTTTCTGTAAAGCGACGTTTAACCCCATTGAAGGTTCTCAGGTGCTGAGCCACCAATTCCATATTGAAACCAGCGACATAGAGGTTAGCAATAACAGCTGTCGCATTCAGAATGTTATGACGACCAAAGGCTGGAACATGGAAGGTCCCTAAGTCTTGTCCGTCATGTTTGACCTTGAAGTCTGAACCGTGAGTGGTCCGAACAATATCGTAAGCTACGAAATCATCATTGTCCTCAAAACCATAATAATAAATCGGTGCTGGACTGGTGATTTTCCGCAAGTAAGAATCTTCCCCATAGACAAAGAGTCCCTTTTGCACCTGTTTGGCATAATCATCAAAGGCCGAGAAGACGTCATCAATCGAAGTAAAGTAATCTGGATGGTCGAAGTCGACATTGGTGATAATGGAATAAGCCGGATGATAGGGCATGAAGTGACGTTCGTATTCATCCGCTTCAAAAACAAAGTACCGACTGTTCTTTGAACCCCGTCCTGTACCATCACCAATCAAGAAGGAAGTATCAGTGATATTGCGTAAAACATGAGACAACAGGCCTGTTGTTGAGGTCTTGCCATGAGAACCGGCTACTCCTAAACTGATAAATTGATTCATGAAATCACCTAAGAATTCATGGTACCGTTTAAAGGAAAAACCATTATGCAGGGCATAGGCAACTTCTACATTATTATCTTCACGAAAGGCATTTCCAGCGATTAGCTCAACATCTGCTGTGATATTCTTTTCATCAAAGGGTAAAATCTTGATACCAGCTTGTTCTAAGCCCCGTTGCGTAAAGTAATACTTCTCAACATCTGATCCCTGAACCTCGTAGCCCATTTGATGTAGCATCAGAGCTAGGGCGCTCATTCCAGAGCCTTTAATTCCGATAAAATGATAGGTTTTTGACATGGTTTCTCCTTAAAATTAAGAGGGGACGAAAGCAGTGAGGCTCAATTGATATAGGGTAACCACCATTTTCCCTCACTTTCTACTTTCATGATATTAGACTAAAACAAGCCACTGACTGTTTTAGTCTCACCTCCACACAGTTGTTTGGTGGGGCTAGATTAAAATCTTTAGCAGTTAATTGGCGATAGAACGAGGGGCTCACGGTAAGTCCAGTTTTCACACCTAGCTCAGCTAAGTATTAAACTGTATACGATTAACCAATAGGAAACTTCGCTAATCGTTTCATCAGCGAAGTTTCCTTTCACTCCTCATCGACCATCAGGTTTAATTCTTTGGCAAGCTGATGAGTTCTCTGTTGCCTAATTTCATCCTGGTTATAGATTTGACTGCGTTTTAAAAAGTCATAGTTATTTTTCTTAACCTTTTGTTGACTCGGATTGCTTGGCTCCTTATAGACCTTGGGCAATTCAGCCAAAATATACCGGTCTTGATGTAAATTCTTACTAAAGCGGGCCAACTCATTGACAGGCAAGTCATCATTGGAACGGGCTGACTTACCATTAAAAAAAAGAGTTGGCTTAGCAGGAGCCACTGACTTGGTCTTTGGCTGAGCCACTTGTTCACGATGTTGGAAATTTGGCTTGCTAGGAATCTTAGCCTCTTTAGCAATGAAGGATTGACGTTTGCGCTTCAAGTCTTGCCGTGCTTCTTCCCTTGCCAATTCCGCATAGGTCTTCCCTGCTCTAATGTCATTTGCAGGAGTTGGACTAGAGCTAGGATAAGCACGAGTAGCCTCGCCAGAATTTTCTTCTTGATTTAAATAAGGCTTATCGTGATAATCACCATGAATATTATTAATTAAATCTTCATTGTCGTACAGCCGCATTTGAGGAGCTGCTGCTATTACCGACTCATCGTCTCCGACGAGCGGAAACTGATGTTTCTTTCTAGCCATAAATCTAACTTCCCCCAATTTATTCGAGCATGGCTCTAACATTTCTATTATACCTTAAATAGGTCGCATGTCAAAAGGTTATTAACCATTCAAACCTAAAATCTCTTTGATTTCTTCAATGGTCATATTAGAGCGACTTTCATCACCATCCAACACAGTTGTCACCAAATTCTTCTTGGAATCCTGCAATTCAAGGATTTTTTCTTCGATGGTTCCTCTAGTAATAAGACGATAGACTTCAACTTTTTCCTTTTGTCCTAGTCGGTGAGCCCGACTGATGGCCTGCATCTCTACAGCTGGATTCCACCAAAGGTCAATCAAAATGACCGTATCTGCTCCAGTCAGATTGAGGCCAACACCGCCAGCTTTAAGTGACACCAAGAAGACATCCTTACTGCCGTTATTAAAAGCCTTAGTCATCTCCTGCCTAGTCTCAGCCGGAGTAGAGCCTGTAATTTTGTAGCTGGTCATGCCCAGTTGAGCCACCTCTTCTTCAGCAATATCCAACATATCACGAAATTGTGAGAATATCAGGGTTCGGTGACCACTCTCCTGAATTTGGCTCAACAATTGGCGCAGACTGTCAATCTTTCCACTAGCTCCTTGATAGTCCATAAAAAGGGCTGGGGTATCGCAAATTTGCCGCAGACGAGTAATTCCAGATAGAATTTGGATTTTCTGGCGGTTAAGCTCAGCATCACTGGATTGGCGAACACTCTCCTGAATCTGCCGGAGTTGGGCCAAATAGATGGCCTTTTGCTTATCACCCAATTCATTATAGTAGGTAGTTTCTGTTAAATCAGGCAGTTCCGGCAGAACGTCTTCCTTCTTTCGCCGCATAACGAAAGGCTTAATGTACTGGGTAACCTGCTTGGCATCTAATTTTGAGAATTCTTTCTTGCTAGGCAGTAAACCAGGCAGGACAATTTGAAATATGGACCAGATTTCCATTAGTTTATTTTCAATCGGAGTCCCTGACAGGGCAAAGCAATTACCCACTTCAAAATCTCTTAGGTTTTGAGAAATCTTGGTTTGGGTGTTCTTCATGACCTGAGCTTCATCCAAAATCAAATAATCATAGTGACCAGCCTGATAGTTGTCGAAATCCTGACGGAAGGAGGCATAGGAAGTAACAGTGATCTGATGTCCCTCAGCAATCACATCTAATCGGTCCTGTTTTAGGCCATAGGAAACCGCCACATCCACACCAGGAGCAAACTTGGTAAACTCGTCCTTCCAGTTGTAAATCAGACTTGAAGGTGATAAGATTAGGGCCCTTGTTGCCTGAGTCAACTTGATTGTCAAAAAGGCAATGGTCTGCAAGGTCTTTCCCAACCCCATATCATCCGCCAGAATACCCCCAAAGCCATAGCTATCCAACATTGACATCCACTTGATTCCCATCAACTGGTAATCCCGTAAATTAGCCTTAACCGAAAGACTTGGAACTTCAAAGGCCTCAGGGTGCCTCAAATCATAGGCCAGTTGCTGGAAATCCTTAGAAAAATCAACTCGTTTAGAATCTTGAAAGAACTCAGAAAGCTGAAAGGCTGCCAGGTTCCCCAGTTGAAGATGACCATTGTCCAAAGACTTGGCTCGCAGATTTTTCAGGGCCTGGCTAACCTTCTGCGTTTCCTCATCAAAAACAACCAGCTGGCCTCGATCACTAATATAATATGATTCATTCTTGAAGAGGGCTTGCAAAGCCTGGTTAATGTCACCTTCATAGATGGATGAAAAATCAAAAGAGACATCCAATAAGCCCTTCTCTCTGGCCACCTTAATTTGAGGACTTTCATAAGTCCACAAGTCATCCAAAGCCCGACTCAGATTAACTTGACCCAGACGCTCCAGATGAGGAATGGTTCGAGTGAAGAAAGCGTAGAGCTCTTCATCATGAACAGGCAGATGGCGGGCAGAAAAATGTCCCATAAAACCTTCGCTAGCCAAGACATGACTGATGCGCTCTTCACGTTTAAAGTTGCTGGTAAAGGGAAGCTCCTGCAAGTCTTCCCTATTTTTGACCAAAAGGCCACCGTAATCATAGACCAGGTCTAAAAGAATTTCTTTGCTGGCCGAGATATCAAGATTAAAAATCGGACGAAAATCTCTAATCGCAAAGGATTTTGGAGCCTCAACCTGACCGATTTCGGCGAAGTCCAGCAGGCTAGCTGCCAATTTCCCCTGGTCCTCAAGATTGAAATGAACATGCTTGTTCAAGTCCTGATCAATCATTAGCCCCCTGATGGCCTTGACCAGTTTTCTCTGCTTGTCAGTCAAATGATAGAAGGTTTGACGTAAGAGCAGGAAGGTCTGATCAAAGTAAGCCTGACTCGCCTTCTCCGAAATGACTAATTCTAGAGACTGGCGGTGAACTAGGACCCTAAAATGAAAGAGATCATCCTCACCAGTCAGCTCCTTGAAATAAACTTCCTTGTAATCGCGATTGCTAATACTTAGATGGAAATCGTAGAGATCCTGCATGAGCTGGATTCCTTCTTCAAAGAAGCCTCTGGGGAGATTCAAATGCCGACCGCGATTGGGCAAGAGAAAGTCCAAATGGCTGAGGTCTTCATCAGGAATTAGACGCCAGAGAAAGTCTAAAAACTCCTGACTGGCCTCATCAAACTGCAAGTAGGAAATTGGCTCGAAGTAGTTTTTCCCGATTTGGTAGGCTTCTTCTCGCTTTAAGACCTGCAGAAAATTCCTAATATCTCTGATGATATAAGAGCGCTCATCCGGCAGGCGATTGATGTGGATGGTCCACCAGATAGCAGACGAATACAAATCCTGCTCACCTGAGACCGATAGGCGGTACCTGAGACTATCATCTTCATTAACCGCTAGACCATCCAAAAATAAACTGCCGAAGGAATGTAGCTTCTCCTGCTTCTTTTGACCAGCTTCTTCATTTTCTAGCTGTTCGACCAGTTTTTTACCCTCAGAATCGTTCTTAAGGTAGAATTCGATTGCCGCCAGATGAGGACAGTAGTTTTTTTGGGCAAACATGGGACAAGAACAGCTGACCTGATCGTCATCAAAAGAGAACTGGATGGCTAGCCCATCCACTTCTGCCTTGATAATCTTATCAGCTGTTGATACGATGTTGATTTTTCCAGCTTTGGACAGGGTAATCCCTTCATTGCGGACCCGTCCAGGAATCAATCTTGCCATAGCTTTTCCATGTCCAATCTAAACTAACTTATCCTATCATTATAGCAGATTCTCCTAGTATTTTCAGCTGAAACACAATGCACAAGTTTTTGTGCTATACTCTAAAAGAAAAGGAGGATAATCACATGACAATCCTAATCCGAAATGTTCAAGAAAGTGACCTGGACGACCTTTTGGCTATCTATGGGCCCTACGTGGAAAAGACAGCCATCAGCTTTGAATATGAGGTTCCTAGCCTAGTCGAATTTGGTCGGCGTTGGCAAGGCATCAGTCAGACTTATCCCTATCTTCTGGTCCAAGCGGATGGCAATATTTTAGGCTACGCCTATGCCTCTCCCTTTCACCCTCGGGAGGCCTATCAATGGTCAGCAGAAGCCACCATCTACCTGGCTCCCCAAGCTCAGGGAAAAGGACTAGGACGACACCTCTATCAAGCCCTAGAAGACTGTCTCAAGGCTCAAGGAGTTTTGACTGTTCTAGCCTGCATCGCTACCACAGAGCAACCTGACGACTATCTGACCAATAATAGCTGGAATTTCCACAAGCATTTGGGTTTCAAGGAGGTCGGCCATTTCAAGGCATCCGGCTACAAATTCGGTCACTGGTACGATATGAAATGGCTGGAAAAATCACTGGGTAAGAAGGGCGACCAAGCCCAGCCCATCAGGCCTTTTAGAGAAACCAAGCTGTTTAAGGAATTTGAACAATAGACTCTGTGCTAGGCAGACTCAGAAATAATAATACTTATCATCAAAATTAATTAGTAAACCATTAAAAATCCACTTCAAAAAATCTGAAGTGGATTTTGCTTTATTTACGCTTTCTGGCAATCAAATGGATGGGGGTGCCTTCAAAGACGAAGGCTTCACGGATTTGATTTTCCAAGAAACGCAGGTAAGAAAAGTGCATGAGCTCTTCTTCATTGACGAAGACGACAAAGGTCGGTGGCTTAACCGAAACCTGGGTCGCATAAAAGATTTTCAAGCGTTTGCCCTTATCGGTCGGAGTCGGATTGATGGCCACGGCATCCATGATAACATCGTTGAGGACACTGGAAGGAATTCTTGTATTCTGACTCTGACTGATACGTTTAATCAACTCTGGCAGCTTGTGCAAGCGCTGCTTGGTCTCAGCCGAGACAAAGACGATAGGAGCATAACTCAGGAATTGGAAATTATCCCGAATATCTTCTTCCCATTGGCTGGTCGTGTGGTTGTCTTTTTTAATTGTATCCCACTTGTTGACGACAATAATAATACCCTTACCTGCCTCGTGGGCGAAGCCAGCAATTCGCTTATCGTAGTCACGAATACCTTCTTCAGCATTGATGACCATGAGGACTACATCCGAGCGGTCAATAGCCCGCATAGACCGCATGACAGAGTACTTCTCGGTATTTTCATAGACCTTACCAGATTTCCGCATACCTGCGGTATCAATCATGGTGTACTCCTGGCCTTCATCATCAACGAAATCGGTATCAATGGCATCCCTGGTGGTTCCTGCGACAGGGCTGGCAATCACACGCTCTTCACCCAGCATAGCATTGATGAGGCTGGACTTCCCAACATTGGGCCGGCCAATCAGGCTGAACTTGATAATATTAGGATTATCATCCTCTTCTTGGGCCGGAAGACTTTCGACAATGGCATCCAGAATATCCCCCGTGCCAATCCCGTGAACCGAGGACAGCGGATAAGGATCACCCAGACCCAGGCTGTAAAAATCATAGATGTCATTGCGCATTTCAGGATTATCCACCTTATTGACCGCTAGAATGACGGGCTTGTGGGTCCGATAGAGAATCTTGGCCACATATTCATCCGCATCGGTCACGCCCTCCTTGCCAGAAACAACAAAGACAATGACGTCAGCTTCAGTCATGGCAATATCTGCCTGGTGCTTTATTTGCTCCATGAAGGGGGCATCAACATCGTCAATACCACCCGTATCAATAATGGAGAACTGACGATTGAGCCATTCTGCCTTGGTATAAATTCGATCGCGGGTCACGCCCTCCACATCTTCAACGATGGAAATGCGTTCCCCCGCAATCCGATTAAAAAGGGTCGACTTCCCCACATTAGGGCGACCCACAATAGCCACAGTAGGTAAGGCCATTTGATTTCCTTTCTTCTTCTCTTGCCCTAGAGTTAGCTATTAGCTAGGCTCTGGCAAATTATTTCTTTTTTCGAAAAGCTAAGTAATAGAATAAAACTGGTGTTCCGATTCGTACAAGCCGTTGACCAAAAATTAAAGCAAGATTTTCTCCCTCAATAGGAGTCATCAAAGCTACTAGTGTTGTAGCAATCGCTAAAATTAGCCAAACAACCTTTGCAGAAGTCATCCCTGACCTCCTATCTTTCCTTTCTTTCTTGCTGATGGACTTAGCTTTTCGCCATCTTAGTTAGCGACGGTTTTCACCTTGGAGGTGGACATCCTTGGCCAAGTAGCGAACCCTTTCCATGACTCGCTTGGCTTGCCAGGACTCATCTGCCCCCTTGATATTGCCCAGTTTAGCTTCCAAATTTTCTAGGCTATAGTTAGAGGTGAAGAAGGTTGGCAATTCTTCTAGCATCCGATGTTGGAGGATGACCTGGAGAATTTCGTCGCGAACCCAAGAGGTGGTCTGTTCTGCCCCAATATCATCGAGGATGAGAATCGGCACCGACTTAACCGCATCAATTTCTTCCTTGACCGTTCCCGAATTGATAGCATTTTTGATATCAATGACAAAGCTAGGATAGTGGAGCATGGTCGTCGCAACTGCCTTTTTCTCCGACAGCTCATGAGCCATGGCTGCCAGCATAAAGGACTTGCCAATCCCCATATCACCGTAGATATAGAGCCCCTTCTGATTGGGACTAGGGTATTGGTCAACAAAATTGACCAAATACTGAAAGACATCCGAGCGGGAACCCGTCAGGTCAACATCCTGGAAGGTGATCGTTTTATAGGATTTTGGCAGGCTGACCACATGGATGCGATCCTGAATAGCCTTCTGAGCGTGGGCCTGCTTGAGGGCCTTGGTCTCCTTGTAGGAAACATCCGCATAGCCTTGGTTCATGGTCAAAACAGGCTCATAACCCTTAGCAACATAGCTGCTATCGCCTGTCTCGAACTTGCGTCGTTCGACCAAAAATTGGTTAAACTTGGGTAGGCTCCGCTTGATTTCTGCCTGACTCAGCTGATGGTCTGAAATAAAATTAGCCACCGCCTGGTCCGCCATGATTTGATTAGTCAAATCATCTAAGTTAACCCGACTGGCATGACCTGTCCGATTGAGGGCTTGTCCGATACTCTCCATCTAGTCACCTCCTTTTTCTAATTGCTGAAGCATCTGTCGCTTCATTTCATCTAATTTAACCTGTTCCTCTGGGCTAGTTTCTTCCTTATAATCCGGATTGCTCCAGTCCGGCACACTGGAACTTGTCTGCTTAGCTGGGCCTGCCCCTCGATTCTTAGCCTTACTATAGGCCTGGCTATGCTGGCTGAGCACCCTTAGGGCCGCTTCAGCACTGGTCGCCTTGTTTGCAGACACAATATTAGCCAGACTCATCATGGCATTTCTGCCCAGGGTCGCTGACTGATTGCGTTTGAAATAATAAACCACCATGATATTGATGACCTCGTCAAGAAAGTCCATCTCCACCAAATCGGCTAAAATTTTCTTTTCCTTGGCGGTGGTGGTCACAGCTCCCAGCCCCATCTTAACTTTAGCCAAGAAGTTTTCTGGTGTCGAGGACTTGGCTTCTCGAAGAATCACCTCTTCTTCATGGCTAAAACCTTGAGAGTCCGATTCCTGGGGTTGCTGGAGCTTGACTAGAATTCGCTTGGGCAAAATCTTGTGGTTGCTGGACGTTTCCTTGGCCAATTGATAGACATCGAACCAGGTTAGTTGGTACCTTTCTGAGAGATTGTTGAGGGCGATGACATCCTGTTTTTCATTGCCAAAATAAAGGCCATCCAGGGTCATTCTCTGCTTGAAGCTGTCCAAATCAAAATTGGTTTTGGTCTGCAAGGGCTGCAGGTCAACTTCTCCCTTATCTGAAAAGACTTGGGAAAATTTCTTGGAAAGATTGCGGAGTTGGCTGAGGTCTTGCGTCTCTAGCTCGGCAACCGCAGCATCACCAATATGGCTTTCCAAGAGCCGCCGATAGACAGGATTAGCCAGAAAGTCTTGGGCTGTCAGGGGCTCTTTCAGTTCAATGACATAATTGGAGAGGTCCTGATAAAAGGCGACCAGGTCCATCCCCGTCAAAACTGCCAGAGCCGCTTCAAAGCGAGGCAGGTCAAAAAGGGTATGGTTGAGAATTTCCGCAAACTTATGCCGACCTTGTCCCCCATCATAAAAACTCGTCAGGTATTGATAGACCACAACGGCATCACTGCCAACAATAGGCAGGTAGACTCGGATTAAATTGGTCATATCCTTGCTGACCTGATTATTCTTCACAAAGGAAAAATCATCAATTGGTTTCATCATTTACCTTATTTTTCTTATTTTTACTTCGAACCCGATTGGTAATCTGTTGCAGCAGGTTCTCGATTTCATCGACATCCTTGAAGGAGCGATAAACACTGGCAAAGCGCACATAGGTAATTTCATCCAAGTCCGCTAGTTCATCCATGACTAGATTACCAATGACTTCGCTGGACACTTCAGAATCATACTCACTGCGAATCTTTTGCTCAATCCGACTGATAACATTCTCAATATCGCTACTGGATACTGGCCTCTTTTGGGCGCTTTGAATAATCCCATTGAGAATCTTATCGCGGGAGAACTGCTCCCTAGTTCCATCCTTTTTCACAACCAAAAGAGGCACTTCTTCAATTCGCTCAAAGGTCGTGAAACGAGCTCCGCAGTTATCACATTCACGGCGGCGACGAATGGTATTGCCATCTTCAGCCTGACGACTGTCGATGACGCTAGATTTATTATTATTACATCTTGGGCAACGCATAGAAACACCCCACTTCTATCATATTTTGATAATACTTTATTTTACCATATTTTATACTCTTTGACATTCAAAACTAGCAAACTTATTGCCTAGCTTCACCACCACTTCTAATAAAGTACCAAAAGCGCTGACTTTAATTTCAATCAAGTATTAGACATAAAAAAAGGATTGACTCTCCCCGTCAAACCTAGTCTTTCCCAACACTTAGCTCTATTTTAGTTTATCTCACCTATTGTTTATCTCAACGCTCACGAATCACATAACCCAGACCTCGCACGGTTTGAATATAAGATTCTTGGCCAGGGATATCAATCTTACCTCGAAGATAGCGTACGTAAACATCAACAACATTGGTCTCAATTGTCCCATCACTATAACTCCAGACATAATCTAACAACTCCTCACGGGTCATCACCATATTGATATGCCGTAAAAGAGTTGATAGCAAAGCAAACTCTCTTTTAGTCAGAGCAATGGACTCCCCTTTGCGAATAACTGAGCGGTTAGCCTCATCCAAAATCAAATCTTGATAAGCTGTTGTCTGGCTGGTTGATTGCTTCCGGCGTTTAAAATCTTTTCGCTGAAAGGTTTCATCAACCTTATCAAGTAATTCTTCCACCGCAAAGGGCTTAATCAAATAATCATCGGCCAAGTTGTCAGTTTTAGGGAGAAGGGTTGCTACATCTTCCCGACCAACCATCAGGACAACTGGTACAGATTTATGTCCCCTGAGTTCCTGCATCAGTTCCAAACCATCTTGGTCTGGGAGTTTTAAATCAATAAAAATCAGTTCAAAATCCTTTTCCATGGCTGTTTTTAAGCCTGATTTCCCATCTTGACTGACAACTGTTTGATAGCCCCTTTCCTGTAGTTTTAAGGATACCAAACGTGATAAACTTTTTTCGCCTTCAATCAATAGAATGCGTTTTGCCATTTCATTACCTCCATTTTTCTCCAGAAAAAGCAAAATTTCCTTCTACTTTTCCTAGCATCGTCCAAATCTTCTCTATTCCTCGTCAAACATTCCCTCGAGTCTGGTAAAGGGATTGTTGGCTGACTTCTTTTCCTCCTGCAAATCCTGATACTGCGATTCCGTCATAACCGACCAATTATCACCAGATGGCAAGCTGGCATCAGTTGCTTCTGCTTGCGTCAAAACTTGAAGCGGTATATTGAGTAAAATATTATCAATCACACTTTCTTCTAGATCAATAAAGTCATCTGTCAGAACCAGAACCAGCTCTTCATCCACCAATTCCTTTTTAGCTTCAACCTGACCGGCTTCAATAAATACCTCTGACACCAAGGTCTCTTGTGCAAGGTCAACTGGCTCCATAGAGCGACTAGATGGCAAGGTCAGAAGGTAAGACAATTCATAGTTAAGCAGGAAGAGTCCCTCATCATAGCCTACAAGCCCTTTAGCCCTTACATTTTTGATATCTAAAATTTCCGGATTCCGACTCATGAGTAGCTCTTTAATATCAAGCTCTCGGTCAAAATGCAGCCCTTCCGGATTCTTTTTTAAGTCTGCAATATTAAACATAGGTCTCCTTAGTCGTTAAAAAGCGGGATCCCATCTCCTTATAGGAAAACTAAACATCTGTCTGTTTGGACAATAGCCGCCAAGTCTCAGTTGACACTACAGTTTTCCATGTTAAGTTATTCTGATTTTAAAGATCAATCCGTCTTATTTTTCTTAATCTTTAGAGAAATTAGCAACCTACTTCTTACAAATAGGTTGAATTGCGCTATTTCTCTAGAATCGATTGTTTTTAATATAACAGAAATAGTTTTCATTCTCTTTACAATCAAACAAAAATCGCCCAACAGGGGCGATTCTACTTTGTTATATTTTTTAAAAGCTTGTCTAGCCGCAACCACTAGGCTGCTTCCAGGCGAGCTATCCGGTCTTCAATCGGCGGATGGGTAAAGAAAAGAGCCTTCATCCCTCCTTTTTTCTGAGGATCATTGATATAAAGAGCAGCACTAGCATCATCCACATGCTGTTGCATAGGTTGCGATTGATCCAACTTTCTGAGAGCATTGATTAGGCCTTGAGGATTTCTAGTCAACTCTACCGAGCTGGCATCCGCCAAGTATTCCCGCTGGCGAGAAATGGCCAATTGAACCAGACTAGCAGCTAGAGGAGCTAAAATCAGGGCCACCAGAGAAAAAATCAGCAGAATGACACCTAGGCCACCACTATCACGATCATTAGACCGACGACTACGACCGCCACCCCACCACATCATGCGACCACCGATACTAGAAATCAAGGTAATGGCAGAAGCCAAGGCAACAGCGATAGTCGAAATTCGAATGTCGTAGTTACGAATGTGACTGATTTCATGACCGATAACCCCTTCTAATTCCTCGCGATTCATAACCGCTAAAATCCCAGAGGTGGCAGCAACTGCTGCATTTTCTGGAGACGATCCTGTCGCAAAAGCATTGAGGGAAGGATCATCAACTACAAAGACCCGAGGCATAGGGACTTGGGCAACCATGGCCATATCTTCTACGATGTGGTAGTAATCTGGATAGTCCTGCTCTGTGACCTCACGAGCATTATTCATGGACATAACCACATTGGTTGATTGAAAAATCATAGAGACCGCATAAATGGTTCCGATAATCAGAGCAATGACAACACCACCTAGTAGACTATCCAGCCAAAGGTAGCCAACTGCCGCTCCAATCACCCCTAGGAGTGTGAAAAAGAGAAGCAAGAGCACATAGGTCCGACGCTTGTTTGAAGCAATCTGTTGATATAACATAGGCGATCCTTAAAAATTAAAATCAACCTTTGGAACTGCCTTTTCACTTTCAGCTGTTTCCAAGAATTGTACAGGTTTAAAGCTAAAGACACCAGCAATCAGATTAGTCGGGAAAACTTGCAATTTAGCATTGTAATTCCCAGTTGTGCTGTTGTAGAGTTGCCGAGAATAAGAAATCTTATTTTCAGTATTAGCCAATTCTTCCTGTAATTTAACAAAGCTGGCATTGGCTTTCAAGTCAGGATAGTTTTCTGCCACAGCAAAGATACCTGAAACCTGTTTGGTCAGTGCATCACTGGCCTGCATGGTTTCAGCAGGTGACTTAGCTTGTGCCACTTGAGCTCGCAGCTCGGAAATCTTAGTCAGAGTCTTTTCTTCATAAGCAGCATAGCCCTTGACCGTCTCGATTAAGTTTGGAATCAAGTCATTCCGACGCTTGAGCTGCACATCAATTTGACTCCAAGCCTCCTGAGTTTGCATCCGCAAACGCACCAAACCATTGTAGCTAACAATAATCAAAAGTACTAAGATTGCCACAATGGCAAGAATAATCCATATCATAAATTGTCCTCCCAATAAAAAATTCGTTAGGAAAAGCTTAGGACAAGCTTCCCCAAAGCAAAAAGTTTTCTAGTTTATTCTATTATAACAGAAAGTAAGAAAAAATCATCCGGTAATCGATTTTGCCCTTACCTGAAAATTAGAAAAAAAGCGGACACAGAAGACGAGACTTCCCAGATCTACAAATTCGCAGGTGAAATGAACGTAGGCAACTGAAGCCAGAATTTATAGGTAAGAAAATTAACCGAATCACTGAAAGTTACTCATCTGACTTAGATTATAGAAATAACAGCTCCTGACATTTTCTACTTCAGAACTGGTAGGGAGGGTCAAGTCTGCAAAGGTTTTTACCCCATTAAATCAAGTTATTTGGTCAACTTTCTCCCTCCAAAAACTATATTCCTGACTCTCCTCACGGTCACCCTAAAGTTTGCAAATAATCACTGCTGAAGCGAAATAAAACTTTTTGTACCTCTAGACAAAAACGTGATAGAATAGAGCTATTAAAAATTTGAGGAATGAACATGACACCCCAAGAATTCTATGATTTACTGGCCCAGGAGGGCTTTCATTTATCTGACAAACAAAAACACCAATTTGAAAGCTATTTCAACCTCTTGGTAGAATGGAATCAAAAGATTAATCTGACAGCCATTACTGATAAAAATGATGTCTACCTCAAGCACTTCTACGACTCCCTTGCACCTGTCTTGCAGGGGCTCATTACGGATAGCCCAATCAAACTTTTAGATATCGGTGCGGGTGCTGGTTTTCCCAGCCTTCCCATGAAAATTTTGTGTCCCCAGCTTGATATCACCATCATTGATTCCCTCAACAAACGTATTAATTTTCTTAACCTGCTGGCGGAAGAATTGGAACTGACAGGCGTTCACTTCTACCATGGTCGAGCTGAGGACTTTGGCCAAGACAAATCCTTTCGTGCCAGCTACGATATTGTTACAGCTAGAGCCGTAGCCAGAATGCAGGTTCTGTCTGAGTTGACAATCCCCTTTCTCAAAGTTAATGGCCAACTTTTAGCCCTCAAGGCAGCGGCTGCAGACCAAGAATTGATCCAAGCCCAAGGTGCCTTGAAGCTTTTATTCGCTAAAGTCACAGAAAACAGGACCTATCAGCTTCCAAATGGGGATCAACGCACTATCACGATTGTTGAGAAGAAAAAAGAGACCCCAAATAAATATCCGCGTCGGGCTGGGCTTCCTAACAAGAAACCACTTTAATCGGAGATTCACCAGTAATGCTATCCTTTGTTAAACATCTATCCATAGCTCAGCGCATTAGCGGGAGCTTTATCTCTGTCATCTTGATTGGAAGCATCCTTTTATCCCTTCCCATCATGCATTATGCCAATGCACCAGCAACTAGTTACTTTGACCACCTGTTCAATACGGTATCCATGGTCTGTGTGACAGGTCTATCGGTTTTTTCTGTTGGCGCTGTCTACAATGGCCTAGGTCAATTCGTTGTCATGTGCCTCATGCAAATCGGTGGTTTAGGTCTGGTCAGTCTGATTTCCATCAGTTACTACAGTATCAATCGACGAATGTCACTCAGACAGCAAGAAATTCTGCAGTCATCAATCGGCAATAATTCCATTGCCGACTTGAAACATTATCTCTTCAGGATTTACAAAATTACTTTTGCCATTGAATGTATCGTTGCCCTCATTCTAATGACAGACTTTATTCCCAGATTTGGTTGGCAAAATGGCATCTTCAACAGCCTTTTCCTAGCCGTCTCAGCTTTTTGTAATGCGGGCTTTGATAATCTGGGAAACAATAGTCTCATCAACTACAAACTCAATTGGACGGTCAACCTAGCCGTTGCCTTCTCCATCATCTCTGGCGGCCTCGGTTTTAGAAACCTAATGGCTATCATTGACCTCGTCAAATGCTGGATTAAAGAACGTCCCCATAAGTTTGGGCTAATTAAGAAGAACTTAACGATTCAAACACGCCTAGTGCTCACTACTACTGCTATTATCCTGATAGCTGGGACCCTTAGCGCTTGGATTCTAGAATTCAACAATCCCAAAACCATTGGAAATTTGGGGATTTTCCATCAGGGCCTCGTCAGCTTCTTCCAGACCGTCACCATGCGGACAGCTGGGTTTGCTACGATTGATTATACCAAAGCTGGAAATTCCGCTAACTTTATCTTTATGATTCAGATGTTAATCGGTGGGGCTCCTGGCGGTACAGCCGGTGGGCTTAAGCTGATTGTCACTGCTATTACCTTTCTCATCTTCAAAGCTGAATTCCTCGGAGAAAGACGGGTCAGTGTCTACAATCGGATAATTCCGACACAGCTGGTCAAACGAACCTTTACCATTCTGGTCTTCTTTTTCATCATCCTACTTGTTGGCTATGTTGCCCTACTAGAGTTAGAACCTAATATCTCACCCTTTCGGCTCCTCTTTGAAGCCTGCAGTGCTCTAGCGACGGTAGGAGTTTCCATGGATGTCACCACTCATCTGACTGCCGGTGGTAGAATCGTTATCATGGCTCTCATGTTCTTTGGCCGGGTTGGCCCTATAACGGTCCTACTCAGCCTCCGGCAACGCTCTAAGAAAACAATTGATTACGCAAGAACAGACCTAACTCTAGGTTAAACAGAAAGGAAAAACATGTCAGAAAAAATTATCGCTGTCCTGGGACTGGGAATTTTCGGAGCTACCCTGGCTGAAAAGTTAGCCAAATTTGGGGAAGAAGTTATCGCTATCGATAATAAACCAAACCACGTGCAAGATATTGCAGATTCTGTCAGCAAAGCTATTCTTGGAGATATTACCAATATCGAAACCTTGAAAGAGGCCGGTATTGATCAGTGCCAACAAGTTATCATTGCTACAGGTAACAATTTGGAGAGTTCTGTTCTGGCTATCATGCACTGTAAAAAACTTGGTGTTCCCTATATCGCAGCCAAGGCTAAAAATGCAACTTTTGAGGAAGTGCTCTATGAAATCGGAGCCAATCGCGTTATCTCTCCTGAACGTGAATCAGGACGCAGCCTAGCTTCAACTCTGATGCGACATCGCATTCACAATATTTTCTATTTGGAAGAAGGAGTGTCCATTATCGAATTCGAACTGCCAGACAGCTGGCAGAAAAAAGAGTTGAACAAACTAAATCTTCGCGATAAGTACGACCTTAATGTCATTGGCTATCGACTTAGAAAGAATGCCAGCCTACAAACGGACATTAGCTCTAGCACTATCTTTCCTGAGCAAGCAACGATTGTCGCTGTCGCCAGTTCAGATACTTTTGAAAAGTATGATTATCTCAATTATTTAAAATAAATCAGACAAAGAGCTCTGACCCAGAATGGTCAGAGCTTTTTTACAATTTCAATGGATTCTATCATCCACTAAGTTTCTAGACCAACAGGAGCTGGGCGACTCCAGACAAGCAAGAGTATGATTAAGCCAGCCCAACCTGTTGCTAGGCCCAAGGATTATAAAAGCGACCTTGATTCAAAAAAATTAAACCAATGCTGATAAGCAAAATTAGCAGAGCTAAAGCTAGAACCAGCCAATCTTTAGCAGTTGCAGGCTGGGCCTGATACCAGGTCCGTTTCTTGAACTTGCCAAAACGACGCAATTCCATTGCAGTTGCTATCGTGTCAATCCGCTCAAGAGAACCCAAAATTAAAGGAATGACAATCTGCAAATTCCCCTTGATTCGACTAATCAAATTAGCTTTCTTAGATAATTCCAGACCGCATGCCTCTTGTGACAACTTAATCATGTTAAATTCCTCCTGAACATCAGGAATATAACGTAGGGTCAGACTAACCGAGTAGGCTAATTTATAGGGAAGGCCAATCCGATTGAGACTGGCAGCAAACTGGCTGGGGTGGGTGGTCATCAAAAAGAGTATAGCTAGGGGAACTGTGCAGAAGTATTTGAGAATCAGATTAAAGAGATAAAAGACTTCCTGACTAGTAATATAGAATCGCCCCCAGCCAGCAAATAACAGTGTTTTAGCCCCGTAAATCTCTTCTCCATAAGAAGGTGAGAAGAGATAGACCATAAGCAGATTAAAAAGGGCAATCAGAAAGACTACTGTCATTGCAAAAGAAATATCAGCCCACTTAATCTTAGCCCAGCGAAAGAGAATAACAGAACAAAGACCAAGAGCCAAAATAAAGCGAGTATCATAGGTAGCCATAGCGGCAATGGAAACCAGAATGAAGAAAATCATCTTGCTACTACCGGATAGTTGATAGAGGAAACCCTGACCATGACGGTAACCAATAAACTTATTTGTCATTAGCAAGCTCCTCCTTCTTCTGACGGTAAAATTGACTCAAAGCTAGAGGATTTACCCCCATTTTCTCAGCCAATTGGAAGATACTGGTTTCTTTCAAGTTAGCCATCTCTAGTAAGTTCCGATCTGACAAAACTTCCATTGGAGATTTATCAGCTAAAATTTTGCCATCTGCTATTACTAAACAGCGATCCGAATAGTCCAGCATCAACTGCATATCGTGGGTAATCATGACAATGGTCTGTCCCGCTTGATTAAGCTCATCTAAAAAGTCCATAAATTCTGTATAATGCTGCATATCTTGGCCAGCCGTCGGCTCGTCTAACAGGATGATTTCTGGCTCTAAGACGAGGATTGATGCAATGGTAACACGTTTCTTCTGACCATAGGATAGAGCCGAAATTGGCCACTGACGAAACTCATAGAGACCGCAAGTCTTTAAACTGGCAAATACTTTCTCCTTGACCTCTTCTTCTTCCAAGCCTCGTAGACGCAAGCCCTTGGCAACTTCGTCAAAAACCATGGGCTGACTAATCATCTGGTTAGGATTTTGTAGGACATAGCCAATCCGGCTAGCACGCTCCTTGATTGAATCCCCAGAAATATCTTGTCCCTGCCAGAGAAACCGACCTTCTGCCTCAACAAACTTGGTCAAGGCCTTAGCCAAGGTAGACTTGCCAGCCCCATTTTTACCGACAAGGGCCAGGCGTTCTCCCTTGGCTAAATCCAAAGTAATATCTTTTAAAATAGGATGGTCGAATCTATAAGCAAAACTCAGTTGCTCGACTCTCAGGAGAGACTCCTTAGACTTAGGAGTCTGACTAATAAACTGCTCAGCAAAGTCCAGTTGGGATAGATTCAGACTTGACAAATCTGAAAGGTGGGACTGACTTGCTAAATCCAAACCTAACTGACGTAAAACTGAGATGTAAAGCGGCTCACGGATTCCATTCTCAGCCAAAAGCTTTGTGGCCAAAAGCTGATCGGGACTCCCATCAAAAAGTATCTGCCCCTCATTGATCAAAATAATCTTATCTACTGGGTGATAGAGAACATCTTCCAAGCGGTGTTCAATAATCAAGGTAGTAGCACCAGTCTCCCGATGAAGCTGGTCAATAAGGGTGATGGTGTCCTGGCCAGATTTAGGATCCAAATTGGCCAAGGGCTCATCAAACAGTAAAATTGGGCTCTCATCAATCAAGACCCCTGCCAAACTGACCCGCTGTTTCTGACCGCCAGATAAATCCTGCGGTCGCTGGTCCAGCAGTTCCAAGAGATCCAGTTTATCTGCCCACTTATGAACAGTTTCAACCATCTCTGGGCGAGGACAGCAGTCATTTTCCAGAGCAAAAGCCAAATCTTCCGCAACTGATAAACCAATAAATTGACCATCAGTATCCTGTAAAACTGTGCTGACCAAGTGAGATTTCTCGTAAATAGACCGGTCAAAAGCAGGCTGACCATCTATCAAAAAGCTCCCCTTACTTTCACCCTGATAGGTATTGGGAATAATTCCATTGATAATCTGGGCTAGGGTCGATTTTCCACAACCGGACGGCCCAATAATCAAAACCTTCTGCCCTTTTTCAATCTTAAGATTAAGAGACTTTAGAGTTGGCTCTTTTTGGGCATCGTACTTAAAGGAAAAATCCTTAAATTCTATAAATGGTTTCATAATCAATCTTTAGTAAGGCTGCCTGACTGAACTCGGGTCTTAGCGTAGATACTCAATAAAATGGTACCCCCAACGGCAATAGTTAGGACATTAGCCGTTCCTGCAATTAGGCCCTGAGCAAAGAGATAGGACCAAGCTTGTTTATACATCAGACGATCACCAAGAGGACAGATTAGACCATAAGCGATATAAACCGTAATAACCTGAACCAGATTGAAGTAAATCAATTCCTTAAGAGCAAATTTCCCTTTACTGACATCGTAAAATCGTCGAAAGAGGCCAAGTCCTAAGCCAATCAGACCACTGGCTAAAACCCAAGCCCAAGAAATACTCCCGTATTGAATTCCGTCCTTTAAGGCATGGCCGATAAAGCCGATAAAAAAGCCAGCTACTGGACCAAAGATAACCGAAAAGAGAGCCTGAACGGCATATTGTAATTGAATACTGGTATTGCCAAAGATGGGAATATTGATGAACATCCCGATAATCACGAACAGAGCTGCACCAATCCCAGTTGCTACAACGGTTTTAATAGAATTATTTTTTGTCATAATGACCTCCTCAACTTAAATCTTTTTGATTTCAATCCGACACTGGGGACCAACATTGTAGGCCTTGGCAAAGGACCCTTGATTAATGGCCAACCCGACACGATAGAGCGAATTAATATAAATAATCGGTTGGCCAATCCGGACATCGGCAAAGGACTTGCCGTAGGTGACCTGATTTTGATAGACCAGCATATCGTTATTGAAAATCGTCACTTCAAAGCGGTCGCCAAACTTAGGTTTTAGAGCATTGAACTCATCATTCTTGATGGAAGTCCAGAGCGAACCAAACCTGACATCTAAAATATCAACCGCTCCGCGAACCAGATTTTCCTCTACTAATGTCTCAACTACTGGCAGTTCAATGATTCGCTCAACCGAGAGCTCTGGACCCACATCCTCAAAAGCAAGGTGACCCGAAGCTAATTTAGCACCCGTATAGGCGTAGACATCTCGACCGTGAAAGGTATAGGAAAGTTCAGTATTTTCACGGCGATTCTTGAGCTCGGAAATTTCGCGAACAGCCTTAATACCAATATGTTCCTTGATATAAGACAGGGTCCCATTATCAGGAGTGACAATATATTGATTTTTTTGTGTCAGAGCGACCACACTTTTGCGGTCAGACCCGACACCCGGGTCAACGACAGAGATAAAAGTTGTCCCCCCTGGCCAGTATTCAACAGTTTGAAAGAGGCGATAGGAGCCTTCAAAAATATTATAGGGAGTGATATCATGAGTCAGATGATGAATTTTTAAATCACCATCTTCCTGCAAGGCAACCCCAACCATGGCCGAAACAGCTCCATCAACGAGACCGAAATCCGACTGTAAAACTAATAAATTATTTGCCATAGAAGCCTTCCTTTTTAGTGATATTAGTTTTCATTATAGCACACCCAAGAAGGTCATAAACTTAGCTATTTTCTATAACCAGTTATACTGATACTATTGGAAAAGCAAAAGATTAGTCAGCAAAGCAAATTAAGATTTGAAAATCTTAATTTGCAACAGCAGCCCCTACTGAGGCCCACCTATGCCTCCCACTAGCTTCAAAAGGAAAGCATCATCGGTTTTCCCTTTCTCAAGTCTCTTCGCTAACTCACTGTGGGCTAACTATTGGGAAAAGTTTTTAGCCAGGAATGACCCTACAAATGCCAAAAGCCCTGACCACTTTTTCTGACCAGAGCTTTGTATCCATTATGAATCTATACTTATTTCCCCAGGGCTTTCTTCTTACCCCAGGTTGAGAATTCGGCAACAGCGGTAAAGAGTACATCGGTGGAGGAGTTAAGGGCCGTTTCACAGGAGTCTTGGACCACACCGACGATGAAACCGGCACCGACCACCTGCATGGCTGTGTCATTATCAATTCCAAAGAGACTACAAGCCACCGGTATCAATAGCAGGGAACCACCGGCAACCCCAGAGGCCCCGCAGGCAGAGATAGCTGCAACCACACTTAAAATCAGAGCGGTCGCAAAATCGACATGAATGCCCAAGGTGGAAGTGGCCGCCAGGGTTAAGACATTGATGGTAACAGCAGCCCCAGCCATGTTGATGGTTGACCCTAAAGGAATCGAAACCGAATAAGTATCAGGATCCAAACCTAAATCCGCACACAATTTCATATTGACTGGAATATTTGCGGCTGATGACCGCGTAAAGAAGGCAGTAATCCCAGATTCTCGCAGGCACCGCAAAACCAATGGATAAGGATTACGCTGCATCATGATAAATGAAATAATAGGATTAACGACTAAGGCAACAAAAAGCATGGTTCCTACTAAAACCAGAATGAGAATTCCATATCTAGAGAGAACACTAATCCCATTTTCCGAGATTGTTGTAAAAACCAGACCCAGAATTCCAAAAGGAGCTAGGTTAATAATCCAACGAACAATCTGCGAAGTCACTTCAGCAATAGTCGTCAATAGCTCCTTAGTATGTTGGCTAGCTGTCCGCATGGCAAAACCAAAAACTACTGCCCAGACCAAAACGCCAATATAATTAGCCTCTACAAGGGCGTGGATGGGATTATCGACCATCTTAAGAAGCAGGGATTGGAAAACATCCCCAACTCCCTGAGGTGATTGTGAGACATTAGCTGCTGCCTTCGTCGCCGCACTAGATAAGGTCAATTTAATCGGAAAGAGGTAGTGGGAGATTACCGCCGTCAAGGCCGCTGCAAAAGTCCCAAACATGTAAAGACCAATAACTGTAGTCATGTTGGATTTCTGACCTTCACGTGTCTGCGATAGGGCATTGGCCACCAGGGCAAAAACTAAAAGCGGAGCAATAGCTTTGAGAGCCCCAACAAATAATTTCCCTAAGAGCCCGATGATTGAAACTTTAGGAATAACTAAGCCCAAAATAACACCGATGACAACGCCGATGGCAATTCGTTTTAAGAGACTGGTCCGATTCCAAGTTAACAGTATGCGTTTCAAAATTTTACCTCTTTATCTAACAGTTCGTTTAGTATGATATATAAAAACATCTTAATACAAAAGCCAACTTCCGTCAACACAGGCGATGATTGAGAAGCTCAACCTAGATAGTGAAGAACTTAATCTCACACTACAGCAACTAGAGATGGACTGTCTACCTTCCCGAAGGCCTTAAACGAACCATCATGGTCAGCCAGTTCATTTTTGTATCGCCAGGGGAAAGGGCATTGTCGTTCTATTTGGTTATGCCCTCTCTTATAGCGACTATAAAATCTGCTATAGCAGATTTCTTTGTCCAGACCAACTCTAGTAAAGTAGTATTATCCACTGCTTCGACAGAGTTATCTCAAGCCTTCCTTGCAAACGATAGAGCCGAAATCAAGCTGATTTCGGCTCTAAATTTATTTATGACTGAGCTTATGTGTTAAGAAATCTCCTGTGAACTGAATGATGAAAATTAGGAGTAGGATAAAGATAGTCGCTACTAGGGTGATATCGCCTTGAAAACGTTGGTAACCATAGGCAATAGCAACATTCCCTAAACCACCAGCACCAATGGCACCCGCCATAGCAGTCTCACCAACCAATGAAATCAAGGTAACCGTAGAAACACGGATAAGTTCCGGAAGGCCTTCACTGAGATAGATTTTGATGATATCCCAGAGGGTCGCCCCACTAGCCTGACCCGCTTCAATCACCCCTCTATCCATTTCTGAGAAGACCACCTGAACTTGGCGGGCAAAGAAGGGAAAGGTCGCTGCTGATAAAGGTACCAAAGCAGCTGTTGCCCCCAGAGTTGTTCCCGCCAGCAAGAGAGTTAGTCCAGACAAAATGGCCAACAAAATAATAAATGGAATGGCACGGAAGATGGAAACAATTTTATCTAGAATCCAGAAAACCAGTCGATTTTCAATGACACCACCAGGACCTGTCAAAACAAGAAAGAGCCCGGCAATCAGCCCCAAAGAGCCTCCAATCAAAAAGCTCCAAAAGGTCATGTAGAGGGTCGCTAAAATCGCAGACCACCAACCCAAATCGCCAGTCCAACCAAGCTGGTAAGCATTAGGTAAATACTTTTCAATTAGTTCCATTATTTGCTACCTCCCTTCAAAATTGTGACGGAAACTTCAGCCTTTTCAATAACTTGTAAGGCAGTATCAACCTGTTGACCAGATAAGACGACAACCATCTCACCCACAGGCGTATCCTCTAAAATTTCAATATTGGCATAAAGAATATTGGCTGAAACCTCATAATTTTTGTATAAGCTATTCAACAAAGGTTCATCTGTTGCTGCTCCAGCATACCGAAGTAAGACCAGACGATCATTTACTCCTAAATGTTCAACCACCTCTTGACGGTTAATTTTAACCAAGGCCTCATCTATCCCAGTTGCTGTCTTAATAAAATCCTGAGTTAGGGGCTGCTTAGGATTGGAGAAGATTTCCAAGGTGGAGCCTTCTTCAATTAGGGAGCCGTTTTGCATGACCGCCACACGATTACAGATCTCCTTAACAATCTGCATCTCATGGGTAATCATAACGACTGTTAAGCCCAATTTCTTATTCAAATCTTGCAGGAGAGCAAGAATTTGTTTAGTAGTCTTGGGATCGAGGGCCGAGGTAGATTCATCCGAAATCAGAATCTTAGGATCATTTGCCAGAGCCCGAGCAATTGCAACCCGTTGCTTTTGACCACCAGACAACTGGGCCGGATAATTCTCGGCTCTATCAGCCAAACCTACCAAGTCTAAGAGTTCTTCAACCTTCTTAGCCTTCGCTTCCTTTGATAGGTCCGAATGGCGGAGGGCAAAGGCGATATTTTGCCTTGCCGTTTTTTGAGCCATCAGGTTAAAATGTTGGAAAATCATGCCGATTTCTCGACGTTTATATCGTAATTTACCAGAATCTAAAGTCACCTTTTCCTTATCGAACAAGGTATCACCAGCTACTTTAACCCTACCTGCCGTAGGAATTTGGAGTAGATTGATAGCCCTCACTAAGGTAGATTTACCAGCACCAGAATAACCAACAATACCGTATATATCACCTTGATTGATATGGACAGTCACATCTTTGACAGCCTCAATCACCTTTTTCTTTTGGTGGAAAGTAATATCAATATGGTCTAATTGAATAATCGCTTCACTCATAGGACTTTATTAACTCCTTAACTAATTCAATGTGAGTATAATAATCTGCAATTGAAATATTTTCGTCGCCTGCATGATCTCGACTATTAGCATTTCCAAGACCGAAGGCCGCCATAGGGACCTGCAGGGCTTGATGAATCAGTTGCATAGGACCTGTCCCAGCAGCTGTTGGCAAGAGGGCAATTCCTGCTGGATACAAGTCTTTGGCCAAATTACTGACTCGAAGAATGGGTCCAGCCGACATATCAGATCGATAACTTTCCTCGCCGAGAGTATAAATTACCTCAACCTGGTCAAAGCCATGCCTGAGCAGATGACGCTTAATTTTATCAATAACATCAAGCGGTGTCAATCCCGGCACCAATCGCATTTCCATCTTAGCAGTAGCCGTTGAAGGAATAATAGTTTTGACGCCTTGCCCCAGATAACCGGAACTAATTCCCTCTATAGTTAAAGCAGGCTCAAAGAAGTATCTCCTTAGAAAGTCTCGCCTATCCTCAAGCATCACCGGTAGCTTTAAGTCATACAACTGACTTAAATTATCCCCGTTCTCGATAGCATATTGTTCAACCAGCTCCAATTCTCTTGGTGAAGGCCTTTGGACCTGCTCGTAAATATCATCAATCAGAATGCGTCCCTTGTCATCTCGCATACTATTAATAGCTTTAAGGAGATACCAGGTTGCAGATTCAATCACACCACCAAATTTTGAATGGATATCTACACTGGCACTTTTAACGGATAAGTCAAAGGTAATAATCCCCTTATTGCCACCCGTAATTTCCAACTGCCCCTTAACATTTTTAATTCCCTGTTCCCAGATTAAAAAATCAGCTGGCAAAAGCTTTTCGGCATGCTTTTCTAAGTACTTTTCTAAATCTGTTGAAGCAGACTCTTCAGCTCCTTCTATCATAAAGGTAAGATTAAGGGGTAGGTCTCCCTCTTCTTCCAAGTACTTACGCACAGCTGTCAACCGTGCAATGATATGACCCTTATCATCATCAACACCACGGCCGTAGATATAACCATCTCTTGTCGTTAAACTAAATGGATCTCCAGTCCAAACCTGATCTGCATCAGCTGGAACCGTATCATAATGGTTATAAAAAATGATGGTCTTAGCTTGGGGATTGGGACTCTTGAACTTGGCAATGAAAAAGGGAGCCTTATAGCTATCATCAATGAAGACTTCAGCTCCAGCCTGACTGAAAATTTTCCCCAGATAGTCCGCCACTTCTGCCAAACCAATCTCTTGAGCAAAGATGGATTTTTTAGCAATTAATTCTTTTAGAATAGCAAAATATTCTTGAGTCAGCTGATCGTGGTTAAACTTATTAATTTGTTCTTGCTCTCTTGAATTAGTCATTAAGACGTCCTCCTAATAATAAAAGAGGGCTGAAAACACAAATGACTCAGCTCCTCTTATCTTCATCTAGTCTTTTATTACTTACTGGATGACGCTAGCTTGGGAGCACCCTTCCAAGCAGCTTTGTCAACACCATTAGTTGACTTATTAATCAATTTTGCAATCTTATCTGATTGGTAAATCTTGACTAAAGTCTTAATAGCATCAGCCTTGTTAGATTTTTTCCAGTTCTTCTTCGCTGCAATCACATTGACCCAATCCTTTGAAGTCGCATCGATAGCTTCTGTATAAAGTGTTGTCTTATAATCAATCTTTCCTTCTTGGGCATAGGCATTATTGATAACAGCAGCATCTAAAGATTTATTCTTCAAGTTGCTCACTAATTGTTCAGCACTAACCTCTGTAATTTTAATATCCTTAGAATTTTCAGTAATATCCTTCAAAGTTGCTAGAGCACCATTCTTGGTTGAGAGCTTAATCAAACCAGCTGCCTGCAACAAGAAGAGAGCACGGCTCTCATTGGAAGCATCGTTAGGGATAGCGATTTTAGCTCCCTCCGGAAGATCCTTGACACTCGAATATTCTGCCTTACCAGATGAGTTTGTTTGTGAGAAGAGGCGGATTGGGCTGATAAGCGTATCTCCAACCGCCACTAGATTCCCCTTGTTTTCCTTGTTCCAGTTATTAAGAAAATAATAGTGCTGGAAAGCATTGACATCAACTTGTCCTGTTGACAGGGCCTTATTAGGTTGGTTATAGTCTGTAAATTGAACGTATTTGATAGTTATTCCTTTTTTAGCAGCATCCTTTTTAACTTGGTCCCAGACAGGTTTTGTTGTATCATCCAAGGTCATGATACCAACCTTAAGCTCATTTTTACTGCTTGACTTGGAACCACAAGCTGTCAAGAATAAGGTGGCTGCAATGGCCACTGTAATAATTCCAATTATCTTTTTCCACTTCATAAGAGAACCTCTTTTCTAATTTATCATGTGCCTATTATCCCACAAGGAAAGACAGCTTTCAAATTGTTTATTATTGTATAGACTTATAACTAATAACTATAGCATGGAGACTGCCAACAAAAAAAGGAGTGAGACCAAAATCATGATTTCGAAGAAATCGATTTGCCTCACTCTCCAATTTTAAGGTTCGGGAAGAAATAGTCTATCCCCAGACTATTTCTTTCTCACCCCCGCAAAGTTGAACTGGTCTGGTTTCCTCAAACAGTCTCCCAGACTGTTTGACCTGTCCCGAAAGGGATAAGTACTTTACCGCCGTTTCACTGGCATGTGAGTGACTAAACGTTAAAGCGTCAAGCCACTCATCACAAATCAACCACTGCGTCAAGGTGTTTGACGTTGAAAAAGTAACGAGGTGAAAACTTTTGTCACAGTCTCCTTTGCTTATTTATTTGAAGGCACTTTCATTTCCTTAGCTGTAGGAACATAATCCTTGTTGCCCAGATATTTCTCAGCTAACTTAGATAGGGTACCATCTTTCTGTAAGGCTTCCAAACGTTTATTGACAAACTTTTGCAAATCCTTTTGGTCGCTAGAGAAGACAAAGTAGATAAATGGTTTTTGGTCAGAAGGCACATCAATAGTCTTCAAATTTGACAGATTTTGGCTCTTAATGACCGCATTGACAGTTGGGGCATCAAAGAGTTTGAAATCATATTTACCATCATTCAAGCTCCGCAAGATTTGCGGAATATCTTCTTCTGTATAGTTGATTTTAACCTGATTATCGGGATGCTTCTTATTATAGTCCTCCAATTGCTTGGCCGTTGTTGTCCCCTGAACGACTTGAGTTGAGTAACCGCCAATATCATCGAAGGACTTAATATCACTGTCTTTACCTACAGTCAAGACCGTCGGTGTTGTTCCGGTAGGCTCAGAATAGAGGTAGCGTTTTGCCCGATCCTTATCATAAGAGATATTGTTTCCGGCCATTTGGTATTTACTAGAACCGAGACCGTCAAAAACAGAAGACCACTCGGTCTTTTTGAAATTAACCTTGTATTTATCAGAGCCCTTGAAAACGGCCTTGGCCACTTCAATATCATAACCTGTCAGATTACCGCTCTTGTCTTCATAAGAGAATGGATTAGTAGTTCCAACCGTCGCAAAGTTAACGGTCTCTTTACTAGAAGACTTGGAACCACAGGCTGCTAGTATGGCCACAGAAGCTACTGCCACAGCTCCAAACTTCACAATATTTTTAAGTTTCATGAAAAAACTCCTCACAATTTAAGTATAGTTTCATTTTACCATCTTTAGACAGGGCAAACAAATATTTAAAACTAATCAAGCGATAGGCATTTTTTATCACCCTTTTATCTTTTCCTATCAAAAAAAGGCCTACCTTGCACTCACAAGGCTGGGCCTACTTAACAGGTCTCAAACCGCTTTAAAATTTTTCCCTTGGGCCTTTTCCCTCTTTGTAAATCTGACTTTATAAAAAAGGACACAATAAAACAAAAATCACTGTCTCAATCAAGCACCATCCCGTTTTCAAGCTAGCCCTAGAAATCAATCTGGCCTTTTCCGGCCTCTTTGGTATATTTCTTGATAAAGTCACTCTTAGCCTCTGTATAGCCATTTCGATCATGCTCAAATTCCTTCCACAAGCTTAGCTTAATTTTCTGGTAAGCCTGAGCTATATCTGGATGCAAACGCAGATAGTCCCTGAAATAAATCTCATCACAATCCCCCATCAGACGCAAATGCAGATGAAAGACCTTGTCCGCAAAGCCATTTTGAGTGTATCCCTTATTAAGAGAAATTCGCTCGGGCTCTTCTGACATCACCCGCCAACCATTTGCGACTAACAATTTCCTAGATTGAACCATATCCGCAGGTGATGCTACTTCTATCAAGATATCAACTATATTCTTAGCCCAGATATTTGGAATGGCTGTGCTACCAATGTGCTCAATGTTTTTTATTAAGTCAGGGCCTAACACTTTCTCCAAGTCAGCTTTTTCTGACACATACCAATTCTGCCACTGCGTTTTATGTTCCACCAGAAAAATCGGAAAAAGCTGCCAGAGCTCTTCCAAGCTCATTTCTTCAAGCGATTTCGTCATAGGAGACCCCATGTCCCGCTGGCATCCTGCTTAATCTTGCCGGCCTTCATGAGACCACCTAGGGCCTTTTTGAATTGGCCCTTAGAGATACCAAAGGTAGCCTTGATTTCTGCTGGCGATGACTTATCATTGAGGGTCATAAACCCGCCCTGGCCTTCTAAATAGGTCAAAATCATCTGGGCATCAGCTTCCAACATTTCAAAAGAACGGGGCTTGAGCGAGAGATTGAGAGTGCGGTCAACCTGTCGGTAACCAATGACACGGGCTTCCAGCTCCTGTCCTAAACGAGGTTCTGTGTAACGCTCGCTGGGATGAATGAAGCCCAACATATTATTATCAGGCAAATAGACAAAAGTACCTGATAATTTGAGACGGTAGACGATGGCCCGCAGCTTCTCATTTTGCATATTATCGTAGGCGGGACTAGCTAGCTTTTGAAAGACCTCTGCTGGAGCAGGAAGGGCCCAGATACGGTCTTTCTTGTCAACCTCCAAGGACACGTAGAGCTTATCACCCTTCTTAGGCCAAAGCTCCTTAATCTCTGGCAGAACGTCCAGAGAAACGACGACTTGCTTATCAGGAAGGCCTGTATCCAGAAAGACTCCCAGGTCCCGACGGACCTCGGTCACTACACCCCAGCCATAGCTGTCGCGAGTAGCTGAAATTGGCAGGGTGGTCAGGCGAAGCTTTTGATGGAGGTCGCTATAGGCAAAGCCCTGGACCATCTGACCCAGCTGGTGGTCACCCTCCGTCTTATCCAAGGCCAGGGTCACTCCATCCTTTTGCACAAAATAATAGTGCTCATTTTGGTCAGTCACCATAGCTGTAATGGTTTTTGCTAGTATATTATTCATTGGATTTCCTCATTGAACAGGAAAGGTCTGAGACGCTCCAGTCCCAGACCCTCTCTGCTTGCTTTTAAACGGTTAGCAATTCTTTTTCTTTTTCGTTGGTCATGCTATCAATCTTCTTGACAGCATCATCCGTAGCTTTTTGGATATCTTTTTCCAAAGACTTGAGTTCATCTTCAGTGATTTCCTTATTTTTTTCTTGCTTTTTAGCATCATCCATAGCATCCCGACGGATATTGCGGATGGCAACCTTGGCATTTTCTCCAAGTTTTTTCACTTCCTTAGCCAATTCCCTACGCGTTTCTTCGGTCAAGGCTGGGATAACTAAGCGAATAACAGAACCATCGTTGGCTGGATTAATACCTAAGTCTGACTCGTTGATAGCCCGCTCAATTTCCTTGATAGAGCTTTTATCAAATGGGGAAATTAAGAGAACTCGAGCTTCCGGAACGGTGATAGAAGCCAATTGATTAAGGGGAGTTGGAGCTCCGTAATAGTCTACTTCAATTCGGTCCAAAAGGCTGGCATTTGCACGGCCAGCACGGATAGCAGAAAATTCACGTCCCAAGGCTTCGTGGGAATGTTTAAAACGTTCGTTTGCTTTATCAATAATTGGATTTGCCATAATCAATTCCTTTTCTTTTTAGTGAGAAGATTTGTTTGAAACAGTTGTTCCGATTGGTTCACCGAAGACGACCCGTCTGATATTACCAGGCTCATTCATGTTGAAGACAACCAGGTCAATATCATTATCCATAGACATAGTCGCAGCCGTTGCATCCATAATCTTAAGGCCACGTTTGATAACTTCCACATGGGTCAATTCATCAAACTTAACAGCATCGGCATTCTTACGAGGGTCATCATTATAGACACCATCGACACCGTTCTTGGCCATGAGAATAGCATCAGCTTCAACTTCGGCTGCCCGCAGAGCCGCTGTTGTGTCCGTTGAGAAGTAAGGAGAGCCAATACCAGCACCAAAGATAACAATCCGACCCTTTTCAAGGTGACGCAGGGCCCGACCACGAATGTAAGGCTCGGCAACAGATTGCATGGCAATGGCTGTCTGCACCCGGGTGTCAACACCAACCTGCTTGAGGCTGTCTGCCATAACCAAGGCATTCATGACGGTCCCCAACATGCCGGTGTAGTCGGCCTGAACACGGTCCATACCAGCCTGAGCAGCTGGCTCTCCCCGCCAGAGGTTACCACCACCGATAACCAAGGCAATTTGCACGCCCAGCTCATGAACCTCAGCAATCTCCTTGGCTATAGTTTGAACAGTTGGCAAGTCAATCCCGACTCCCTTAGCACCCGCCAAGGCTTCACCAGAGAGCTTAATCAAGACACGTTTGTACTTTGGTTCTACCATCAATCTATCTCCTCTTCAATTCGAACTCATCCTAATTATTTTATCATAAATGAAGCCTTTCTCCTAGCAGTTTAAAAAATAAATTTCCAAGCCGAAAAGGCCATTGAAAATAGAGGAAGCTGTCTGAAGTGAAACTGGGGTGGACCTATTTTATCGAGAACATGAAAAAAGGCCGGCCCAGCCGATCCTTTTTCTAATTTAGTTAATAGATTAAAGTGAGTTGCTATCTACCTTGATACCAACACCTTGAGTGGTTGAGATTGCAAGGTTAGTGATGTAAGCACCTTTAACAGTTGCTGGTTTAGCCTTAGCGATAACATCGTTGAAAGCTTTGAAGTTTTCTACCAACTTGTCAGCATCAAAAGATACTTTACCAATGATAGCTTGCACGTTACCAGCCTTGTCAGCACGGTAAGTGATTTTACCACCCTTAGATTCTTCAACAGCCTTGGCAACATCCATAGTTACTGTACCAGTCTTAGGGTTTGGCATAAGGTTACGTGGGCCGAGGACACGTCCAAGACGACCAACGATTGCCATCATATCAGGTGTTGCGATAACAACATCGAAGTCCAACCAACCATCGTTGATTTTAGCAACGAGGTCATCTTCCCCAACGAAGTCTGCACCAGCAGCCTTAGCTTCTTCAGCTTTAGCACCACGAGCGAAAACAAGAACTCGTTGAGTTTTGCCAGTACCGTTTGGCAAGACCATTGCCCCACGGATTTGTTGGTCAGCCTTCTTAACATCAATGTTAAGGTTGTAGGCAACTTCTACAGTTGCATCAAATTTTGCGAAGTTTGTTTCTTTTGCGAGTGCAACAGCTTCTTCAACGCTGTATGCTTTAGAAGTATCTACCTTCTCAAGAGCAGCACGCATTTGTTTGCTTTTTTTAGCCATGTTATTCTTTCTCCTTGTGTAATGTGGTCCTATCGACTTTCATCTTCCACACCTTCACCGGCAAGCGATGAATGCGGGTGTCTTAGAATTCCTATTAGTCAGTAACAGTGAATCCCATTGAACGAGCAGTACCTTCGATCATGCGCATAGCAGATTCAATGTTTGCAGCGTTCAGGTCAGGCATCTTGGTTTGAGCGATTTCTTGTACTTGTGCACGAGTAACGCTAGCAACCTTAGTTTTGTTTGGTTCACCTGAACCCTTGTCGACACCGGCAGCCTTTTTCAAAAGAACAGCAGCTGGTGGAGTTTTTGTGATGAAATCAAATGATTTATCTTCATACACAGAGATAACAACTGGGATCAGCATACCTGCTTGGTCAGCAGTACGAGCGTTAAACTCTTTGGTGAATCCCATGATGTTGATTCCGGCTTGACCAAGAGCAGGTCCAACCGGTGGAGCTGGAGTCGCTTTACCAGCAGGAATTTGAAGTTTTACGACATTTTCGACTTTTTTAGCCATTTGTAATTTCCTCCTTTGTGGTTTTGGCGGTAAGAATAGATTTTACTCAAGAGAAAACAAGGGAGAGACCAGTCAAGGCGCTACAGATAGGACTCGAGTCCAGCAAAACGCATTAACGAAGTATCTGTTTATTTTATAAAGAGTAGTTACCTCCCACAGGCATGCCTAGGGTACCAGACACACCCTTAATATTATACAGGAATAGGCTGATTTTGCAAGGATTTTTCACTTTTTCCTCAGAATAAGTTTACTTTATTCTCTAATCAGGATAAAATAGTCTTATGATATACATTTTCGCAGTTCTCTACTTCTTTATCATCCCCTTTTTGGCCCAATCCCTGGTCCGCTATTTTGATCTCAAACGCTTTAGCATCAAATTTCCTGACCTCTCCCTACCCTTCTTAGCAGTAGCCATCATTTATATCTCGGGGCGCTACTTCACCCATAATTTTTTCCCGCAGTACCTCCTGATGATGTGCATGCTAGCTATCGCCACCTGCCTCTTCATCTTGCGCAAGGCCGGGAAGATTAGGATCTTCTCCTACAAACGTTTCTTCAAGCTCTTTTGGCGCATGGGTTATCTGCTAACCGCTATCTTTTATATTGTGACTATTGTTTTAATCGCTCTCAGATAAAAAACCAAAATGATAAAGTCTATCAATCAACTAGCAAGCCTATTTTCAAACTTTCTGATCATTTTCAAAATTCCTTTTCCTAATCTAATCGTGAGAATCACAGCTTACTGATTAATCTGCTATAATAATGGGAGAAATTTGAATTGAAGGATATCATTATGAAACTTATTTCTTGGAACATAGATTCGCTCAACACCGCTCTGACTAGTGATTCAGCCAGAGCCCTCCTTTCGCGTCAGGTTATTGCCAGCTTAGTTGACCAAGATGCCGACATTATTGCCATTCAGGAAACTAAACTCTCTGCCAAGGGGCCAACCAAAAAGCACCTGGCCCTCCTAGAGGACTATTTCCCAGACTATCAAATTGCCTGGCGGTCCTCAGTAGAACCGGCCCGTAAAGGCTACGCTGGCACCATGTTCCTCTACAAGTCCAACCTGCCAGAGCCAAGCATTACCTATCCAGAAATTGATGCTCCTTCAACCATGGATGACGAAGGTCGAATTATTACCCTAGAGTTTGATAAGTTCTTCGTCACCCAAGTCTATACCCCCAATGCTGGAGATGGTCTCCGCCGTTTGGAGGAAAGACAAATATGGGACCAAAAATATGCCGACTACCTAGTAGGCTTAGATCAGCAAAAACCTGTCCTAGCTAGTGGTGACTACAATGTTGCCCACAAGGAAATTGACCTAGCCAATCCCTCTAGCAACCGGCGCTCTCCTGGCTTTACCGACGAAGAACGCCAAGGCTTTACTAACCTGCTAGACAAGGGCTTCACCGATACCTTCCGCTACATGCACGGCGACATTCCTGATGTTTACTCCTGGTGGGCTCAACGCAGCAAGACCAGCAAGATTAACAACACCGGCTGGCGGATTGACTACTGGCTGACCAGCAACCGCATCGCTGATAAAATCAGCAAGTCCGATATGATTGACTCTGGTAGCCGCCAGGACCACGGACCGATTGTTTTGGAGATAGATTTATAAGATAAATTGTAAAATATAGTGCAACAAAAAAACTCATAGCGTTTCATTGGTGTAAACTGTAAGTAACCACACAAACAGAACCCGAGGAAAAACTATGAGCTACTCCCATCTTACCATAACCGACCGAATAAAGATAGAAACCTACTTAGAATTAGGTTTGAAACCTTGCCAAATTGCAAATAAACTTGGCGTCCATAAGTCTACTATTTCAAGAGAGTTAAGACGATGCCAAAATGGTTATTCCGCAGCCTTAGCACAGGAACAGTACGACCACAGGGCTAAGCAAAAAGGTCGGAAGTCTCGTTTGACACCAAAGT